>NZ_JBXWRU010000005.1:0-419759 GCF_059613085.1 Ruegeria sp. BHSC029
GCCACCGCGATTGCGGCGGCAGCGGTTCCGTCGATTGCGGCGTAGAGCGGTGTTCTTCCTTTGGCGGCCAGCGACGCGCCGTGATCTGACAGCGCACTGATGTCGATGCCTTCGCGCTCCATCAGACGATCGGCACCGATGAGGATGCTGTGCCCTTCGACGACCGCTTGAACCCCATAGCCGGTGATCGACTTGAAATCCTCGGGCTTCGGCAGATTCAGGCCGCGTGTCTCGGCCGCGCGCACGATGGCGGTGGCGATCGGATGTTCCGAAGTGGCCTCGACGGCTGCGACCAGCCGCAGGATGGTGCCCTCATCCAGCCCTTGGGCAACCACAAGATCAGTCAGTTCTGGGCGGCCTTCCGTCAGGGTGCCGGTCTTGTCCACCGCTACAACAGTGGTTTCCTGCAACATCTGCAGCGCGTCGCCCTTGCGGAACAGAACGCCCATCTCCGCAGCGCGCCCCGTGCCCACCATGATCGATGTCGGCGTAGCCAGACCCATTGCGCAGGGGCAGGCAATGATAAGCACCGCGACCCCGGCAACCAGAGCCATGCTGAGTGCCGGGTCCGGTCCGAACAGCAACCAAACAAGGACTGTCACGACCGCCACCGCGATCACCGCGGGAACAAACCAAAGGGTGATACGGTCAACCAAGCCCTGAATGGGCAGCTTCGCGCCCTGAGCCTGTTCGACCATCTGAATGATCTGCGCCAGCATCGTATCCGCTCCGATCTTTTCGGCACGGACGGTCAACGCTCCGGTACCGTTCACGGTGCCGCCTACGACGGTTGCGTCAGAGGATTTCTCGACCGGAACGGGCTCACCCGTGATCATGCTTTCGTCAACATACGAACTGCCGCCCAGCACCGAGCCATCGACCGGGATCTTTTCGCCGGGCCGCACGTGAACCAGATCGCCCACTGCGATCTGATCAATAGGCAGTTCGACGATGCGGTTCTCCCGTTCGACCCGCGCGGTTTTGGCCTGCAGGCCGACCAGCTTGCGGATCGCCTCGCCGGTTCGGCCTTTGGCGCGTGCTTCAAGAAAGCGGCCCAGCAGGATCAGAACCACGATGACCGCGGCCGCCTCGTAATAGACATTGGCCGTGCCGGTCGGAAGGATTTCGGGCGCAAAGGTCGAGATCAGCGAGAACCAATAAGCCGCCGACGTGCCCAAAGCGACCAGCGAATTCATGTCTGGTGCGCCTTTGGCAAGTGCTGGAAAGCCCTTGGTGTAGAATTGAAGACCGGGCCCGAACAGGACCAGTGTCGTCAAGACGAACTGAATGTAGTGGCTGGCTTGCAGACCGATGGTGCTTGCAATCAGATGATGCATGCCGGGAATGACATGCGCGCCCATTTCAAGGATGAAAACCGGCAAGGCCAGGATTGCCGCAAATCCCGTTCGCAGTGCCAGTATGCGGATTTCGTCAGCTTTGCGATCCTGCGCCGCTGCCTGAGCCGAGTTGCGCGGCGTCGCCGGGTACCCGGCCGCGTTGGCCAATGCAGCAATCGCTTCGGGTGTCGTGGCGCCCGCTGCAAACTGGACGGTCGCGCTTTCCGAGGCGAGGTTGACCGATGTCGCCAGCACCCCCTGCCCGGCAAGCAAAGCCTTCTCGACCCGGCCGACGCATGAAGCACAGCTCATGCCCTGGATGTTGAGCGTGACGGTCTCGGTTACGGCTGGATAGCCCGCCGCCTCCATCGCCTGTGCGATGGATTTGACATCAGCCGGAGCATGGAAATCCACCTGGACGCTCTCATTCGCCAGGTTTACTGCAGCCAAGTCGACGCCCGGAACCGCGCTGAGCGCACGCTCAACCCGGGCCACGCAAGACGCGCAACTCATCCCCTGAACCTGAATTTTGGCATGTGAAATATTGGCCATGTCGTCACCACGATTATCCGGTCGACCCTGTACATAAGGGTTCCAGCAAGTGGAAGGTCAAGGCCCTCTGCGGAATATCCCTGCACACCAAGCAAACCATCCCGTCAGGGCAAGAGCGGTTGCGGCTGTGCTCCGTCGGCAACAGGGCAACGATGGATGGCGACGGATCCTTGGTGAATTGAAGCGGAATCGCTTGGATGCGAGGGTATCACGCAAAGAGAATCACTTGGGAATCGGAAAGGTGCGGCATGACAACGAGGAAAGCATTGATTGGGCTATGCGCGCTGTCCCTGATTGCCGCCTGCACCGAGACCACGTCGATGTCCGGCGACAAAGCCCCCGGTGATCTTGCCAAAGTGCCCGAGGGCGTGGTCGAAATCGCCGCTCCGGGGCAGGACCTGACCGCCGTTCGGATCATGCCCGAAGACGGTTGTTACTGGTACCGTTACGTGGGTCCGGTCGAAACGACATACCTACCGCTGAGAACCGCCGATGGCCGCCCGATCTGTGCCCGGGCGTGACGGATCAGCTGCTGGCAGTCGCAAATCTTTCGGGTGGGTATAGATGAGCCGTCGCACCCGGCTGCACCCGGTCATACAGGCCTATGATATGGGCCATGACCATGCGCACACACCCTGAGCTTGCCCGCCCGCCGATAGACCGGGAATAGGGTGTTCCGTGGATGCGCAGATATGTGTCGCGATTGCCCTGAAATAGGTAGAAAGCGCGTGCGCCCAAGGGGTTGTTGGGTCCGCCGGGCATTCCGTCGGCAAACTGCGCATAGTCTTGCGGATCACGTTTGATCATGTCCGAGGTTGGGGTCCAACGCGGCCATTTGGCCTTGCGCCGGATGGTATAGGTCCCGGGTTCGTAGAGATTGCCACGGGCGATCGCCACGCCGTATCGCATCGCGGTTCCGCCCTCTTCGATGAAATACAAGTAGCGCGCGACCGCATCCACGTGAATGTCACCGGGCACCAGCGACCGATTGGTTTCGACCCGTTGCGGCAGAAACCGGGGATTCAACCCCCAAGGGTTCGAGGTGGCCGGGTCATAGTTGGCCGGCGTCACCTGCCTGTCCCAAGCCGCCCATTGAGATGCGGTCGACGCTTCGGCCGATGTCGCGCCAAGAATCGGTTGCGAGAAAACAGCAAGCGAAGTCGCAACAAAATGTCTTCTGGTCAGCATGTCTGCACCTCCAATCGCCTTGCCGTGGCAGCAAGAAAAAAGATCGGACTAAACGATTCCCTGAAACAGACCCCGAGTCCATTCACTTGTTCGTTTGACGCAAAACCTTGTCGCAACTGGTGTTTTGAGGTCGTGCACAAACGGCTGCCGAAAGCCGCGCATCTGGATCAGACGAGTTTTTGAACCGCCCCGGGTGGGTTGTCATAAAACTGTTACGAAAGCGTTACATAAGCTTCGCACGCCCGGACTACTGCACTCAACAAGGCCGCAGGGGGCGGCCAAAGCTGATTCTCAGGAGTGACCATGACCACCATCAAACTGACCGCTTCGGTTCTGGCAATCACCGCGATCGCCGCGTCCGCTGCCTCGGCGCGCGACGCCATCCGTATCGTCGGATCGTCGACCGTATTCCCGTACACCCAAGCCGTGGCCGAGCAGTTCGCCAACAACACGGGCGCTGCTTCGCCCATCGTCGAATCGACCGGTACCGGCGGCGGCATGAAAATCTTCTGCGAAGGCATCGGCGAAAACACTGCCGACATCACCGGCGCATCGCGTGCCATGAAGGCCTCGGAATACGAGCTGTGCCAAAAGAACGGCGTGACCGACATCTCTGAAGCTCTGATCGGTTTCGACGGCCTGTCGATCGCCATCTCGCGCAGCAATGAACAGGATTGGGACCTGTCGCTGGCCGACATCTACATGGCTCTCGGCGCCCAGGTGCCGGTTGATGGCGAGTGGAAGGACAACCCGTACAAGACCTGGAATGAAATCAACCCCGACCTGCCGGCCGTGGAAATCCTGGCTTATGGACCGCCGCCGACCTCGGGCACCCGCGACGCGTTCGTCGAGCTGGCCATGCATGAAGGCTGCAAAGAGCTGGACTTCGTCAAGAGCGGTGACTTCGACAAGAAATGGGTCAAGGAAAACTGCTCGCGCATGCGTACCGATGGACCCTTCGTCGAAGCAGGCGAGAACGACAACCTGATCGTTCAGCGCCTTGAGGCGGACCCGAACGCCGTGGGCATCTTCGGCTACTCGTTCCTGTACGAGAACCTTGACAAGCTGAAGCCGGTCAAGATCGAAGGCGTCGAGCCGAATGCCGACACCATCGCCGACAAGTCCTATCCGGTGTCCCGCCCGCTGTACTTCTATGTGAAGAACGCGCATCGCGGCGTGATCCCGAACCTGGACGAGTTCCTGGAAGAATACATGTCGGATGATGCTTTGGCATCCGACGGCTACCTGGCCGAACGTGGTCTGGTTGGCCTGTCCGACGAGCGCCGTGAAGCGCTGCAGGACGCAATCCTGGACGGCCAGAACATGGAACCCAAGTCGTAAGACTTGCAATTAACAGGGCTGTCCGGCCGCGAAACCGGGCAGCCCATTTTTGTGCCTGGGGGGCAGATGACTACTTTCGTGTTTGCGGCGCTGTTGGGCGTCAGTATCCTTGGATATTTGCTGAACAGACGGGCTGCGGCCGGTCTGCGCGCAGATGGGACGTCCCTGCACTCCCTGCCCGGCTATCACGGGCTGTTTTCTTTTCTGTCCACGCTGGTTCCGGTCTTTGTGCTGATCGTACTTTGGCTGATCCTGCAGGGGCCGGTGATCGACCATGTGGTCATGTCGGGCCTGCCTGCCGGCAGCCTTGACGGATTGGACACTGGCGGGCGTCAATTGGTGCTGGCTGAGATCAAGTCGATCTCGCGGGGGCAGATTTTCGGCGAGCCGGAACAATGGAAGATGGACGCGGCCCAGCGGTATCTTGAACTGCATCAGATGTCGGGATGGGTTCTGCTGTCGATCGTTGTCATTTTGTCACTGGCCATCGTGGCATTTGCCCGGTCGCGCGTCGGTGTCGAATTCCGCGCCCGCCACAGTGTGGAACGCATCGTTTCCGGCCTGATGATCTTCTGTTCGACCGTCGCCATCTTTACGACCGTCGGCATCATTGCCGCGCTGCTGTTCGAATCCATCCGCTTTTTCGAGATGGTGCCGATCACCGAGTTCTTCTTCGGCCTGAACTGGGAACCGCAGATTCCTCTGCGCGAGGACCAGATTGCGGCCGAAGGTGCCTTTGGCTGGCTTCCGGTCATCCTCGGCACGATCGTCATTACCGTGGTCGCGTTGTTCCTGGCGGTGCCGGTGGGCCTGCTGTCGGCCATCTACCTGAACGAATTCGCGCCCGACCGCTTGCGGGCGGTGGCCAAGCCAGTGCTGGAGATTCTGGCCGGCGTGCCGACCGTGGTCTATGGCTTTTTCGCGATCCTGGTCGTGGCCCCGGCCATGCGCAGTTTCGGAGCCTCACTGGGCATTCCGGTTTCGCCCAACACGGCGCTGGCCGCAGGCAGCGTGATGGGCATCATGCTGATCCCGTTTATCTCGTCCTTTACCGACGACGCCCTGTCAGCCGTGCCGAAATCTCTGCGTGACGGAGCACTGGCGCTGGGTGCGACACGGGCCGAGACGGTTCTGAACGTGCTGTTCCCCGCCGCCATTCCCGGCATCGTCGGTGGCATCCTGTTGGCCGTCAGCCGCGCGATCGGGGAAACCATGATCGTTGTGATGGCGGCGGGCCTGATCGCCTCGCTGACCATCAACCCGCTGGACAGCGTGACCACGGTGACCGTGCAGATCGTCACGCTTCTGATCGGCGACACCTCGTTCGACAACCCCAAGACGCTGGCAGCCTTTGCCTTGGGCATGATGCTGTTCGTCGTCACCCTGATCATCAACGTCTTCGCGCTGCGCATCGTGCGCAAGTACCGCGAAGCCTATGACTGAGGCCAAGAATCATGGCTGACCTGACTGCAGGACAAAACAACTCGCCCAAAGGCGGAGACACCGCCGACGCCGTGCGCGCCGGCCTAGCCCGCCGCAACCGCAAGCAGAAGATACTGCAGGGCCTTGGCCTGGGCGCGATTGGGTTTGCATTTCTGATGCTGTTCATCCTGGTGGCCTCGCTGGTGTCATCCGGATACCAGGCGTTCACCCAGACCAAGATCACGCTCGAGGTCTATGTCGACCCCGAGGAGATCGAGCCCGAAAAGCTGCCGAGGGGCGGTTTCAAGGACGTGTTGCAAGCCTCGCTGTCCGAGTTGCTGCCCGAGGTGGACACCAGCGATCGGGCTACCCGAAAGGCCCTGTCAGGCATTCTGTCCAACGGAGCGCAGTTTGATCTGCGCGACCGGGTGGTGGCCGACCCTGCGCTGATTGGTCAGACCATCACGATGACCGTGCCGGTATCTGACCCGTATGACCAGCTGAACAAGGGCACCATCGACCGCGACACGCCCGAACAGAACCGCCGCTTGAACGATGCCGAGATTGCGTGGTTCGATCAGCTCAAGGCCGAAGGCGTGATCAGCAAGCCGCTGAACACCGGCCTGGTCACCAATGCCGACAGCCGGTTCCCCGAACTGGCGGGCCTGAAGGGCGCGCTGATCGGGTCGTTCTGGGCGCTGTTCGTGTGTTTCGTGATTTCCTTCCCGCTGGGCATCGGCGCGGCGATCTACCTTGAGGAATTCGCGCCCAAGAACAAGGTCAGTGACTTCATCGAGGTCAACATCAACAACCTGGCCGCGGTGCCGTCGGTCGTTTTCGGCCTGTTGGCGCTGGCGGTGTTCATCGGCTGGTTCGGGCTGCCGCGCTCGGCCCCGTTCGTGGGTGGCATGACGCTGGCGCTGATGACCATGCCGACGATCATCATCGCCACCCGCGCGGCGCTGAAGGCCGTGCCGCCGTCGATCCGCGAGGCGGCCCTGGGCATCGGTGCGTCCAAGCACCAGGTGGTGTTCGGTCATGTGCTGCCGCTGGCGATGCCCGGCATCCTGACCGGTACGATCATCGGGCTGGCGCAGGCCTTGGGGGAAACTGCTCCGTTGCTGCTGATCGGGATGAACGCGTTCATCACCTCGGCCCCGGCTGGCCCGTTCGACAGTGCCACCGCCCTACCCACGCAGATCTTCATCTGGGCTGACAGCCCCGAGCGCGGCTTCGTCAGCCGGACCTCGGCCGCGATCCTGGTGCTGCTGGGGTTCCTGGTCACGATGAATGCAATCGCGATCTATCTTCGCAACAAATTCGAGCGCAGCTGGTAAGCGCAAAGGGGTCATCATGATGAACGACATGAGCAAGATCGAGCCGAGTACCGCCGTCGACGCCATCAAGATTCAGGCGAAGGGCGTCCAGGTCTTTTACGGCGACAACCAGGCAATCAAGGACGTATCCGTCGACATTCTCGACAAGACGGTAACCGCTTTCATCGGCCCGTCCGGATGCGGCAAGTCCACGTTCCTGCGCTGCCTGAACCGGATGAACGACACGATTGACGTCTGCAGGGTCGAAGGTGACATCCGGATCGACAACGAAGACATCTACGACAAACGGATCGACCCGGTGCAGCTGCGTGCCAAGGTGGGTATGGTGTTCCAGAAGCCGAACCCGTTCCCCAAGTCGATCTACGACAACGTAGCCTATGGTCCCCGGATCCACGGACTGGCCAGAACCAAAGCCGATCTGGATGAGATCGTTGAGAAATCCCTGCGCCGTGGGGCCATCTGGGATGAGGTGAAGGATCGCCTGCACGAGCCCGGCACCGGCCTGTCCGGTGGCCAGCAGCAACGCCTTTGCATCGCGCGCGCGGTTGCCACTGAACCCGAGGTCCTGTTGATGGACGAGCCGTGCTCGGCTTTGGATCCGATCGCGACCGCCCAGGTCGAGGAACTGATTGACGAGTTGAAGCTGAACTTCTCGGTGGTGATCGTCACGCACTCGATGCAGCAGGCGGCTCGGGTCAGCCAGAAAACGGCGTTCTTCCACCTCGGCAGCTTGGTGGAATACGGGGACACGGGGCACATCTTCACCAATCCCGAAGACCCGCGCACGGAATCCTACATCACCGGGAGAATCGGATGACCCAGGACGCCATGAAGGACAAGCACATCGTCCGATCTTTTGATCAGGAACTCGAGTCTGTTCAGGCGCATCTGATGCGCATGGGTGGGTTGGTCGAGAGCTGCCTGTCGGACGCGATCCGGGCACTGTGCGACAAGGATGTCGAACTCGCCGCGCGCACCGTCAAGGCCGATCGCGCCATCGACGAGTTGGAAGAGATGGTCAAGAACGACAGCGCTAACATCATCGCGCGGCGCGCGCCTACGGCCATCGACCTGCGCGTGGTCCTGGCGACCTTCACCATCGCCAACCAGCTCGAGCGCAGTGGGGACCATGCAAAAAACATCGCCAAGCGTGCCGTGACCCTGGCGGACTCGGCGAGTTTGGACGAAGTCAAATCGGCCATAGCGCGTCAGGCCCAGCTGGTGCAGAGTATGATTGCGGATGCCCTGGATTGCTTCATCCAGCGGGACGCGGACAAGGCCCAGGCCATCCGTGAACGTGACGCTGATGTGGATGCGATGTACAATAACGTGTTTCGCGCTCTGCTGACCCATATGATGGAGAACCCGGGCAATATCACCCCGGGCATGCATCTGCATTTCGTGGCCAAAAACCTCGAGCGGATCGGTGATCATGCTACCGGGATCGCGGAGCAGACCATCTACCTTGTCAGTGGGCAGTTGCCTGATGATGACCGCCCGCGCCTCGACAAGACACCAACGGAAACCACCGAGGTCCTGTGATGCCAACGCCATCGATCCTTGTCGTCGAAGACGAGCCCGCGCAGCGCGAGATCATCTGCTACAACCTCGAGGCCGAAGGCTTTGACGTGCGCCAGGCTGAAACCGGTGACGAGGCGTTGTTGCAGATCAAGGAAGTGCCGCCCGATCTGATCCTGCTGGACTGGATGCTGCCCGGCGTTTCCGGGATCGAAATTTGCCGCCAACTGAAGATGACGGCCGCGACCCGTGCCATTCCGGTGATCATGCTCTCGGCAAAATCCGAAGAGGTCGACAAGGTGCGCGGGCTGGAGACAGGTGCCGACGACTATGTCACCAAGCCCTATTCGGTGATCGAGCTGATGGCCCGAGTCAAATCCCAGTTCCGGCGGACCCGCCCCGCAGCCGTGGGCGAGCGGTTGGAATACGAGGACATCGTCCTGGATGCCGAGACGCACCGGGTGACCCGCAGGGACGAGGACATCAAGCTGGGCCCGACAGAGTTCCGGCTGCTGTCGACCTTCATGGAAAAGCCAGGCCGGGTCTGGAGTCGCGAACAATTGCTCGACCGGGTCTGGGGGCGCGACATCTACGTGGATACCCGGACCGTCGACGTGCATATCGGGCGTTTACGCAAAGCTTTGACGGTGCGTGGGGGGGATGACCCGATCCGCACCGTACGCGGGGCCGGTTACGCGCTCGGCTGAGCACCGGTCCCTGCCATTTCGCGCAGATGGCACCCCAGCATCAGCAGCGCCGGCCAGAGCAGATAGGCCTCGATCTCGATGTTTTCGCCGAAGGTCAGCAGCAGCAGGGTCATCAGCAGGCCCAGCGGCAAGCGTCCACGCGCCGAGCGGACCGCGTCGGTGATCACTACGCCGAAATGCACGGCGAAGGGGACAATAAAAGCCACGAAGCCGGTGATGCCCTTGACGAACAGAAGTCCGTACCAGGTGTGGTGGCTTCCGATGGGCATGTACTCGACCAAATGCGCACCGGGCTTAACGGTTCCGTGACCAAACAGCACCGCGTCGGATTGCCAGCGCTCATAGGCGATGCGTTGCAGGGTTTCGCGCACGCGGGTGCTGTCGGCGCGGGCCGATTTGAAATTCTGCAGTGCCTGGTTGCCAAGATCGATCGCGGCGGCCCCCCACGCCGCGGACGCCGTCGCCACGGCCGACACCAGAAACCATCCGATGCTGCGCGCCACCAGCGGCAAAAGGCGTGGCCCCAGCGTGCAGGCCATCAGCCCGACCAGCCCCATGCGGGATTTCGACGCCAAGATCATGAGAATACCCGCGCTCAGCCCGACGGCCATCCATCCCCGGTGCCGTTCTTCGAGCGCGAACAGGACCATGCATACCCCCAGCAGGGCGGCAAATGGTGACCACGGCGCGAAGAACTGCCACCGGGGCGTCCAACTGGCCGGGTCGATTGTGTAGAGATAGACCGAGAAATACTCGGGGCCCGGCCCACCGACCGCCTTGAGCGGTGAGGTGAAGATCTGGCTGGGCAGGCCCAGATAAGGTGCAGCCAACAGCGGGGGCGCAAGGCACAGGGTCCACAGCCCCAGCTTGCACTGGCCTCGCACCAGAACCTCGCGCCGGATCGGCAGCACGGCCCCGGCCAGAATGAACAATGGAATAAGCGCCCAGCCCTTGGCCCAGCCGATCGAGGACTTGATGGTCTTGCCCAGCCCCAGCCCCCAATCCAGATGGCCGGCCCACAGTGCAAACAGCATCAACAACATGCCGGCCATCCACAGCCAAGCCAGCGCCGGAACCGGCCCCGTGGCCCGCAGCTCCGGACGAATCGCCGGCCCCAGATACAAAGCCAACACCGCCAACCCCGCCAGGGACCATCCCAGTACCGGCCCGACGACATAGAGCGCGCCGATGGCATAGAACGGCCATGTCCAGACCAGCGCGCGCCAGACAAGCCGCTCGGCCGGGTTCTGCGGCGCGGCCTGGCTCATGCCTTGTTCTCGCCTGCGTCTTTCAACAGCCGCGAGATCAGCGGGTTGCGGACCCATGCCAGCGTCAGCCCGATCAGAAGCATCAACGTGGCGGCAATCCCTGCCGCGATCGACAGCTTCTTGTTGGGTGAAGACGGCCGTTCCGGCAGCGACGGATTTTCCAGCACCTGGATCAGCGGGTACGAGGCGTAGACATCGGTCTTTTTCGATTCCGACCGGGCGATGGCCGAGGCAAAGACGGCTTCGGCCACGGCAAAATCCCTTTGGCGGTCTTCAAGTTCAGCCGCCATCGACGCCAGCGCGGACAGGCGCGCAGTTTCGGCCGTGACCTGTGCGGCGAGGGTTTTTACGTGCTTTTCCTGCCCCGCGCGCAGGGCGTTTTCGCGGACAAGCTCGCTCAGCAACTGCGCACGCTCTCCCTCGGGGGCGCGGTCCAGACCCGAGAGCTGCTCGACCGACAGGCCGGTCACCTCGGCCGCGCGTTGGACGGCAACCTTCCGTGCGCCTTCATATTCGTCCCGCGCTGCGCGATAGACCGGATGGCGCGGCCCGTAATTGGCATCGGCCTGCGCCAGCTTGGCCGCGCCGGCCGAAACATCCTTGAGCAATGACAAGTATTGCGCGTCGGCGTACAGCTTCAGCGTGACCGCGGCGGCATCCGGCGGCAGATCAAGCGCGACCTCAAGCGCGGCGACCCGCTCGGCCTGCCGGGCCAGCGTGCTTTCCTCGGCCCGCAGCGTTTGGCGCGCGCGGTCATTCGCGGCCACCTGCTCACGGTATTGGGCGGCCGAGAGCAGCCCACTCTGCCGCTGCAACTGCTCGATCGCAGCGCGGGTTTCACGAACCGAGCGCTGATAGGCGTCGATTGCGCCGCTGTTGCTGGCCTCGCGCGTGGCGATCTCGTCCGCGCGCAAGGCGTCAATCTCGGCAAAGAACGCAGCGACAAGGGCATCGCCGTGGCGTTGCGCGCCCCCCGGGCTGGCGGCCTCCATTTCGATATGGATCAAGCTGGTCTGGTCCACCAGGCGGATGCGCGGCTTGCCGAACGCATCGCGCTCAGCCCCGACGGCGCGTGCGGCCGCATCCAGAATGCGATCGGCCGATAACAGCCGCTTGTAGGTTTCGGTGGGGCTGATCGACCCGTTGGCAAAGGCCGAATTGGCGTAGGACGAGGCCTGCCCGATATTGGCCAGATTGACCGAGGCCGACGCGCCCGACCCCGGCAGGATCAACGAGGCGTGGGATGCGTATTTGACCGGCGCGGTTGCCAGATACCCGCTGATCGGGGCCCAGATGCAGCTGGATCCCAGAAGAAACAACGCAACGTATCGCGGCAGCCGTCCCGCATCGGTCAGCCGCCCGCCCTTGAGAACGCGGCGCCATCCCAGCGACCGGATGTCCGTGCGGCTGATGCGCGCCCAGTCCCAAGGGCGGTTTGGCGCAAGCGTTTGTTTGTTGTCGGAAATCTGGTTCGGCATATCAAATCCTCTCTTACAGGATTGATATACGGATGCGGCTTGGGCTGTCCGCTGCGCAAGGGGTTAGGCCGGGGCGGGTTGGGACAGGCCCCCTATCCGAAAGGATGGGCGCGGGTCAGAACAGGCCCGCCTCGCGCGCGGCCATCGCGGCCTGAGTACGGTTGCTGACACCCACTTTGCGGTACAGCGTTTTCACATGCAGCTTGATCGTGGGCTCGGACAGGTCCAGATCGCGGGCGATCTCCTTGTTCGACTTGCCCTCGGTCAGACCTTTGAGGACCTGGCGCTCGCGCTCGGTCAGTTTCTTGGCCATCGGGTGGGTGTCGTTCGGTTGCTCGGCGCTCATGAAACCGACGGGCAGATATTGCTCACCCATGGCCATGAAACGGATGGCGTTTACCAGAGACTTGGCCGGCAGGGTCTTGGGCACGAACCCGGCTGCCCCCAGCTCGAGCGCACGTTCAGCCAGATCGCGCGAGGCATCGCCGGTGAACAGCGCCACATGCCGCGCGCGATCCATGCCAATGCAGGTTTCCAACCCGCTCAGCCCGTTCATGCCGGGCATGTTCAGATCCAGCAGAACCAGATCAAATGGACCTTCGGATTCGATCTTGGCTTTTGCCGTCGCAAAATCCGGCGCGGTGGTGGGCTCGATCCCGCCCGCGGCCTCGATGAAGGCGACGAGCGTGTCCAGAACCAGTTCGTGATCGTCGGCGATAAGAACTTTCATCAATGAACTCCATGTGCCTCCACCCAGACCTGAAAAGGTTAATAAACCATTGATGATTGGCGGTGAAGCCTACCGAACGGACAGGCCGATACCCGATCGGATAGGAGCAACTGGCCCGATTTCCACGCGGTGCCGCATCCGGGCCGTGTCAGTCAGCCGATTTCTCCGCGTGCTCTCCCGATGCTCGTCTGTTGCGGTCCCGGCACAGCGGGCAGGTTCAGAGCAACAGTTCAGTTCATGTTCGGAGAGTTCCATGCACTTTCAAGCCGCTCACGCCCTTTTCGACGGCGCACACACCACGCCCGGCACCGCGCTGCCGATCACCGAAATCCTCGGGCAACCGGTGGTGAATGCAGAATCCGGGCCGGTCATCACCACGCTTTTGGATGGTCACCGCCGGACCGTCTTTTTCCTGAACGCCCATTGCGCAAATGTCCGGGCAAAGAATGACCAATATCGAGCAGCCCTGACGCAAGCCGACCTCGTCCTGCCCGACGGGATCGGGGTCGAGCTTGCCGCCGCGATGCAGGGCGAACACCTGGCCGAGAACTTGAACGGAACCGACATTGTCCCGCGCCTGGTCCGGCGCGCGGCCAAGCTGGGCCAGACGGTCTATCTGCTGGGCGGAACGCCCGGCACCTCACAGGCCGCGGCAGCGCGCCTGCAAGACATGGCGCCCGGCCTGAGGATTGCCGGTTGCCGCGACGGGTTTGGGGGCATCGAACGGACGGACGAAGCCTTGGACGAGATCAACCAGTCCGGCGCAGACATCCTGCTGGTGGCCATGGGCGTTCCGTTGCAAGAACTGTGGATTGCGCGGCACCGCGCACGGCTGAACCCGAACCTGGTGCTGGGTGTCGGCGCGTTGTTCGACTTTCTGGCGGGCAACGTCCGGCGGGCTCCCGGGATCGTACGGCGGGTTCGGATGGAATGGGCGTGGCGGTTGGCGATGGAGCCACGCCGCATGGCCCGCCGCTATCTGATCGGAAATTTCGAATTTCTGGGACGGTGCGTCGCCAAAGCTCTCGGCGGGCTGACGCCCAGCCGTATTCTTGACTTGACCGTCGCGCTGGCAGCCATGACGGTTCTGGCCCTGCCGATGCTGGCCATTGCCGCCCTTGTCCGGCTGGACAGCCGCGGCCCGGCCCTGTTCCGGCAGACGCGGGTGGGCAGGAACGGGGTGCCTTTCACCGTCTACAAGTTCCGCTCGATGACCACAGACGCCGAAGCGCAAAGGGCCAGCCTGCTGGCGCAGTCCGACCGCGCAGGCGTGTGCTTCAAGGCCCGTCACGATCCGCGTGTCACACGGGTGGGCAAGGTTCTGCGCCGCTTTTCGCTGGATGAGTTGCCGCAGATCCTCAACGTGTTGAAGGGCGACATGTCGATCGTCGGACCGCGCCCTGCCCTGCCCGAGGAGGTCGCCAAATACCCGCCCCGCGCGCTTGAACGCCTGGCCGTCCGCCCCGGGATCACCGGCCTCTGGCAGGTGTCGGGCCGGGCTGCCATCGACTTTGACCGGATGATCGACCTGGACACGGCCTATGTGCGGTCCCGCTCGGCCCTTCTGGATCTGATGCTGATTGCCATGACCGTGCGGGCCGTCGTGTCCGGCCGCGGCGCCTACTGAGAAAACCCAAGGAGAATTGATATGACCAAGATTCGCAAAGCCGTCTTTCCTGTCGCCGGACTGGGCACAAGGTTTCTGCCCGCGACCAAGACCGTGGCCAAGGAAATGCTGCCCCTGATCGACCGCCCGCTGATCCAATATGCCGTCGACGAGGCGCGCGCGGCCGGGATTGAAGAATTCATCTTCATCACGTCACCCGAGAAAACCGCGCTCGAGGCCTATTTCGGGCGGAATACGGCGCTTGAACGCAAGTTGAAGGATGGTGGCAAGACCGAGCTTTTGAACAACCTGCGCTGCGCCGATCTGGAGGATGGCAAATACTGCTTTGTCCGGCAGGACGCGCCCCGTGGATTGGGCCATGCGGTGTCGCTGGCGCGCGAGTGTGTGGGCAATGAGCCGTTTGCGGTGATCCTGCCCGATGACGTCATCAGCGCCCGACGCCCGGCCCTGTCACAGATGGTCCAAAGCTATTGTGACCAGAGCGGCCACATGGTTGCGACCCAATCCGTGCCGTCCGACAGGATCGGGTCCTACGGCGTCGTCGATATCGCCCTGCAGGCCGGGCGTGTGCAAAAGCTGCGCGGCCTGGTCGAAAAGCCCAGCCCCGAGCAGGCGCCGTCGAACTACGGCATCGTCGGGCGGTATATCCTGCAGCCGTCGATCTTTGATCGTCTGGCCGGCCAGGCACCGGGTGCGGGAAATGAAATCCAGCTGACCGACGCCATCGCTGCGGATATCGAAACCGCTGGCTGCTCGGGCTACGCCTTCGCGGGTGAACGGTTCGACTGCGGGTCGGTCGCCGGATATCTTGAGGCCACCGCGGTCTTTGCCCTGCAGCGGTCAGAGCTGCGCGAAGGGTTTGAGCGGATCATGGCACAGCGCATGGGCCACCTGCGCCCGGCCGCGTAACGGCGGGCACCTATCCGTTTGGATAGGTGCTTATCCCGATGCCCGACTGTTGCCCGGTCACGCTTTCTGATCTTGTGCAGTTGGACACTAGGAGAATGAAATGCGGATTTTACTTGCAGCCCTGGCAATGATTCTGACCTTGGGCCAGGCACAGGCCCAGGATCTGGCCGAACCCACCGGAGACGTGGTTCTGACGATCACCGGCAACCTGACCCAGTCCGGAGCCGAGGATGGTGCGCGGTTCGACATGGACATGTTGAAATCCTTGCCCGCGCGGACTTTTGCGACCTCGACGATCTGGACTGAAGGTGAGAACACCTTTGTCGGCGTACCGTTGTCGGTGGTGTTACAAGCAGTCGGTGCCGATGGAAGCATGATCCGCGCCACGGCGATCAACGACTATGCGGTCGAAATCCCCATGGACTCGGTCACCGAAAGCGACCCGATTGTGGCCTATGAGATGGACGGCGCCGAGATGTCGCGCCGGCAGAAGGGCCCGCTGTGGATCGTCTACCCCTATGACAGCGACCCGAAATACCAGACCGAGGTGACCTATTCGCGCAGCATCTGGCAACTCGATCGTCTTGAGGTCGTTAAATAGCTTGCAACCGGAATGAGTGCAGTAATGAGTAAAGCGCAGTGAACAATCGATGAGGCTCGGATTGAGCGATACCGATACGCAGGTTTTGCGCCGCCGATGGGTCTTCGGGCTCATCGGCTTCGGCGTTTTGTTGGGTCTGGTCACGGTGGCGTGGTTGTCGGCGCAGGTGTTTACCGATTTCAACGACCGGCGAGCGGCGCCTTCGGACAATGTCCAATGGACGCTGTCGCAGGTCGAGGTCGACTATCTGTCATACCTGAACGCTCTGGAAACCGCGTCGGCGGCGCAGGACGCGCAAAATGGCACGTTGGATCTGGTGCGCCGGCGGTTCGATCTGTTTTACAGCCGTGTCGATACGCTGGCCCAATCACGCGTATTCCAGCCGTTGCGCCAGGATGACCGGTTCCGCCTGCCGTTGGAGCGGGTGACCCGGCACCTGAACGCCGCAATCCCGTTGATCGACGCGCCGGATGCCGAGCTGTCCGAACAACTGGACGATCTGAAACGCGCCGCCCTTGAGATCGGTCCGCATGTCCGCACGTTGGCCGTTTCGGGCATCTCGTATTTTGCCACCGAGTCAGACCAGCAGCGCACCCAGACGGCGGCAAACCTGCTGCGGTTGGCGATTCTGTCGGGGGCGTTGCTTCTGACCCTGGGTGCTGTCAGCGCCTATCTTCTGGTGGTCAACCGGCGCGCCACGCGGCGCGGCCGGGCCCTGCGGCAGGCGAATGAACGGATGAACACGATCCTCTCCACCTCGTTGGACGGGGTGATCGTGGTCGATGCCAAGGGCGACGTGATCGAGTTCAACCCAGCCGCCGAGGCAATATTCGGCTATACGGCGGATCAGGCCCGGGGGCGCTCGATCGGTGACCTGATCGTGCCGCCGCATCTGCGTGAGGCACATCGCGCCGGCATGGTGCGAATGCAGTCTGGTGGAGAACGTCATGTCGTCGGCAAAGGCCGTGTCCAGTTGGAGGCGATGCGCGCGGATGGCGAGCAGTTCCCGGTCGAACTGGCGCTGCAGTCGGCCCGGGCGGGCGATCAGGAAATCGTCATCGGCTTTGTCCGCGACATCTCGCAGCAGGTGGCGGCGCAGCAGGAACTGATCCATGCCCGCGACCAGGCCCTTGCCGGCGAAAAGGCCAAGGCCGATTTCCTGACCGTGATGAGCCACGAGATCCGCACGCCGCTGAACGGGCTGCTGGGCAACCTCACGCTGCTGAAAAACACCCGCACGACCCGGGAACAGGCACGGTTTGTCGAGAACATGGAAATCTCGGGCCAGATCCTCCTGAGCCACGTCGACACCGTTCTGGACATCGCCCGGTTCGAGGCCGGCAAACTGTCGGTGGCGTTGCAGCCCTCGAACCTGAACGACATCCTGCAAGAGATTGTGGACGGTCAAAGCGGCAACGCTGCCTCGCGGGGGAACTCCATCTCGTGGCAATGGGTGGGCGATGCGCGCCCCTGCGTCGCCGCCGATGCCCAAAGGTTACGGCAGATTCTTCTGAACCTTGTGGGCAATGCCATCAAGTTCACCGAAAACGGCCGGATCTCGATCGAGGTCGAAGTAACCGAGCCTGGCCCAACGGCCGGCGTCAACATCTTTGAATTCCGCATCATCGACACGGGTATCGGTATCGGCCCTGATGAGGTCGACGTCATCTTTGACGATTTTCACACCAGCGATCCAAGCATCGGTCGGGCCGCCGGCGGCACCGGTCTGGGCCTGGGCATCGCACGTCGGTTTGCTCGGGCCATGGGCGGCGAGATCGGCGTTGAAAGCACACCCGGCGAGGGCAGCGTGTTCTGGGTTCGTCTGCCGCTGCAGGACGCGGAATTGGACGCCAACCTTGACAGTGACCAGCCAGAGGTTCAGCACGTCCAGCCGTTGGACGTGCTGGTGGTGGAAGACAACGAGATCAACCGCGAGGTGATCTGCAACATGCTGAAACTGGACGGTCACCGGGTGACGGTTGCCAAGAACGGCCAACTGGGCGTGGACGCGGCGGCTGCGCATCGGTTCGACGTGATCCTGATGGATATCAGCATGCCGGTCATGGACGGTCCGACGGCCACGCGCCACATCCGCAGCGGGGGCGGGCCTTCGGCAGAGATACCGATCATTGCCGTTTCGGCCAACGTGCTGCCTGATGCGGTCGACGCGTTCCGCGCCGCCGGTATGACCGCCTTTGTCGGCAAGCCGATTGCCCTGGATGCCTTGCGCAAGGCCTTGTCGGTGGTCACCAACCTCGGAGCTTCGACCCGGTCCGAGGACGAAACGGATCATATCGGAGATCTGCGCGTCAGCCTCGGCGCCGACGTCTTTGACCGGTTGCTTGGCAAGTACCTGTCCGAAGGGGATGCCGTCGTCGCTCAGCTTGCCCAGTTGGAGGCCGGTGAAGCAGATCTGGACCAGGTCGCGCAGGAGTGTCACAGGCTGGCGGGAAGCGCGGCGACCTTTGGTGCGATGGGGTTCCGCGATGCGCTGATTGCGATCGAGATCGCCGCAAAATCAGCAGAACGTCAGCAGGTCGCCCTTCTGTTGAACGGTCTGCCCGAGGTTTGGGAGCGGGCAAAGGCTGCGTTGCCCGCCCCCGGTGCGATCAAGGGATGAGCAGCGCGGCGGCCCCGACGATGCCCAGCGACCGGGCGATTTCGGTCACTCCGGTGACCTTGCTGTCGTAACAGGCCACGGCATCACCTGGCAGAACATAGGGGTCGAAGTCGTCACGGTCTCCGCGCCGCAGCAGCTTTTCGATATTGCGCTCGATCACGACCGAGGATCCGGTCACTGGGTTGCGCGTGAACAACACTGCGCTGCGGTTGGCGTTTGTCGTCTTCGACCCGCCGACGCAGTTGCTGTCGACCACGGCCTGCAGGAAACGGGTGCCATAAGGCACTTCACGCACGTCGCGCCCGATGGCGGATTCTGCATTGCCCGCGGCCGGTTGGGTCAGGTTCGACATGTATAGCGTCACGCCGGGCGGGCTGATCGGGCTGGGGCGCATCAGCGCGTCCTGGAAGCAGCCGCGGCTGTTGACCACGATCTGGTCGCCGGTCAGCAGCATGATGTCGGTCGGGTCCGATCCTTCGAACACGCCGCGCAGATCCATGCGATAGATGCGCCCCTGGCGGTGCAGTTCGACCGCTGACAGATCGGCATCCGGCCGCACCCCGCCCGCGGCCCGCAGCGCCACCGAAAGGTTGCGGCCCTCGGTCGAGGCCCCCAGCGCGCCCTGGCGCCGACGGTCAAGGGAGTCGCCCGGAACTCCGCCGATCTCGACCGAGTGCGGCTCGAACACCGCGCCGCGGACACCCACTGTCACTGAGGCGAAATCGCTGACTCGCACGGTCACGCGGGGTTCGGCGTCATAGAACTGGGCCGCAACCAGAACGCGGGCCACCTCTTGTTCGACTTGCTCGGTGGTGCGGCCCTGGGCGCGCACGGGCGGCAGGTAGGGCAGCTTGAGGTCTCCGTCACGCGAAACGACATAAGCGTCGCTCAGCAGGTCGTCCCCTTCAATGGTGATCTGGACCATGTCGTTGCGCGACAGTTTCTCGCCCAGCAAGGGGCTGAGTCCCGGTTGCGACCATTTCGCATAGGCATTCGCGCCCTGATCGCTGGCCTGCGGCATGCAGGTCTGGCCGTTCATCGCGGCGGCCTGCAGCAATGGCGTATCGCCCCGCCGACGTCCGGGTTCGCGATATTGCGCCTGATAACTTTCGCCGCGCGATACGGCTTCGATGTTGCGCGGGGTCTGCATGCTGCTGCACCCCAGCAGGGTTGAGGCGCTGACGGCCGTAATAAGGAAGGTCTTGAAATCCATGGTCATTTTCATCTCCTGATCTGTCACAGAAGATAAACCGCGCCGCGCGCCCTGCGTCAGTCCGGCATCGGGATGGCGGTTTGTCCCATTCGGATAGGTCCCTCTCCGAACGGTCCCCTGCCCCGTCCGACCGCGTCCGGGACACAGACCCTGGCCACCCGTACAACAGAACCAACAACTGTTTTTCGGGATAACGGCGTCATGACGCACAGCTTTGCACGATCAGGCTTCCTACAGCATCTTTTGGCCTACACCGCCTCCGAAGTGGCGGCCAAGGCGTCGCGCCTGGTCGTCGTGGTGGCCGTTGCCCGTACCCTCAGCCCCGAAGCGATCGGTCTGGCCGCAGCAGCTCTGGCGGCGGGCGACATCCTCAAGGCGCTGACCGAGAATGGGGTGAACCAGCGTATCATTCAGGCTCCGTCCGAGGAGTTGGCGCGGCGGTGCAACACGGCGCACCGCATCTTCTGGGTCTGGTGCGCGGGGCTGTGCCTGCTGCAACTGGCGGTCGCGGCGGCGCTGTTCATCATGGGCCACACCATGCTGGCGATGCTGCTGGCGGTGCTGGCCGGGGAATACCTGTTCATGCCGGCGGGCCTGGTTCAGGCCGCACTGGCAATGCGCGAGGGCAAGCTGCAGCAGACCGCCGCGATCGCCGGCGGGCAAGTCGTGGGGGCCAACGCCCTGACGGCGCTGCTGGCGGTGGTCTGGGCTTCGCCCCTGGCGCTGGTCCTTCCGCGCCTGCTGACTGCACCTGTCTGGCTGGTGCTGATGCGCCGCCTGCGTCGGTGGTCGCCTGATCGTCAGGCCGGGTTTGCAGCCTTGAAACCTTTCGTGGTCTACGGCTGGGCCGTTCTGGGCGTCGAACTGGTCAAGGTTCTGCGCCTGCAGGCAGACAAGCTGGTGGTGGGCGCGATGATGGGCGCAGAGGCGCTTGGCATCTATTTCATGGCTTTCAATGCGGGGCTTGGGCTGGCCACTTCGTTCACGCAAGCCTTCTCGGTCGTTCTGTTCCCGCATCTGTGCGCGGCCGAGGACAAGCATGGGGCGCTGCGCCACGGGCTGGGCCTGTCGCTGCTGATCCTGACGCCGCTGGTTTTGCTGCAGGCGGCGCTGGCCCCGGTCTATGTGCCGCTGCTTCTGGGACAGGGCTGGGCCGAGATCGCCCCGGTGGTGTCGGTTCTGTGCCTGGCGGCCCTGCCGACGGTGATCTGGTCGGCGGTCGCCGGATGGCTGCGGTCGGAAAACCGCCCCGTCACGGAATTGCGGGTCAGCACGGTTCTGGCCGTGGGCCTGATCGCGAATACCGCCCTGATGGCGCCGCTGGGCCTGATGCCCGTCGCCGTCGGGTATGTCTGCACCTGCACCGCCATCATGCTGGCCGCATCCTGGGCGCTGCTGCCGCGGGGTTCTGCAATCACCCAGGAGGCACGCGCCCAATGACCCGGTTTTCCATCATCGTTCCCTTCCACAATGACGCGGCAACTATTGTCGCCACCCTGAACAGCCTACTTGGGCAGAGCTTTTCGGATTTCGAACTCATCTGCGTGGGCGACAAGCCCTCGCGCCAGACGACCGAAGTTGTCCGGCAATTCTGCGCGCGGGACACCCGGGTGCGGGTTGAGGCCAATCCTAATCGCGGTCCCAGCTCTGCGCGCAACCATGGTGCGGCAGTGGCCTCGGGCGACATCCTCGCGTTCTGCGACGCGGATGACCTGTGGGTCACCCACAAGCTGGCCCAACTGGACCGGTTGTTTGCGGATACCAGCATTGATGCGTCCTTTGGCCAGATCGGGTTCTTTTCCGAAACCCCCGGCGATTGTCCGACGCGCTCGACGGTTCCCACCGATCCCCTGACCATTCCGGACCTGCTGGCGGAAAATGCGGTGTGCACGATGTCGAACCTTGCAGTGCGCCGCCAGGTGTTCGCTGCCGTCGGCGGGTTGAACCCGGCAGCGGTCCACAACGAAGATCTCGAGCTGCTGATCCGCTTGGCGGGCGAAGGCCACGTGATCACCGGGGTTGATCGCCTGCAGGTCTGGTACCGGACCAGCGGCAGCGGTCTGTCTTCGGACCTCGAGGCGATGCGGGCCGGGCGCGCACGGGCGGTTGCAACGGCGGCCCACTACGGCGTCGCGCCGTCGCCCGCGTCCGAGGCGATCTATTTGCGGTATCTGGCCCGGCGCGCGCTGCGTCTGGGCGCGGAACCGTCGATGGCCCGCGCCTATGCCCGCGCCGGACTGGCGCTGAGCGCGCGCAGCTTTCTCAACCCAATCCGGCGCGGTGTGCCCACTGCACTTGGGGCGGCACTGGCCCCAGCCCTGCCGCGCCCGATCCGTCAGGCGCTGTTTGCCCGCTGATCCCAACCAGGAGACCCAAAATGCCCCAGGCATCCATCATCGTTCCCGCATACAACACCGCCGCGACCCTGGCCGAGACTCTGGCCTCGCTTCTGTCGCAGACCCATGATGATTTCGAAATCATCATCGTGGATGACGGCTCGCAGGACGAAACCCACGCCATTGCCCGCGCCCATGCGACCGACCCAACAGTGCGGGTGATCCGGCAGGAAAACCGCGGCCTCGCCGGGGCGCGCAATACCGGCATCGCGGCCGCGCGGGGAGAGTTCGTTGGCTTTTGCGACGCCGACGATCTGTGGCTGCCCGAAAAGCTGGCCACCCATGTGCGCCACCTGCAGGCCGAACCCGACGTTGCGATCAGCTATTCCGGCAGTGCCATGGTCGACGAGGGTGGTCGGTTGATGCGCGTCCGCCAGTCGCCGCGCCTGCGGGACGTGACGGCGGCGCATGTCCTGAAACGCAACCCGATCGGCAATGGATCGGCAGCGGTAATGCGCAAATCGGCCTTGCTCGATCTGGCCTACCGCCCGGCGTTCGAAACCAAGCGCGACTGGGTCTTTGACGAAACCTTTCGCCAGTCCGAGGACATCGAATGCTGGCTGCGGCTGATGCTGACGACGGATTGGCAAATCGCAGGCGTGCAGGGGTTGCTGACCCGCTACCGGATCCATGCGACCGGCCTGTCGGCGGCCTTGGACCGGCAGTTGCAAGCGTGGGAGCGGATGGTTGACAAGCTGCGTCCGCTGAACCCCGAATTTTTTGCCCGGCACGAGGCGGCGGCGCGCGCCTATCAGCTGCGCTATCTTGCGCGCCGCGCGGTCAGCAATCTGGATGCGCACAAGGCCTGGGAGCTTGCGCAGCGGTCGGTTTCAACCAGCGCCCGGCCCCTGATCGAAGAACCCGCCAAAACGCTGACCACCATCATCGCGGCTGCAGCCCTGCGCGCGGTCGGGCCGGCGCCTGTTGTTCAAGCCGGTCGCCTCATGCGCCGCCAGACTTCCATCTGAACCGAGGTTTCCAAATGTCCAAGATCACCGTTCTTCACCTTGTTGATGACACCACGGCCGGTGGGGTCATGCGTATGCTCGACCATCTTTCGCAGCTGCCCGAACTGGCCGACGAAGTCCACCAAGAGGTTCGCCCGGTCAAGCGGACCGCCTTCAGCTGGGGCAATTTCGACGCCGATGTCATCGTGTGCCACATCGCCCCCGGCTGGCGTTGCCTGCCGGCGTTCTCGGCCCTGCGGGCGATGCATCCCACCACGCGGCTGGTGCATGTCGAACACAGCTATACCCGGTCTTTCACCGCCTTGAACGTGCCGCACAAGCGGCGGTTCTTTGCGATGCTGCGCGTGACCTATTCGTTGTTCGATCAGGTCATCGCCGTCAGCAAGGCGCAGGCCGGTTGGATGGCGGAACGTCGGTTGGCGCCCGCATCCAAGCTGAGCGTGATCTCGCCGCAGGTTGACCTGAGCGCAGTTGCGCGCGCAGCCGGGCCGGTCGAGGCGGCCCGGGTCATCGGTGCGATCGGACGGCTCGAGCCGCAGAAAGGCTTCGATCTGCTGATCGAAGGGTTTCGCATGTGCCCCAACCCCGATGCGCGGCTTGTGATCTTTGGCGAAGGCAGCCAGCGCGACCGCCTTGCAGCCTTGGCCGCAGGTGACCGGCGGATCGAGTTTCGGGGCCACGCCGACGACCCGGCCGAAGCCTATCGGGTCGTGGACGTGGTGGCGATGCCCTCGCGATGGGAGGCCTACGGGCTGGTGGCGGATGAGGCGCGCGCGGCGCGGCGTCCGGTCATCGTCAGCATGGTCGACGGTCTGCGTGACCGGATCGGGGCAAGCGGCGTGATCCCGTGCGGGTCCGATCCCAAGGCGTGGCGCAAGTCGATCGAGGCGGTTCTGGCGGGCACGCCTCCGGTGGTTCCCGTCCTGGCGCCCAAGGCTGATAGATCCCGCTATGCACAGCGGTGGCAGCAGGTGTTCGACCCGGCCAAACGGTTGTGAGGGCGGCGTGGCCACGGCTACGGCAAGGGGCGCCACAAGAACCAGCGGCAATGTCCGGGCGGGTTTTGCGTGTGCGTGTTGGCCAGGCGACCAAAGGGCTCGAAGCCCGAAGCCTGATAGAACCGTGTGGCGGCCGGGTTGGATGTGTCCAGCCACGCAGAATGACACCCTCGTCGGCGCGCCTCGTCAAAGGCGTGGTCCAGCAACTGCCGACCCAAACCGCGGCGTCGATGGGCCGGGTCGATCCATAAGGTCTTGATCAGCAGCCACCCATAGGAGGTGGCGCCATGCAGGCCGCCAACCCGGCCCTCGCCGTCCTGCGCAATCAGCGTGATGCTGTCATTGACCCCTTGGGGCGCAGTGGCCCGCAATTCCGCAAGAAGGGCTTGCTCGACCCAGTCCGCTTGCCCGGGGGCGGAAACAATGGACGGTCCCGCCATCGGTCAGTCCGGTATCCATTGGGCGGGGACCGGTGCAGCGCCGTTCATGCCGGGGTGGTTTCCGCGTTCAGGATCTCGATCACCATCGCGGCCGTCCAGGTAAAGCTGCTGCCGCCGCAGGGTTCGGCAGTGACTGGGTCGTAATACTCGGCAAAGCCGCTTTGCTCGATCAGGCGCAGGCTGTCGTCGACGATCCGCTGCACGATCCGGGTCTGGCCCGCGCGTTTCAGACCATCGGCGATCATGTAGTTCACGATCAGCCAGACCGGCCCGCGCCAGTACCTTAGTCCGTCGAATTCAGGGGCCGCCGGGTCGTGGCTGGGCACCAGATACGGGACTGCGGCTCCGATGGCGTCCAACCGCTGGGCGATGGCCTGCGCGCGGTGCTCGGGGATGGGACAGAACGCGGCCAACAAGCCGCCGATCGAGGGGCTGTCGATCAGCGCCCCGGTGGCCCGATCAAAGCACAGATATTGCCCGCGGGTCTCGCTCCACAGGGCGTCCATCGCCGCGATGCCCGCCTGGGCAAAGGCGCGCGAAGCGCTGGCGATCTCGGCCTCGCCCAAGTCGTCGGCCAGCGCAGCAAGGTCAAGGCACGAGCGGATCAGGATCGCGTTGAATCCCGGGTCCACGACCCGGAACGGCGAGGCATCATGCAGCTTGGAATTGTCCCAACCAAGGTCGCGGAAATGTTGCACCAGCCAGATATAGCGGCGGTATTCTTCGTCGGTCGGCCTGTGCGCCGGGTTGGCATGGGCTACGTCGCGACGCTGGAACGGAGCCACGCCCTCGGTCGGGACCCGGGCCAGCGCCGCATCCCAATCGACCGAGTTGTCGCGCCCCGATTCCCACGGGTGAATGATGGCGACCAGACCGGTACCCTGCGGGTCGCGGTTCGTGAAGAACCATTGATGCCAGGCGTGGATCTTGGGCAGCAGGGCGCGGGCCTGCGCATCGGCCAGCCCCCGGTTCTTCGCCCGCGCATGGATCCGCCGCACGGCGAACCCGGCCACCGCCGGCTGCGTGATGCCCGAGGTGGGAACCGCGCGGCCGGTGGCCCAGACATCCGGCCCCGGGAAATAGCCGTCGTTCATCTCGTGGAAGATGATATGCGGCACCATGCCGTCATCCCACTGATGCCGGAACAAGGTCTCGATCTCGCGCCAGGCGCGGGCCTCGTCGAAATGCGAGAACCCAAGGGCGCTGAGCGCGCTGTCCCAGTTCCACTGGAACGGATAGAGGCCGTGGGTGGGCACCGTGTAGTCGCCCCGGTCGTTTCGGGCCAGAACGGCGCGGGCCTGTTCGATCAGATCCTGTTTCATTGCGCGCTCCTCAGGCCACGGCCAGCGTTGTTTCGGGGTCGAACCAGCGCACCCGGTCGGGCTGCGGGGCCAGGGTGAGGGTGTCGCCGCGGCGGACGGTCAGATCGCTGTCCAGAACCGCGCGGAACAGGGCGCCATCCACGCTGCAGGTGACCAGGAGGTGCGCGCCCAGCGGTTCGACCACTTTGACCGTGGCGGCCAGGCCCGTATCGGCCGGGCGCAGATCCTCGGGGCGGATGGCGAAATGCAGCGGCGTGGTCCGGGACGGCCCGTCGAGGATCTGGCCCGCAACGGTCCATTTGCCATCTCCGCTCGGAGTGGCGGGCAGGAAGTTCATCGGCGGATTGCCGATGAATCCGGCCACGAACTCGGCCGCCGGGTTGCGGTAGACCTCGATCGGCGAGGCCGCCTGAACGATCTTGCCCTGATGCATCACGCTGATCCGGTCGGCCATGCTCATGGCTTCGACCTGGTCGTGGGTGACATAGATGGCGGTGGTGTTGCTTTCGGCCAGAACGCCTTTGAGCTCGGCCCGCATCTCCATCCGCAGCAGCGCGTCCAGGTTCGACAGGGGCTCGTCCATCAGGATCACGTCGGGCTCCATCGCCAGGGCGCGGGCCACGGCGACGCGCTGGCGCTGACCGCCGGACAGCTCGCCCGAATAGCGCCCCAGCAGCTGGTCGATATGCATCAGACCCGCCGTGCGCTCGACCCGGCGCTTGACCTCGTCATTGGGCAGTTTCTGCATCCGCAGGCCGAACCCGATGTTTTCGAACACGGTCAGATGCGGGAATACGGCATAGTTCTGGAACACCATGGCGATGCCCCGATCCTTGGGCGGCAGGTGATCCACCCGGCGCCCGCCGATCCAGACCTCGCCCTCGGTCGCGGTCTCCAGCCCGGCGATGATCCGCAGCAGCGTGGTCTTGCCGCAGCCCGAGGCCCCCAGCAGAACCATGAATTCCTGGTCCTGGATGGTCAGGTTGATGTCGTGCAGCGCCTGGTAGCTGCCAAAGCGTTTCGCGACATTCTTGATTTGAATTTCTGCCATTATTCCAACTCCTTGGGGCTGTCAGCGGTTGGCGATGCCCCACATGGCGAACAGGTATTTGCGCACGGCGAAGATGAAGATCAGTGCCGGAACGACAAGGATGAAACCGCCCGCGAATTTCAGATGCAGCGGCGAGGTGTCGAGGTTCTGCAGCAAAAAGGCCGTCAGGGTCCGGTTCTCGATCGTCAGGACGGCGGCGGCGAACACCTCGTTCCACGAGATCACGAAGGCGAAGATGGCCGAGGCCGTGATCCCCGGCAGGATCAACGGCAGCACCACTTTGGTGAAGGCGGTCAGCCGGGTGCAGCCCAGCGTCCAGGCGGCCTCTTCCAGTTCCAGCGGGATGCCGGAAAACAGCGAGAACGTGATCAGCACCGCAAACGGGATGGCCAACGTGGTGTGCACCAGCGACAGGCCGAATACCGTGTCATCCAGCCCGGTCTGGATGAACATCACCGCCAAGGGCAGTGCCAGCAGCGGCAGCGGAAAGGCGCGGGTCAGCAGGATCAGCAGGCGGAACGCCTCTTTCCCGTGAAAGTCGAACCGCGACAGGGCATAGCCTGCCGGCGCGCCGATCAGGATCGACATGATCATCGTCAGACCCGCCACCAGGATCGAGTTCTTGAGCGCGGTCAGGATGCCCGCGAAGCCCGCAAAGAACCCCAGGCTGCCCAGGTCGAATTCGGGGAGGAACGGCTTGGGAAAGCTGTTCACCGTTTCCGGCGAGGACAGCGTGTTGATCAGCAGGAAATACAGCGGCACCAGCACCCAGGCGCACAGCAGCACCACCGCGGCGATGTAGACATAGCGTCCGGCCCGGCGTGTATCGGGCGCGGCGACATCGGTCGTGACGGTTGTCATATCGTGGCTCCTTTCGGGACACGCAGGGCGCGCAGTATGATCAGGGTGAACCCGATCGAGATGGCGAGGATGATCAGCGCCATCGCCGCCGCCGCGCCGCTGTCAAGCAGGTCGAACTGATAGGCGTAGGTTTCGCTCATGAGGACGGGGAACAGGGTGCCGCCCAGGGCCAGCACCACGGCGAAGACCTCGAAGGCCAGGATCACGCGCAGCACCAGTGCCGTTTGCAGCGACGGGCGCAGCAGCGGCAGCGTGATGCGGGTGAAGCGTTTCCAGGGCGAGGCGCCAAAGACCTCGGCCGCCTCGTAATATTCCTTGGGGATCAGGCCGATCCCTGCGACCAGGATGACCAGCATAATCGCGGTGGCGCGCCAGATCTCGGCCAGGGCGATGGCCAGGAACACCACGCCGGGGTGCTGATAGCTGAGGAAATTCACCGGCCGGTCCACTACGCCCAGCCCAGAAAGCATGGAGTTCAGGAAGCCCGACTGTTCGAAGATCGCCAGCCAGATGATGCCCGCGGCCAGATCCGAGATACCCAGTGGGATGGTCCAGACATACAGCACCAGGTCGCGCCCACGCTGCATTTTGTTGACCATCGTAGCCATCAGCAGCGCCAGCGCCAGTTGCACCGGAACCACCGCCGCCGCCAGCAATAGCGTGTTCTGCAACGAGATCGGGAATTTCCAGTACCCGACCACCTGCCGGAAATTGTCCAGCGTGAATCCGCCGCCGGTGCTGAAGGCCTGCTTGGCGACCAGGACGAAAGGATACAGAAAGAACAGACACAGAAACGCCGTCACGGGCAGGATCAGCACATAGGGCAACACACGAGCGTTCATCAGATCGCTCCTTTCCTTGCGGAAGTTCCGGTGGTTTCGGGCAGAGAGTTCGGAGACACCGGGCCTTCGTCAAGCCCGGTGTCGGGATCGGGTCAGACCCTTATTCGACGGGGCACGGACCGTCCGAGGGTGCATCCGGAGCCCAGCAGGGCGCGCCGGTCTCCTGCATGATCGCCTCCAACGCGCCTTTCTGATCGTCCAGCACGGTACGGATGTCCTGACCGCCCAGTACGATCCGCTCGAACGCATCGGTATAAACACGGTTGAAGTCACCGCCCTTGTCGCCCAGTCCCGCGGGCAGCAGCCCGGGGTTGGCATCAGCCGAGCCACTCATCTTGGCGACCGCGTCGCCTGCGGCCTTGACGGCCGGCGGCAGGTCGGCGGGCAGGTCAACCGCGACGACCGGGAAGAAGTTCGTCGCGCGCAGCGTGGCGATCTGGGTTTCCGGCTTCATCATATAGGCGACCAGAGCCTTCGAGGCTTCCTTGTCCGGTGCGGTTTTGGGGATCGCAACCCCAGCCAGAACCGGCATGAAGCCGCGCCCGGTTGGGCCCGCCGGGGCCGGGAAGGCCACGAAGTCATCAGGCCGCTCGTTGAAGGCCTGCGCCAGACGCGAGGTGTGGTCGAAAACGATCCAGGCGTCGCCCGACAACAGCTGTTCCTGCATGAACGAGAAGTTGGTCGAGGCCGGGTTGGTATGCGTCCACAGCTCGCGGAATTTTTCCCACGCGGTCACGGCATCGTCGCTGGCAAAGGTCCGCACCACGCCGTTCGTATAGGACGGATACAGATAGCCCTGGAAGAAGCGGTGCTTTAGGCCCTTGGGCCCGGCCGGAAAGCCGAATTTTGGCTCGCCCGCTGCCTCATGGGCGTTGGCGGCCCATTCGATCAGCTGCTCATAGGTCAATGCATTGATGTCTGCGCCTTCGGGCAGGTACTGCAACGCCTCTTTGTTGGCCGCCATGATATAGCTGGCCTGCATCCAGGGGATGTATTGCAGGCTGCCTGCTCCCAGCGTCGCCAGTTCGTTGAACGTGTCCGAGGCCGAGGCGATGCCCAGATCATCCAGGTCGACCAGGTCATCGGGGTTCATGGCCGAGAAATCACCATGCAGCGCGCCCAGAACGCCGATCGTGCCCGAGCCGGCCTGCAATTCGGCTTGCAGACGCGTCAGCCAGGGGCCGCCGTCATTGGGCTGGTAATCCACGCCACCCTCGAAGCCTGAAAGAACCTGTTCGCGCATAGCCTGCGCCTCTTCGACCGGCTTGGCCTGTGTCGACCAGAACAGAACCTCGGCCTGCGCCACGTTTGTGACCAGGGCCAGAACAAGGCCGGATGCGGCACCGACCAGCTTGGATTGAATTGACATGGACTCCTCCCAGAGTTTCGATTGGGCCTTTTGCCCGTTCTGCCCGGTGGGGTCGGTTTGCTGTGCTTGTCGTGCGGCGACTCACCCCAGGCGATACCATTAGCATGGTATAACGATATATCTTCCGTCAATGAATATTTTCCAATCGATTGGCCCGAACTTTAGTAAGTTGTGGGAATTGCTCGTTGCAATGCCCTAGTGAGTTGGGCATTTTGATGATGCAACGATATATCAGAAGTCCGAGAAATGCCCGCCAAACCCACCCTCGCCAGTGTCGCCAAAGCCGCCGGAGTCTCGATCCCGACGGTCAGCCAGGTGATGCGCGGCACTGGGCGGATTTCCGAGCAGACCCGTAAGAAAGTGCTGCAGGCGGCCGAGGCCTTGCACTATGTCACGGACTCGCGGGCGGCGTCGATGCGATCAGGCGAGAACCGGGAAATCGGATTCGTTCTGAACCAGTTCGCAAACCCGTTCAATGCCGAAGTCGTCAGCGGCGCGGTCGAGTTGCTGGAGGCCGAGGGGTATCTGGTTTCGATCTTGGACACGCGCGACGACGCGGACCGGCAGGGCAAGCAATTGCGGGATTTCATCCGCAACGGGCGCGGCGGCCTGCTGTGGGTGCCTGCGCTGGAGACCACGGCAGAAACCCTTCAACTCTTGCGCACGCATGGTTTGCCCACGGTGACCTTTCTGCGCCATGTCAGCCCTGATTTTGATCATGTGGGCATCAGAAATGCCGAAGCGACCGCGACCGCGACCAATCACCTGGCGGAACTGGGGCACAGGCACATCGCATTCTTCGGCGGCATCGGCATGAACCCCGTTCGAAAGCAGCGCATAGCCGGGTATGAGCGTACGCTGCAGGACTTGTCTTTGGGGCCGCCGATCATCTGGCCCTCACCTGACACCAAGCGTGCGGGTATGCAGGAGATGCTGAGATTGCACGACGCCCATCCTGAGGTCACGGCGGTGGTCTGCAATGGCGACATGGTCGCTTTGGGGGCGTGTTTCGGCCTGATGCGGGCTGGGTTGCAGCCGGGGCGGGATGTTTCGATTGTTGGATTTGACGATACCGAGGATGCCTCGGTCGCAATTCCCGCGCTCAGTACCATGGCGGTTTCGCCAAAGCGGTTGGGCCGCAAGCTCGCACGTACTCTGCTGGACAGGATAAAAGACCCTGACATGCCGGTAATCGTGTCCGAAGTTTCAGCCCGGTTCATCGCACGGGAAACCACGGGGCCGCTGCAGAAGGACCGCTGACGAGTCAGGCGCGCGTATCCGGCAAGGTCTCACTCCACTTCCGCAGCTCGTCCAGAAAACCCAGCGCGGTGCGTCCACGGTCGGTCACGGAGTACTGCACCGAAACCGGTGAGGTTTCGAGCACTTGGCGGTGCACCAGGCCCTGTTGCTCCAATTGGCGCAAGCGTTCGGCGATCATCTTTTTGCTGGCGCCACCGATCATCCGGGCCAAGTCATTGAATCGTACCGGCTCGTCTTTGAGATGCCACAGGATCGACCCGGTCCACTTGCCACCAATGATCCGCATGCCGCGCTCGATGGGGCATGGTTCGCTGCACGCATCCACTGCTTGCCGCTTGCCTTGGTCGTCCTGTTCGATACGGGCACGCATCACCTTCTCCAGTCCAGTCACAGGTTACAAAAAGTAAACTGGTTGCAATTCATCACTACTGTTCTCAAGTTCGGTTTCACCCCGACCGAAGTCAAGGGGCAAGCAGTTTCAAAACCAAGGATATGGACATGAGCAAGATCCTGATCGTGAACGGTACGCAGCCTTATGAATTCGCACCTGGCCGCCTGAATGCGTCGCTGGTGCAACGGGCGCAGGACGCGCTGACCGGCATGGGCCACGAGGTGCGCGTGACCACGGTTGCCGAAGGATACGACATCAATGCCGAGATCGACGCCCATGTCTGGGCGGATGTGGTCATCATGCAGTTTCCGGTGAATTGGATGGGTGTACCGTGGGTGTTCAAAAAGTACCTCGACGAGGTCTACACCGCGGGCATGGACGGCCGGCTGCTGGCCGGCGACGGCCGGACCGCCGAGGCGCCCAAGGCCAATTACGGCACCGGTGGCCTGCTGCACGGGACGAAATACATGCTGTCGGTCACCTTCAACGCCCCGCGCGAGGCGTTCGACAACCCGGCCGAGCCGTTCTTTGCCGGGGCCAGCGTCGATGACCTGCTGTGGCCAATGCACCTGAACGCCAAGTTTCTGGCGATGCAGCCCCTGCCCACCTTCGCGGCCTTCGACGTGATGAAGAACCCCCGGATCGAACAGGATTTCCAGCGGTTCGACGCGCATCTGAAAGAGCTTTTCGAGGAGATCGCGCATGTCGCAGCCTGAAATTCACCTCTACACCGCGGCCACGATGAATGGCTACAAACCGGTGATCTTCCTGGAAGAGGCAGGCGTACCCTACGACCTGACGCCCATCGACTTTTCCAAACAGGAACAAAAGTCGCCCGCGTTCTTGTCGCTGAACCCCAATGGCAAGATCCCGGTGATCGAGGACCGGGCCGAAGGTCGCGCGATTTTCGAAAGCGGCGCAATCCTGTGGCACCTCGCGCAGAAATACGGTCAGTTCCTGCCCTCAGATCCGATGCAGCAGTCCGAGGTGATGCAGTGGATGCTGTTCCAGGTCGGGCATGTGGGTCCGATGATGGGCCAGGCCATGTTTTTCCAGCACATTGCTGCACCCAATGGCCATACCGAACCGTTCTCGATCCGCCGATACGTGGACGAAAGCCGCCGCCTAATGGAGGTGATGAATGATCGCCTGAATGGGCGCGACTGGATCGCGGCAGGGCAATATACGATCGCGGACATGATGCTGTATCCATGGGCCCGGGCCTATGTCTGGGCGCGGGTTCAGGTCGATGACCTTCCGCATCTGAACGCATGGTTCGACCGCATCGATGCCCGCCCCGCAGTGCAGAAGGCGCTGACCATTCCCAAGGCCAATCCGCAGTTCTGGGATGCCTCGGCTGATGCCAGCGCCTTTGCGCGGGAGAACGCCGCGCGGTTTGCCGGTGACGTGAAAAAGGACTGAAGCCGCGGCCCGGGCTCCCTAGCCCGGGCCCGCACAACAGCACATTGGGCGCCGCACGGCCCAAGCGCGGGTCAATGGCCGGGAGGACGCTTTACTCGGGTGTCAAAAGCGGTCAGTCTGAACCATCGGCGCGCCGGGTGATCCCCTCGGGCCGCGCTGTCACATCATTGTCGTCATAAACGTTCAGATGATGCGTCGACCAATTTATTTCGAGAGGTGCCTCATGACCCTATCCAGCAAATTCGCGATGTCGCGGCGTCAATTTCTGGCCACCACCACGGCCGGCGTCGCCATGGTTTCCCTGCACCCGTTCTCCGCCGCCGCCGCAAGCAACCAGGCGCATCTGCGGATCATGGAAACGACCGACATTCACGTTCACGTCTTTCCCTATGACTACTACGCCGACAAGCCGCGCGATACGGTGGGCCTGTCGCGCGCGGCCTCGATCATCAACGAGATCCGGGCCGAGGCCACCAACGCGATGCTGGTCGACAATGGCGACTTTCTTCAGGGCAACCCGATGGGCGACTACATCGCTTACGAGCGTGGCATGAACGACGGCGACACCCACCCGATCATCAACGCGTTCAACACGTTGGGCTATGATGCCGCGACGCTGGGCAACCACGAGTTCAACTATGGCCTGAGCTTTCTGGAAAAATCGCTGGCCGGGGCGCAGTTCCCGATCGTGCTGGCCAATATTGCCAAGGAACAGGGCGCCAACCCGCGCGCGGACAAGACGCTGGTGCAGCCCTATGTCATCCTTGATCGCGAGATCGAGCTGGGCGATGGCAGCAAGCAGCCGATCCGCATCGGCGTCATCGGCTTCACCCCGCCGCAGATCATGAACTGGGACCGCCGCCACCTGGAAGGCAACGTGCAGGCCCGCGACATCGTCGAAACCGCCAAGGCCTATGTGCCCGAGATGAAAGAGCAAGGCTGCGATCTGATCCTGGCCCTGTCGCATTCGGGCATCGGCGCGGCCGATCACGCGGACGGGATGGAGAACGCCTCGGTCCCGCTGGCCGGGGTCGATGGCATCGACGCACTGGTGACTGGGCACAACCACCTGGTCTTCCCCTCGCCCACCTTTGCCGACCGCGCGGGCGTTGACGTGGACAAGGGCACGCTGATGGGCAAGCCGGCCGTCATGGGCGGGTTCTGGGGGTCGCATCTGGGCGTGCTCGACCTGCTGCTGGAACGCGACGGCAACGAATGGCGCGTGGTCACCACCACCTCCGAGGCGCGACCGATCTCGAAGCGCAACGAAGACCGCTCGATCACCGCGCTGGTCGAGGACGACCCCAAGGTGCTGGCCTCGGTCGCGCAGGACCACGAGGAAACGCTGGCCTATGTGCGCCGCGCGGTGGGCAAGACCTCGGCCCCGCTGCACAGCTATTTCGCGCTGGTGGCCGATGATCCGTCGGTCCAGATCGTGTCGATCGCGCAGAAATGGTATGTTGAGGAGATGCTGAAAGGCACCGAGCACGAGGGTCTGCCGATCCTGTCGGCCGCGGCGCCGTTCAAGGCCGGTGGCCGGGGTGGCCCGGAATACTATACCGACGTGCCGGTGGGCGATGTGGCGATCAAGAACGTGGCCGACCTGTATCTCTATCCCAACACCGTGCGCGCGGTGCGGGTGAACGGCGCGCAACTGCGCGGCTGGCTGGAGCGTTCGGCCGGGATGTTCAACCAGATCGAGCCGGGCGCCAAGGATGCGCTGCTGCTGAACCCCGAATTCCCGTCCTACAATTTCGACGTGATCGACGGTGTGACCTATCAGATCGACCTGTCTCAGCCCTCGCGCTTTGGCCCGAAGGGCGAAGAGGTCAACCCTGATGCGGCGCGCATCGTGAACCTGCAGTTCAACGGTGCCCCGGTGACCGACGACATGGAGTTCATCATCGCCACCAACAACTACCGCGCTTCGGGCGGCGGATCGTTCCCGGGCGCGATGGGCGACACCATCGTGTTCGAGGCCCCCGACACCAACCGCGACGTGATCGTGCGCTATATCGTCGAGCAAGGCACGATCGACCCCAAGGCCGACGGCAACTGGTCCTTCGCACCGCTGGGCGACACCACGGTTCTGTTCGAAACTGGTCCCAAGGCGCGCGATTACATCAGCGACGTCAAAGGTTTGGCGCTGGAAGACGCAGGCGACGGGGCCGACGGTTTCGCGGCCTTCCGCATCACGCTCTGACCGGCGACAGACACCGGATCGGGCGGCCAATCTGGCCGCCCTTTTCTCTTGGTTTGTGGCTGAAGGCCGGATTATCACACGCATTGGCGGGATGCTTATTTTTCAGGCGATAGGGGAAAAAATGCTCAGAAATAGGGCGAACGAGTTTTCTCAACCAATTGCCTCTGCCGCGCTGCACTGACACCAGGAAAAGGCTGTGGTGCTTTCGCATCCGACAGTCCTTTTGCCCGGAGCTTCCGATAACCTCTTTGTCCGCAATAACTCCCGCGCAAGCGATCGCCGCGCCTCCCCGTGCTGTTGGGCGGGGTGTTGTGTCCGTGGTTGGCCGCGCTGGCCGGACCGAGTTGCAGGACCTGCGCCAGCAAGGGTCGCTGAAGCTGCTGTTTCCTCGGCGTGATGGCTCGGACATGCAGGCCGTTCTGGTCAATACCGCCGGCGGCGTCACCGGCGGAGACAGTTTTGACCTTTCCGCCACCGCTCAGCCAGATGCACATCTGACCCTGACCACGCAGGCCGCCGAGCGCGCCTATCGCGCGTCCGGAGTAACCCCGGGCCGGATTAGGACGCATCTGACCGTGGCGGCAGGCGGCCAGTTGAACTGGCTGCCGCAGGAGACGATCCTTTTCGATGGTTGCTCGATCGACCGCTGCCTGCGCGCCGATCTGGCCCCTGATGCCGGCCTGCTGCTGGTGGAGTCGCTGATCTTCGGACGCGCCGCAATGGGCGAGCGGATTACTGCGGCCCACTTCCAAGACCGCATCGAAATCTGGCGTGCGGGCCGGCTGGCGCATCTGGAAGCGCTGCGCCTGATCGGTGATCTGGCGGCGGAAATGGCCCGGCCGGGCGTTGGCGACGGCGCGGGCGCGCTCAGCAGCCTGATACTGATCCGCTCGGATGCCGCTGCGCATCTGGACCCGATCCGAGCAGTCTTGCCTGACACCGGCGGCGTCAGCCTTGTGGGTGACGACATGCTGTTGATGCGCCTGCTGGCGCCCGACGGTTTCGCGCTGCGCCAGACCCTTGTGCCGATCCTGAACCGGCTGACCCGCAATTCCCTGCCAAGACCCTGGATGATCTGACATGCAACTCTCGCCGCGCGAAAAAGACAAACTGCTGATCGCCATGGCCGCCGAGGTGGCGCGCAAGCGCCTGGCCCGGGGCGTGCGCCTGAACTACCCCGAGGCCATCGCGCTGATCACCGATGCCGTGGTCGAGGGCGCCCGCGACGGCCGCTCGGTCGCTGACATGATGGAGGCCGGCGCGCAGGTCATCACCCGCGACCAGTGCATGGACGGCATCCCCGAGATGATCCACGAGGTGCAGGTCGAGGCGACGTTCCCCGACGGCACCAAGCTGGTCACCGTCCACAACCCCATCCGCTGAAGGAGATGACGATGAAACACCTGGCTTCCCTGCCCTTCGCCCTGATGGCCGCGCCCGCGATGGCGCATGAAGGGCCGCATTTACACCCGCATGACTCGGGCACCTGGCTGGTGCTGGTCCTGCTGCTGGCGATCGGCGGCGTCGCGATCTGGCTGAAGGCGCGCAAATGATCCCCGGAGAGGTCATCCCCGCCCCCGGCGAGATCGAGCTGAACGCGGGCGCGGCTGCAATCACCCTGATGGTGGCCAATACCGGTGACCGCCCCGTGCAGGTGGGCTCGCACTATCATTTCGCCGAAACCAATCCGGCGCTGGATTTCGACCGGGCCGCCGCCCACGGCATGCGGCTGGACATCGCCGCCGGAACCGCCGTGCGGTTTGAGCCCGGCCAAAGGCGCGAGGTGCAGCTGATCCCGATCGCCGGCGCGCGGCGCGTCTTCGGGTTCAACGGCGCAGTCATGGGAGACCTCTGATGCCAGCCCGGATCAAACGTTCCGACTATGCCGCCATGTACGGCCCTACCACGGGCGACAAGGTTCGGCTGGCCGATACTGACCTGATCATTGAGGTCGAGCGCGACCTGACCACCTATGGCGAAGAGGTCAAGTTCGGCGGCGGCAAAGTGATCCGCGATGGCATGGGCCAGTCTCAGGCCACCCGCGCCGAAGGGGCGGTGGACACCGTCATCACCAATGCGTTGATCGTAGACTGGACGGGCATCTACAAGGCGGATGTGGGCCTCAAGGATGGGCGCATCGCCAAGATCGGCAAGGCGGGCAACCCCGACACGCAGCCCGGCGTCGATATCATCGTCGGCCCCGGCACCGAGGCCATCGCGGGCGAGGGCCGCATCCTGACCGCTGGCGGGTTCGACAGCCACATCCATTTCATCTGCCCGCAACAGATCGAGGATGCGCTGCATTCCGGCCTGACGACCATGCTGGGCGGCGGCACCGGCCCGGCGCATGGCACGCTGGCCACCACCTGCACGCCCGGCCCCTGGCATATCGGGCGCATGCTGCAGGCGGCCGATGCCTTTCCGATGAACCTGGCCTTTGCGGGCAAGGGCAACGCCTCGCAACCGGCGGCTCTGCGCGAACAGGTCCTGGCCGGGGCCTGCGCCCTGAAACTGCACGAGGACTGGGGCACCACCCCGGCGGCCATCGATTGCTGCCTGTCGGTGGCCGACGAGATGGACGTGCAGGTGATGATCCACACCGACACGCTGAACGAAAGCGGCTTTGTCGAAAACACCGTGGCCGCCATGAAGGGCCGCACGATCCACGCCTTCCATACCGAGGGCGCGGGCGGCGGCCACGCCCCCGACATCATCAAGATCTGCGGCGAGGCGCATGTGCTGCCCTCCTCGACCAACCCGACCCGGCCTTTCACCGTGAACACGGTCGAAGAGCATCTGGACATGCTGATGGTCTGCCATCATCTCGACAAATCCATCCCCGAGGACGTGGCCTTTGCCGAAAGCCGCATCCGGCGCGAGACCATCGCGGCCGAGGACATTCTGCACGACATGGGCGCCTTCAGCATCATCGCCTCCGACAGCCAGGCGATGGGCCGCGTGGGAGAAGTGCTGATCCGCACCTGGCAGACCGCCGACAAGATGAAGAAACAACGCGGGCGCCTGCCGGAGGAAACAGGCGAAAACGACAATTTCCGCGTGCGCCGTTATATCGCGAAATACACGATCAACCCGGCCATTGCGCACGGGCTTGGCACCCATATCGGCAGCATCGAGGAGGGCAAACGCGCCGATCTGGTGCTGTGGAGCCCCGCTTTTTTCGGCGTGAAGCCCGAGATGGTGCTGTTGGGCGGCACCATCGCCTGTGCGCAGATGGGCGACCCGAACGCCTCGATCCCCACGCCGCAGCCGGTCTATTCCCGGCCGATGTGGGGGGCCTATGGCCGCTCGGTCGAACAGAGCGCGGCGACCTTCGTATCGGAAGCCGCGCAGGAGGACGGCATCGCCGCGCGTCTTGGCCTGGCCAAGCAGACCGTAGCCGTGCGCAACACACGCGCGATCGGCAAGCGCGACCTGCGGCTGAACGATGCCCTGCCCGAGATCGAGGTGAACCCCGAAACCTACGAGGTGCGCGCCGACGGCGAATTGCTGACTTGCCAGCCCGCCGAAACCCTGCCCATGGCGCAACGCTATTTCCTGTTCTGAGAAGGGACGCCCTGATGCTTGCCACATCACAGAAAATCCGCCGCAACGGGCAGTGGGACGAAACCCATGGCACCGTGACGCTAAACTATGAAGACCGCTTTCTGCGCCGCCGGATGCTGCGCACCGCACAGAATGAAGAGTTCCTGGTGGATCTGTCGCAGACGACCTCGCTGGACGGGGGGGATGCGTTCGAACTGGCCGATGGCCGCCTGATCGAGGTGGTCGCCGCCGAAGAGGATCTGTTCGCCGTCACTGGCCCCGATCTGACCCGGCTGGCCTGGCATATCGGCAACCGTCACACTCCCTGCCAGATCGAGCCCGCCCGCCTGATGATCCGCCGCGACCATGTGATCCGCGACATGCTGCTGAAGCTTGGCGCGACGGTCCAGGACATCCGCGCACCCTTCAGCCCCGAAGGCGGCGCCTATGGGCACGGACGGACGCATGGCCACAGCCACTGACCTTGATCTGCTGACGCTGACGCAATGGCTGTCACCCGCCTTCCCGGTGGGGGCTTTTGCCTATTCGCATGGGCTGGAACGACTGGTTCAAACGGGCGCGGTGCACGATGCGGCCAGCCTGCGGGACTGGCTGCAGGACGTGCTGGAACACGGTGCCGGATGGTCGGATGCCCTGTTTCTGACCGCCGCTTGGCGCGCCAAATCCGAGCTGGCCTTGATCGAACTTGACGATATGGCCCGCGCCTTCGCCGGCCCCTTCGAGCGCAGGTTCGAGACCGCGCAACAGGGCGCGGCCTTCTGCGGTGTGACGGCTGCGGTCTGGGGCATCGAACTGGCGGATCTGACCTACCCCGTTGCCGTCGGCTGCGCCGCGCGCCACGCCGATTTGCCGGTGGAGCCAACCGCGCGGCTGTATCTGCATGCGTTCATCAGCAATCTTGTTTCGGCCGCGCAGCGGCTGATGCCCCTGGGCCAGACCGCTGCGCAAGGGGTGGTCCGAGACATGGCGCCCTTGTGCGCAATTCAGGCGCACGCGGCAGTGGAGGCCGATCTGTCGGCCCTGTCCGGCACCGCCTTTCTGGCCGAGATCGCGGCCATGCGACATGAAACCCAACAGCCAAGGATTTTCCGCACATGAGCAGCATGAACGGCCCTCTGCGGGTGGGAATCGGCGGTCCGGTCGGTGCGGGCAAGACCAGCCTGACCGCCGCCCTCGCCCGCGCGCTGCGCGATACTCACTCGATCGGGGTGATCACCAATGACATCTACACCCAGGAAGACGCCGAGGCGCTGATGCGCATGCAGATCCTGCCGCAGGACCGGGTGATCGGCGTGGAAACCGGAGGCTGCCCGCATACGGCGATCCGAGAGGATGCCTCGATCAATCTGGCCGCCGTGGCCGAGATGGTACGCCGTCACCCCGAGGTCGAGATCGTTCTGATCGAATCCGGCGGTGACAACCTGTCGGCCACCTTCAGCCCGGAACTGGCGGATGTGACGATCTACGTGATCGACGTGGCCGCGGGCGAAGAGATCCCCCGCAAGGGCGGCCCCGCGATCACCCGGTCGGACATCCTGATCATCAACAAGATTGATCTTGCCCCGCATGTCGGAGCGGACCTGTCGGTGATGCAGCGCGATGCGGCCCGGATGCGCGGCGATCGTCCTTTCGTATTCACCAACCTGCGGAGCGGCAGCGGAACAAGTGAAATCATCGATCTGTTGGACAAGATTGCCGGCATCGACGCCGGAAGGCGTGCAACGGCGTAAGACCCACAACACGACTATGGGCGTTTCCGGTTCCAGACTTTGGAGCCTTGCGCCTGCAAGGCAATCCGATGTAACCGGACTCGACCACCGACGCAGTCCTTGCGATAGCCCGGTGCGAGAAAGTTGCAGCCGGGCCGATCCTTCTTGGGGCCGCCCCATCACCTGAGGACCGCCGGTGAGCCCATTCGTCGTCGCGATCATTCTGTCGGCTGCCATCCTGCACGCCGTCTGGAACGCCATCGTCAAAACCGCGGGCGACCGGACGACGACGCTGGGCCTTGTGGCCTTCGGGCATGTGATCCCGGCCAGCGTCATGATCCTTGTCCTGCCCTTTCCGGGCGGCGACAGCTTTGTTTACATCCTTTTGTCCACCGTGGTGCATTTCGGATATTACTTCATGTTGGGCAAAGCCTATCAGCATGGCGACCTCAGCGTGGTCTACCCGATCGCACGAGGCATCGTTCCGGCGTTGGTGGCGCTTTGGGCCTATCTGTTGCTGGATGAGGTTCTGCCCCTGCAAGCCTGGATCGGCATCGGCCTTATCGCGTTCGGCATCCAACTCAGCAGTTGGAGCTCGCTTCGGCAAGGCGTCGGCGGCGCGGCGCTGGGGTTTGCGATGGGTACCGGACTTTGCATCTCGGTTTATTCGGTTGTGGACGGCATCGGGGTGCGGCTGTCTGGAAACACGCTCAGCTATTGGGCTTGGGGTGCGTTTCTGCACCTGTTCATTGCCGGATTCGTGGGCCTGCGAAGGCGGCAGGTTCTGACACAGCTTCCGGCGCGCACCTGGGCGATCGGCATTCTGGGCGGCTTCGTGTCGATGCTGGCCTATGGGCTGGTGCTCTATGCCAAGAATTTCGCGCCGCTGGGGGCGGTCTCGGCGTTGCGGGAAACATCGGTGATTTTTGCGGCCCTGATCGGGTTTGTCTTTCTGCACGAAGGCTATTGGGTGCGCAGGCTGGGGGCTGCCATTCTGATGGCGGGCGGTGTGGCGCTGGTTGGACTGTCGGGCTGAGCCAGTCCGTCAAGTGCCGTAACGCGCCATGAACATGTCAACGGCGTTGGTGGCCACTTCGTCGATTTCCTCGTCCGAGAACCGGGTTTGGATCCCCAAAGCCGCCAGCGTCCACAGGCGCACCTTGCACAATTCCGAGAACTGCTCGGCGGCAAAATGCACGTCGTCAATCGCCAGCTCACCTTTGGCCACGGCTTTTTCCAGATACTCGGCCATCTGGCGCTGACCGTTGGCGGGGCCGGCTTCGTAGAACGCCTTGCCCAATTCCGGGAACCTGTCACGCTCGGCCACGCAGATGCGGAACACCTGTTGCGCAAAATCCGAAACCAGAAACCGAGTCAGATGGGTTGCCGTGATCATCAACGCCTCGCGTACCGGCTTGGTTTCGTCGATCATGGCCAGCACGTTTTCCGCCATGCGGCAACACTCGGTCTGCGCCACTTCGGAAAACAGAAGTCGTTTGTCTGGGAAATAGCTGTAGAGCGTCGCCTTCGACACACCCGCCGCGCGCGCGATGTCATCGACGCTGGCGCCTTCGAACCCATCCGCCATGAAAACCTCTCGGGCGCCGTTCAGAACCTGGTCGAATTTCCGTCCGGTACGCACGATGGTTGCGGCTTGGGTCATGGTGTCTCCTTGGCTGGGTGCTGCGACAAATCTATAAACCAGTCAGTTCAGTTTCAACGGTTTTCAATTCGGCTTGAAAGTTCCGTTACGCAGCGTAGATTAGAATAATTCTAAAACGAGGGTGGCTATGCGGTTTTTCACTCAGCGCAAACACTTCAGGGATCTGACCGAGCAGGAAGTTATCGCACTTGCGATTTCGTCCGAGGAAGATGACGCGCGGATCTATAGGTCATATGCCGAAATGCTACGCCCCGACTATCCGGCGACGGCCAAAATCTTCGATGGCATGGCTGCCGAGGAAGACGAGCACCGCCGTCGCCTGATCGCTCTGCACGAGGATCGGTTCGGCCCGGTGATCCCTCTGATTCGGCGCGAGCATGTCGCCGGTTACTACGCCCGCCGTCCGATCTGGCTGGTCGAGAATCTTGGAATCGAGCGAATCCGCGAAGAAGCCGAGATGATGGAGCGCGACGCGGAGCGCTTCTATCTGGCGGCTGCCGGTCGCACGACCGATGCAGCAACACGCAAACTTCTGGGCGACCTGGCTGCGGCCGAAGCAGGGCATCAAGCCGCGGCCGCCGAATTGGAAGAAGCTCACTTGGATCACGATGAAAAAGAAGCCGAAAAAGTGATTTCGCACCGGCAATTCATCTTGACCTGGGTCCAGCCGGGATTGGCCGGGCTGATGGATGGGTCGGTGTCGACCTTGGCGCCGATCTTCGCGACGGCCTTTGCCACGCACGACCCTTGGACGACCTTTCTTGTGGGCCTTGCAGCGTCTGTGGGCGCGGGCATTTCCATGGGCTTCACCGAAGCGGCATCGGACGATGGCGAGCTGTCGGGCCGTGGATCACCGGTCAAGCGGGGTTTGGCGTCCGGCGTGATGACAACGGTCGGCGGATTGGGCCATGCCCTGCCCTATTTGATCCCGGAATTCTGGACGGCCACGATCATTGCATTCATCGTGGTGTTTTTCGAATTGTGGGCGATCGCGTGGATTCAGAACCGCTATATGGAAACTCCGTTCTTCCGTGCCGCTTTTCAGGTCGTTTTGGGCGGAGCGCTGGTGCTGGCAGCCGGGATATTGATCGGCAGCGGGTGATGACCCTGCTTGCGATGTGGTAATTCTATGTTACCAATCTGCGCATGGTCGATATCTTTCTGCGCACCCTGCCCTTCTTTGCGATCATCGGCCTGGGATACTGGGCCGGGCGCAGCCGGTTCTTCACCGAAGACGCCACGGCCTATCTGACCAAGTTCGTGTTCTATTTCGCGTTGTCGGCGATGCTGTTCCGCTTTGCCGCCACGCTGCCCTTTGCCGAGATCTTCAACGCGCGGCTGATGCTGGGCTATCTGATCGGCACGGCGGGCGTATACGCGCTGGCCACGTTGGTCGCCTATCTGCGCGGGCTCGACATCCCCACCGCCGCGGTCGAGGCGCAATGCGCCGCCATCGGAAATGTGGGCTTTTTGGGTCTGCCAATGTTGGCCCTGCTGTTTTCCGAAGCCGCAATCGGGCCGGTCATGCTGGTTCTGACGGTCGATCTGGTGGTGTTTTCCTCTCTGATCGTGATCCTGATCAACGGCGGGCGGGATGGAAAGCTGACAGTTGGGACGCTGCGGCTCATCGGAGTCGGGCTGCTGAAAAACCCCATGATCGTCTCGATCTCGGCCGGGTTGATCTGGTCGGCCCTGCAGATGCCGGTGCCTGACCCGTTGAACGATTTTCTGACCATTCTGGGCGGCGCCGCCACGCCGGGCGCGCTGTTCGCCATCGGCGCCTCGCTGGCCAGCAAATCGGCCGAGCGGGTTCAGATCGCGCTGTGGCTCAGCTTTTGCAAACTGGCCGTGCACCCGACCTGTGTGGCCGTGGTGCTGCTGTGGCTGCTGCCGACTGATCCTTTTGCCGCGGCGGTGGCGATCTCCGCCGCCGCCCTGCCAGTGGCCGGCAATGTCTATATGCTGGCGGCCCACTATGGGGTGGCGCCGCACCGGGCATCTGCCGCCATTCTGCTGTCGACCATTGTCAGCATTCTGACCGTGCCGGTGGTCATAGCGTGGGTTGCCGCATTCTGACGCGGCGACTTCAAAATGCGTGCGAACATTGGTGCCCGGACTTTACGCCGGGGCCTTCGCCCGTTAGCCATGGCACGAACCCAACGTAAGGATGATGCCAGATGGAAACCCTTTCCGAAAACGCCTGTTTCGGTGGCGTGCAGGGCGTGTACCGCCACGCCTCGACGGCGTGCCAGTGCGACATGACCTTTGGCCTGTTCCTGCCGGCCGAGGCCAAGGACGGCCCGGTTCCGGTCCTTTGGTATCTGTCGGGCCTGACCTGCACCCATGAAAACGCGATGGTCAAAGCGGGCGCGCAGGGCTGGGCCGCCGAACAAGGCATCGCACTGGTCTTCCCCGACACCTCGCCGCGCGGCGAAGGGGTCGCCGATCACGAGGATTACGACCTAGGCCAGGGTGCCGGGTTCTATGTGAACGCCACTCAGGCCCCCTGGGCGCCGCATTTCAACATGTGGGACTATGTGGCTGACGAGCTGCCCGCGCTGCTGGTTGAAAACTTCGCCATCGACGGCGACCGGCAGGCCATCACCGGCCATTCGATGGGCGGCCACGGGGCGCTGACGCTGGCGATGAACCTGCCGGGCCGGTTCCGCTCGGTCTCGGCCTTTGCGCCGATCTCGAACCCGACGGCCAGCGACTGGGGCCGCAAGCAGCTGAGTGCCTATCTGGGCGATGACCCGACCGCCTGGGCCAAACATGACGCGACTCTGATGATGAAGGAAAAGGGCTTTGACGGCCCGATCCTGGTCGACACCGGCACCAACGACCAGTTCATCGACCTGCTGCGCCCCGAGGCCTTGGCACAGGCCATCGCCGAGCGCCGTCAACAGGCCACGAACCGGTTGCAGCCCGGCTATGACCATTCCTACTTTTTCGTGTCCACCTTCATGGAGGACCACGTCACCTTCCACGCCGAAGCCCTGTACGGAGACTGAGGGATGAGCAAATACGACTATGACCTGATCATCATCGGCTCGGGCCCATCGGGCCGCGCGGCGGCGATTCAGGCGGGCAAGCTGAAACGCAAGGTTCTGGTGGTTGACCGCCGTGACCGGTTGGGCGGCGTATCGGTGCACACGGGCACGATCCCGTCGAAGACACTCCGCGAAACGGTGCTGAACCTGTCGGGCTGGCGCGAGCGCAGCTTTTACGGCCGTTCGTACCGGGTCAAGGACCAGATACGCGCCGAAGACCTCAAGGCCCGGCTGCACATGACGCTGGACTATGAGGTTGACGTGCTGGAACATCAGTTCAACCGCAACCACGTTGAAACCATGGACGGCGTAGCCCGTTTTGTCGGCCCGCACGAGATCGAGGTCACAGCCGATGCGGGCGACACCACCCGCCTGACGGCCGCGAAATTCCTGATCTCGACCGGGACCAAAACCTATCGCCCCGATTACGTGCCCTTCAACGGCAAGACCATCGTCGACGGCGACGAGTTCCTGGAAATGGCCGAGATCCCGCGCTCGCTCTGCGTGATCGGCGCGGGCGTGATCGGGGTGGAATACGCCACGATGTTCTCGGCGCTGGATGTGCGGGTGACGCTGATCGAGCCGCGCGAGACCTTTCTGGATTTCATCGACAAGACCCTGATCCAGGAATTCACCCACCAGATCCGCGAAAACGGGGTGGACCTGCGGCTGGGCTCGGCCGTGGAAAAGATCGAGGACGCCGGCAAGCATGTCGAAATCACCATGTCAAACGGCCGCCATGTCCGGGCCGAGATGCTGCTGTTCGCGGCGGGCCGCATGGGCAACACCTCGGCGCTGAATCTGGGTGCGGTTGGGATCGAAACCGACCACCGCAACCGCATTTCGGTGGACCGCAAGACCTATCAGACCTCGGTGCCGCATATCTATGCCACCGGCGACGTGATCGGGCATCCATCGCTGGCCTCGACGTCGATGCAGCAGGGCCGCGTGGCCGCCTGCCACGCGCTCGAGACCCCCACCCTGCCCGAAAGCCCTTGGTTCCCTTATGGCATCTACTCGGTGCCCGAAATCTCGACCTGCGGCATGTCCGAGGAAGAGCTGCAGGAACGTGGTATTCCCTACGAGGTAGGGGTGGCCCGGTTCCGCGAGACGTCGCGCGGGCATATCATGGGGCTCGAGCATGGGATGCTGAAGATGCTGTTCTCGCTGAAAACCCGCCGGGTGCTGGGCGTGCAGATCGTCGGCGAAGGCGCGACCGAGCTGATCCACATCGCCCAGGCGGTGCTGAACCTGAAGGGCACGGTGGACTATTTCGTGCAGAACACCTTCAACTATCCGACCCTGGCCGAGGCCTACAAGATCGCCGGGCTCGACGCCTTCAACCGGATGCCGATCCCGGACGAGTTCAAGGTGCGCAAATCCGATGCGCCCGAGCCAGCGAAGTTGGCGCCCAAGAAGGCCAAGCAGGCGTGACGACCCTGTATGTCGATGGCGACGCCTGCCCGGTGAAGGCCGAGGCCGAACGCGTCGCCACACGGCACAAGGTGCCGATGGTGGTGGTCGCAAATGGCGGGCTGCGCCCCTCGGCCAACCCGCTGGTTCAGATCGTGACCGTTGCGCAAGGCGCGGACGAGGCCGACAAGTGGATCGCCGAGCGGAGTGGCCCGGGCGACATTGTCATCACCTCGGACATCCCGTTGGCCGCCAAATGCGTCGAGACCGGCGCGCGCGTGCTGCGTCCCAACGGTGAAGCCTTCACCGCCGCAAATATCGGCCAGCAACTGGCGATGCGCGATCTGATGGCGGATCTGCGCGCCGCCAACCCGCTGGGTGCCGGGGGCGGTGGCAAACCGTTCTCAAAGGCCGACCGGTCGCGGTTTCTGGACGCGCTCGAGCGTGAGATGCGCGCCGCCTTGCGCGGCTGAGATTGGCCTTGCATCACGCCCGGCGGGTTGGTTCAGTCGGCCCCGAACGCAACACAAGCGAACAGGAAATCCCATGCCCGTAGAAGCGGTTGTTTTTGACATCGGCAACGTTCTGATCGAATGGCAGCCCGAGCGGTATTATGACCGCATGATCGGCGAGGACCGTCGCCGAGCCATGTTCTCGGCCGTCGACCTGCACGGCATGAACGACTTGGTCGATCAGGGGCATCACTTCACCGAAACGATCTATGCCTGGGCCGAAAAATACCCCGAATGGCGCAATGAGATCCGCATGTGGCACGACAACTGGATCGAACTGGCCGCGCCCGAGATTCCGCATTCGGTCCGGCTGCAGCGCGCGCTGCGGGCCAAGGGCGTGCCGGTCTTTGCGCTGACCAATTTCGGGGTGCAGAATTTTGACTATGCCACCACCGTCTATCCGTTCCTGAACGAGTTCGACCGGCACTATGTTTCGGGGCGGATGAAGATGGTGAAACCGCATGCCCCGATCTACCAGATGGTCGAACAGGATTGCGGCCTGCCACCCGAGACGCTTCTGTTCACTGACGACCGGATCGACAACATCGAAACCGCCCGTGCGCGTGGATGGCAGACCCACCATTTCGACGGCCCGCAGGGCTGGGCCGAAAGGCTGGTGGCCGAAGGTCTGCTCTCCCCCGACGAGGCCGCCTGATCCTAGGCGGCCGCGGGCTGCGCGGAGCGGTTTTCGCGGATCGGCAGGTGCACGATCGCGCTGAAGGCGCCGATGGCCACGCCGATCCACCAGACAACTGTGTAATCGCCATAAAGGTCATACATTCGGCCGCCCAGCCAGATGCCCAGGAAACTCCCGACCTGATGGCTGAAGAAGATGATGCCATACAGCGTGCCCATGTAGCGCAAGCCGTAAAGATGCGCGACGAGGCCCGAGGTCAACGGGATCGTCGCCAGCCATAGTGACCCCATGACCAGCGAGAACAGGATCACGGTCAAAGGCGTGATGGGAAACAGGATGAACGCCGCAGCCGCGATAGTGCGCCCGGTGTAGACCGCCGCCAGAAGGTATTTCTTGGGGAAGTGATTGCCCGCCCATCCGGCCAGAAGGGTGCCTCCGATATTGGCGAGCCCGATCAGCGAGATCGCCAGCGCACCCAAAGCAGACGTTGTGGTGATGCCCATCGCATGCAGGACACCGCCGGGTTGGATCGGGCCGCACATCTCGGTCACGAAGGCCGGGAAATGCGCGGTGACGAAGCCCAGTTGATAGCCGCAGCTGAAAAAACCCAAGAATATCAGCGCATAGGACGGGTCGCGGAAGGCCCGGCCCAGGATCTGGCCCATGCTTTCTTCCAATTCGGCCTTGCTGACCTGCGCGGGTGCGCGCATGAAGGGCAGTGTCAGCACAAGGGCCAGAATGGCAATGGCGAAGATGATGAACACCTGCTGCCATGGCAGAAAGGTCAGCATCCATTCAGCCGTCGGCGCACCGATCACCTGCCCGAAGCTGCCCGCTGCCGTTACGATCGCCAGCGACATCGAGCGGTTCTGATCCGTCGAGGCCCGCCCGACCACCGCCAGCACGACGCCAAAGCCCGTGCCTGCGATACCGAAGCCCACCAGCCAGGCATAAAGCTGATGCCCGAAGGGCGTAACGGACCAAGCCGACAGTACCATCCCCGCCGCATAGGTCAGCGCACCAAGAATGATCGCCCGCCGGTCGCCCATCTTTTCGGCGATGGCGGCAAAGATCGGCTGGCCGATGCCCCAGGCCAGGTTCTGGATCGCGATGGCCAGCGAGAAATCAGTGCGCAGCCAGCCGAACTCCTCGGCGATCGGAATCTGGAACACGCCGAACGAGGCGCGCACGGCGAAGCTGACCGTGATGATCACGCATCCGACGATCAGCACCGGGTTGAGCAGACGGGCGGTTGGGGTCATTGGGCCTCCGGGTTCAGCCCGCCGACAGTATCCGCTTGGGCTCGCTCGTCAATTCAGGAGTTTTGCGGTCACGATTAACCAAAATTGATGCGTGCCGGAGGATGCCTTCTTTTCAACGGCGCGGGCGGGCGCTATGGCTCGGGCCATGACCGACATGATCTCGTTGTACGAGGCCCGCGTTGCCGATGGCACCCTGAACCGCGACGACGCGCAAGAGGCCGTTCTGCCCCAGTTCGAGCGTATCCGGGCGGCTCTGGCCGCGCCGGTGAAACGCGGGCTGTTCCGCAAGGCACCGCCGCCGCCCAAGGGCTTGTACCTGTGGGGCGGCGTGGGGCGCGGCAAGTCCATGTTGATGGACATGTTCGTCGAAACGCTGGGCGAAGTTCCGGCCCGGCGCGTCCATTTCCATGCCTTCATGCAGGAAATCCACGCTGGCATGCATGAGGCGCGCGAAACCGGCGTGCAGGATGCACTGGCGCCGGTGGCGGCCTCGGTCGTGAAATCCGTGCGCCTGCTGGCCTTTGACGAGATGCAGATCACCGACATCACCGACGCGATGATCGTCGGGCGGCTGTTCGACATGCTGCATGCGGGTGGCGTCGTCGTTGTGACCACCTCCAACCGTCATCCCGACGATCTGTACAAGGATGGCCTAAACCGGCAGCTGTTCCTGCCCTTCATCCACCACATCAAGCAGCAGCTCGAAGTGTGGGAACTGACCTCGCCCACGGATTACCGGCAGAACCGGCTCGAGGGCTCGCCGGTCTATTTCACGCCCATCGGACCCGAGGCGCGGGAGAAGATCCGGGCCGTTTGGGCCGACCTGTCAGGTGGGCCGGCCGAACCCCTGACCCTGCATGTCAAGGGGCGCGAGGTAGTGTTGCCCGCTTTTCGCAATGGTGTGGCACGGGCCTCGTTCTATGATCTGTGCGGCCGGATGTTGGGGCCGGGGGACTATTTGGCCATTGCTGATGCGGTAAAAGTGCTGGTGCTCGAGGACATACCGCGCCTGTCGCGCAACAACTTCAACGAGGCGAAGCGGTTCGTCACGTTGATCGATGCGCTGTACGAGGCGAAGGTGCGGTTGATCTGTTCAGCGGCCGCCGAGCCTGAGATGCTGTATGTCGAGGGGGAAGGTGTTTTCGAGTTCGAGCGCACAGCCTCGCGCCTGCGGGAGATGCAGGCACTGGACTGGGGACAATAGCGAACGTTGCCTCCGGCGTAGCTGTGTCTCAATGAATGGTCAGCCGTTTTCGCGCAGGATGTTGCCCGCGAGGTAGAGCGAGCCGCAGATCAGCACGCGCGCCTGTGGGTTGGCTTTGATGATGGTGTCGAGGGCTTGGGACACACTGCTGGCGGTCGTCGCGGGCAGGTTCACCGATTTGGCGGCGGCGGCGGTTTCTTCGGCGCTCAGCGTGTTGGTCTCGCCCGGGATGGAAACGGCGGTCAGGCTGGCAGCTTCCTGTGCCAGTGGGGAGAGGTAGCCGGTTACATCCTTGGTATTGAGCATGCCGCAAATCAGGTGTGTGGGTCGCGGGGGCAGCTTGGCCAAGACGTCCGCCAGCGCGACACCGGCGGCGGCGTTGTGGCCGCCGTCCAGCCAGAGTTCGGCCTGGGGCGCCTGTTCGACCAGCGGGCCGGTTTTCAGGCGCTGCATCCGGGCGGGCCATTCGGCGCGGGTGACAGCTGCCTCGTAGGCCTCGTCGCCGAGGTCGAGGTGGCGCAGGACCGCCAGTGCGGCGCCGGCGTTCTGGACTTGGTGCGCGCCCAGCAGGTTCGGCAGCGGCAGGTCGCGCAGGCCGTTTTCGTCCTGATAGATCAGGCTGCCATGTTCCTCGTGGACGTGCCAGTGCTGTCCGTGGGCCAGCAAGGGTGCGCCGAGGCGGGCGGCGGTGGCCTCGATGACCTCCATCGCCTCGTCCGGCTGCGGGCCGACGATGCAGGGCACGCCGCGCTTGATGATGCCGGCCTTTTCGGCGGCGATCTTGGCCAGCGTGTTGCCGAGGAACTGTTCGTGGTCGATCGAGATCGGGGTGATGACCGTGACCGCGGGCTTTGCGATTACGTTCGTGGCGTCGAGTCGTCCGCCAAGTCCGACTTCGAGCAGCGTGTAGTCGGCAGGTACACGGGAGAAAGCCAGCAAGGCCGCGCAGGTGGTGATCTCGAAATAGGTGATGTTCTCGCCGCCATTGGCGGTGTAGCACTCATCCAGAACGGCGGTCAGGTCGGGTTCCGAGATCAGCTTGCCCGCCAGGCGGATGCGCTCGTGAAAGCGTGCCAGATGCGGCGAGGTGTAGGCATGGGCCGTCAGCCCGGCCCCTTCCAGCCCGGCACGGATCATCGCCTGGGTCGAGCCCTTGCCGTTGGTGCCGGCGATGTGGATCACCGGCGGCAGCTTGTCCTGCGGATTACCCAAAGCTTCGAGCAGACGCCAGACACGGTCCAAGGTCAGGTCGATGATCTTGGGGTGCAGCGCCATCATCCGGTCGAGGATGACGTCGGATGTGGGTGCGGTCATTTCTTGGGCTGGTCTTCGGTAGGCTTGGCCTGCGCGTCAGGCTGTTCGGCCGCGTCCTCGTTCGGGGCGGGCAGATCGCCTTTGACCGCCGGGGGCAGACCCATCAGCATCCGGATGATCGTGATCAACTCGTCCCGCAACTCGGTCCGTTTGGTGACGCGGTCCAGCATGCCGTGATCCAGCAGGTATTCGGCGCGCTGGAAGCCGTCGGGCAGTTTTTCACGGATCGTCTGCTCGATCACGCGGGGGCCAGCGAAACAGATCAGGGCGTTCGGCTCGGCAATATGCACGTCGCCGAGCATCGCGTAGGACGCCGTAACGCCTCCGGTGGTGGGATGGGTCAGAACGACGATATAAGGCAGGCCGGCCTCTTTCAGCATCTCCACCGCGACTGTGGTGCGCGGCATCTGCATCAGGCTGAGGATGCCTTCCTGCATCCGGGCGCCGCCGGCCGCGGAAAACAGGATCAGCGGGCGCTTGAGCTTCACTGCCTCTTGCGCGGCGGCGATGATGGCGTTGCCGACATACATGCCCATCGAACCGCCCATGAACGAGAAATCCTGCGCGGCAGCTACGATCGGCGTACGGCCGATCTCGCCGGTGGCGACCAGCATCGCCTCTTTCTCGCCGGTCTTTTTCTGGGCCGCCTTCATGCGGTCGGGGTATTTCTTCTGATCGCGGAACTGCAGCGGGTCTTCCTTGGGCGCGGGCACTGCGACTTCGGTGAAGATGCCGCCGTCGAACAGGTGCTTGAACCGCTCGCGCGGGGTGATCAGCATGTGGTGTCCGCACTGGGTACAAACGTTCTGGTTGTCCGCCAGTTCACGGTGGAACAGCATCGTTCCGCACTCGTCGCATTTGTGCCAGAGATTCTCGGGCACCTCACGGCGGGAGAAGATCGAGTTGATCCGGGGGCGGACGTAGTTTGTGATCCAGTTCATGTCGGAACCTTGCTGATGCGGGTTGCAGTCAAATAAGACGCTACGGAAGGAAATGCAATCAGCGCCTGAGCGCAAGTCGCGCAACCAGCCAGCTGACGATCATCACCGCGAAATCCACGACAAGCCACTGGCGCAGGATACCGGTGTCCGATGTTTCGAACGGAAGATGATAGAGGGCCAGCCCACCCAGGCCGTCAGGCAACGATACGATCAGCAGAGCCGTTACATTGTTGGCAAAATGCATGGCGATTGCGGGTCCCAGCGTTCCTGCTCTGGCGGTGATGTCTGCACTAAGAAGGCCAAAGACAAAGGCCCAAACTGCGATCAGGATAGCATTGTCACCGGAGGCAAGAGGTGCGTAGTGCCCGGCAGCAAAAATCAGGGAGGGTACACCCATCCAAATCCACGGGGCCCTGAACCGCGCGGCCAGCGATTGTTGCAGGAACCCGCGGAATAGAATCTCTTCGGCGCTGACCTGAATAAGGACAGCCACCAGCGCCAGCGGCAACAGCAGCAGCCACCTGAAAACCGGCAGGTTTGGCTCCAAGGGCGGTCCCATATCGTATGGGGGCAGAACAAAAAGCAAGGCACCCAGCACGACCAGCGCCCGCAGAACCCGCCAGAATTGCCGTACAGTCAGAATCGGCGCCCCAACCACGGAGATCAGTTTCCGGTGCTGCACCTGTCGCACGGCCAATCCGACGCCCAATGTGGCAAAGGCAAAACTGGAAAGGATGACCAGCAGCGCCAGGGCCGAGGACCCGTCTTCGAAACCGGACACCAGTTCGGCCGAACCAAAGGCGGTTACAGCGGCCAGGAGAACCAGATTCAGTGCCAGCACGACGACCGTGATGATCGCGAACCCGAGCAGCAGCCGCCAGAGTTCGGGATAAGCCCTGGCCGGCGCCACCAGGATTTCGTGCGGGGCATAGGCCGGGTGTGGCTGCGGGTCGCGCATCCTAACCGCCCGCCCCGGTCTCGGCTTCGGGTGTCAACGGGGTATTAGACAGCAACAGTCGTTCCGAGACAGTTGTCAGATACCCGGCCACCGTTTCGAGAAGGCGCATCGAAACAGCCGCGTCACCCTCTACCACGGCGCGCAGCTCTTCCGCGCCGATCCGCAGGAACGAACAGTCGGTCATCGCAACGAGGTCAAGTTGCCGAGGCGCGCCGGTGATGATCGACAGGTCGCCGATCAGACGGCCTGGCTCGACGACGGAGATGTTGCGCTTTTCGCCGTCCGGCATCGTCCATTCCAGGCTCGCCTGCCCGGAGATGCACAGATAGGCAGCGTCGGGCGTTTGCCCGCGCGAGAATATGGTCTGCCCCGCCGCCGCGTCGTACCATTGCGCCGAAAAGGCCAGCAGACGCTGGTGTTTTCCGTCAAGCCTCGAAAACAGTTCGGTTGCCGAAATGATCTTGAGTTTTCGGCTGAAGTCTTCGGGTTGTTCGTCATCCGCCTCGACCTTGGAACGCGATACACCGTCGATTCGGCCGTCCTTGATTTCCACGTACATGTCATAGGCTTCGGGATGGCCAAAATGATCTTCCATGAAGATCATGACCGAGTCAGGAAGCAACTCACGCAGCTTGAGGCGCGTACGCAGACGGCTTTCCGAATCGTGGCTGGCAAGGACCTTGTCCAGGATCAGGATGTCGGGCCGCTTGATCGCTGCCCGTGAAAACGCGGCACGTTCCTGGAAAACCGTGGGCAGGTTGGCCCCGCCAAGACCGGTCGGCAGATCGTAGATGATAGCCGCCAGGCGACGGGTGAGACTGGCCTCGATCAGGACTTCGGCTACGGCATCCTCGATCTCTTCGGCATGTGCCCCGGCCATCAGCGACACGCGGCCATACAGGGCATTTTCCATGACGGTCAGGCGCGGAACATAGGTTTCGGGTGCCACGGGAATGAACAGCCCGTCGAAAGATGCGTGCAGGTTTTGGGCCTGCGTGCGCCGGATCGAAAGGATCTTTTCCTTGTACTCCTCGGGGAAACTGGGGCCGATCTGTTCGGCGGTCAGCATGAACGGCACCGTCAGCAACAGTGCCATTTCACGTTCGGACAGGGTTGCCTCACCTTTCGACATGCGGCGTTCGTCGATGTCGAGCAGTCGGTGGTACATGTCCTTGGACATGCCCAAACGCAGGAACAGCGGGTGATCCGTCCCTTCTCGGCCGAATGTTTTCCGCAGCGTGCTGAGGACCGCCGTCGCGATGCTTAGGGCGTCCTTGTCCAGATCATGGGCCCGCAGCATGGCAAGAAATCGAGCGTCCCCGGCCAGGATGTCCGGTGAGATGTTGCGCGACGGTGAGGCAAACAGAAGGTTGCCCCCCAAAGGTACGGCCGGGTTGAACCGGTCCGGATCGAACCGGAAAACGTATTTGTCCAAGCCCTTTTCCTTGAGACGCGCTGCAACCTTGTCGCGCGCATCCACGATCGCCTTGGCCAGATGGGGGTGCAGTTCGGGATCGAATTGCGACCGCAACGTCCGCCGGAACATGAATTCGTCGATGCCCATCGCCTCGACCAGTTCGAACCACCAATCCCGGATCTCGTCGATGCTCTGCAGCCCGGCAAGGCGTGGGTCGACCCATTCGTCCTCCAGCAGGTCCGGGGAGTTGCCGGCGCGCACGGCTTCGACCTGATAACGTGATGGAGTCTTCAGAGCTTCGGTCTCGTGCTGGGGATGGGGACGCAAAGGCATCAGCAGGTTGTCCCCAAGCGTGCCGTTGAACAAGTAGGGTCGCGAGTGGGCATAGCCGACACGGGCGGCGATCACCGCCTGATGGAGTTCGCGAAGGTTGTGCCCAAACAGAAGGACCTCGCCCTGAACCGGCAGAATCTCGCGGATCAGCAACTGGGCCAGCGCCTGTCTTTCCGAGTCGTGCGAGGCCTTGATGGCGACCCGAGCGCCCTTTGGGATCGTCAGGTCGATGTCTTCAAGGATCAGCTTGCCGTCCTCGTCGCGCACCGTGACATTGCGCAATTCGATGTCGCCCTGCAGGTGCGGGATGCTCTCCGGTTCGCCATAGAACAGTTCTTCGGGGATCATGTTCTCGGGTGCAAACCGTTCGGTGACGACCTGCCAGCGCAACGACATGTCCTGAACCTGATTGTAATAGGTCAGCAGATCGCGCCAAGGGCCGCTGAGGTCCTTGTACGCCCCCAGCGCCGCAACCAGCGCACCGACTGTCACTTCGCCCGTGATAGCGAGATAGCCACCGACCGAATAGAACAGGAACGGCGTCATCTGCGTGATCAGGTTGTTGAGGAACTTCATGAAGAATTTCTTGTTGTAGATCCGGACCCGGATATCGAACAAGGTTCCCAGACGATGACTGAACTGCGCCAGCCGATAGCGCCAACCACCGTTCGCGCGCAGGTCGCTGATACCGGCGGCGGTTTCGCCGATCTCGGTGCTCAGGTGACGGATCTCCTGAATACGGTCCTTGTTCAAAAGGTTGATCTGGCGCTGCAGGCGCGGGATCAGCCAGGCTTGCAGCGGAATCAGCGCGATCGAGGCCAGCCCGAACCAGACGCTCTGCATGAACAAGAAAGTGACAATCGTCATCATCTGACCGAACTGAAAAACCGGCTGGGCGATCGCGTCGCCCATCAGTCCACCCATCGGTTCCGCTTCGGACGATATCATCGACACCAGCTCGCCCTGGCTTGTGGTCGAGAAATACGGTTTGGGGAAGCGCAGCATCCGGCTGATCAGGGTGAATCTGAGCCGACGCAACATGCGTTCGGCCAGGATCCCCTTCATGGTGTTGATGCGCATCTTCATGAGGCCGCCAGCCAGGACGGTTCCCAAGAACGCAAAACACAGGATCAGCAGGTATTGGACCTGGGTCACCTTCGTGCCGAACAGCGTTACCGTGTTTCCGGTCGCGCCGATGGCGTCGTTGATGATCTGCTTGGGCAATTCAAGCGAGGCATAGAGAAACGGAAACGAAAGTACGGTCAACAGCAGAAGAATGAACTGCTGTTTCTTGGAATGTTTCCAGATGAACGCGAATAGGGTGGGTTCCATGCCCCGGCCTCGTCTTGTTTTTTGGACTGCGGCCCGTTGCGGAGGATCCACGGCGACCGGGTGACTGACGGTAAGCTTTGCCCCGTGCTATTTCAAGAACGTGCCCCGGCGTGATCTTGCAAAAATCCGGCCGGCACGACCGGCGTCGTTCACAATTCGGAAATTTTGCAGTGCTATCTGTCGAAGGCGGGTTTATTCCGCCCGCGGAATCCGACTAAAGAGGTGCAGTTTCAAGCACTGGGCACATGAGCAGACTTCTGGATCGGTATTTCAGCCGCAAGGCAGTTGGGCACTGGAAACGGACGGCGCAGAACGCGCCGCACGAAGACCTGTCCCTGCTTCGCCAGCAGCGTGATCAGGCGCGAGTGCTTCGCGCCCAACTTGATCGGCTGATTCAGATTGCGGACGGGCGCCTGACCCGCCCGCATATCGGCACCCAGAATTTCCCCAGACCGCTTGGCACGGATTGGGCCTGGCGCCCGGATTTGTGGGGCAGCCCCCTGCCCGTTACGGGCCTGGTATCATTGTCTCGCAAGGCGCAACTTGATGACAGCGTGGCGCTTTTCCATGACTGTCCGCTGGCCGAGATTGCAGTCCGGCAAATGCGCAACAGCGGGGAAAAGGACCTGGCGCCTTTCAGCCTGGCGATCGACGTATTCAGCTTTCAAGGCTCGTTCCTCTCCGTGTCTGTCGAACTTCCGGGCAGCGCCGCCGAGGGTCTGACGCGGCAACACCTGGTCCGGACCCATGTGACGGTCGACAGTGAACGCCCGGCCGAGGTCTTTGCCAGGCTGAATATCCAGAATGGACCGAATACCGAGCAGGTGCTGCGAAAGCTGGAACCGAAAGATGCGACATCCGACATCGATTTTGATCTTGCGCATCTGTCCTTGAACGAACGTCGCATCGAGAAGATGTGGCTGGACCTTATCATCCAGGATCCTGGTATGAACCGTGTGGTGCTGCGGGATTTGACCCTGTGCCGCCATCATCGCGCTGACTTGTGAAAGGAAAGGCCATGGTGGAAACAAAACTCGTCCCGATCCGGTTCGAAGACGGCGTATGGGAAGGCCACTTTTCAGGAAGTACCGCACCCCAACTTGAAGCCCGGTACCGGGATCAGGTCCTGCAAGGTATCGAGGTTTCCGAGGCCGAAGGTGGCTGGCATGTTCGGGTTCCCGTACCAACGGTCCTGTTGTCCGAAGGTGTCCACAGTGTGATTATCCTCGACAGCGCTTCACAGGAAAAAGTGGGCGACATCACCGTAATCGCGGGCGCGCCGGCCGTAGGCGATATCCGAGCCGAGATGGACCTGCTGCGCGCCGAACTTGATCTTCTGAAGCGCGTGGTGCGTCGGTTGAGCGCTGGTCAGGGTTGATCGGCCAAAAGCCTGCAGGATCTACGTAATCGAAACCTGCTTGGACGCATTCCTATCTTTTTTGCTGAATTCATGCATGATTGAGCCGCCAAGGAAACTCAGGGGGCCGAATGGAACGTGACAGCATTATCAAGGTCATAGCGCTGATGGTAACGGCGTTTGGCATCGGCATAGACTTTACCGGTGCGCTGATGCTGGTTCCGGCGATCGAAAACTCGTTTGATGCCGATATCACGAGTACTCAGTGGGTGTTGAACATCTACGCGCTGTTCTTCGCCATGACGATGGTCGCAGGCGGCCGGCTGGGCGATATGTACGGTCATCGCAAGATCATGATCATCGGATTGTCGCTGTTTCTTTTCGCCTCGGTCATGTGTTTCGTATCTCCCAGCCTTGATTTCCTGATCGGCGCACGCGCGCTTCAAGGTATCGGCGCGGGATGCGTGTGGCCGTGCACGCTGGCCTTCGGGGCAACGAGGGTATCCCGTGAGGAACACCGTGCGATGGTCATGGGTTTGATCCTTGCCGGTGTCACGACGGGCAACGTATTTGGTCCGATGATCAGCGGGTTTGTCGTCAATCTTGGGGATTGGCGCCTGTTCTTTCTGGCGAATGTCGTCTTCTCGTGCATCTCGATGGCCACGGCAGTCCTGCTGATGCAGCGTGACAAGTCCCACAAGACAGGCGAGCACATCGACTTTGCCGGAATGGGTGTCCTTTCTTTTGCCGTCCTGCTGCTGTTGTACGCGCTTGATGTCGGATCGGACTGGGGCTGGATGTCGGTTCCGCTGATGTTTCTGTTTTTCCTCAGCGCGTCGCTGTTTCTGTTGTTCCCACGCGTGGAAAAACGGGTGAAAGAACCGCTTTTGCTGCCGCAGATGATGCAAAATCCGCAATTTCGCATCACCTTGGGGCTGAACATGTTCAACGTCTCGGCCGCCTTTGTGGGATTGCTGTATTTTCCGCAATACATGCAAAAGGTTCTTGGCTGGTCAGTATTTGAATCCGCTTTGGGCCTTGCGCCGCTGACCGTTCTTTTGGCGGTGGGGTCGATCGTGTCAGGTACCCTGTACAATGATTTCGGACCCAAGCGCCTGCTGTTCTGGGGATATCTCTGCGCTACGATAGGCGCGGCCAGCGTCGTCGTGATGCCGGCCGGGCTGGGGTATTTCCAAATTCTTCCGGGGATGGCTCTGATCGGATTGGGAGCGACACTGACGGTTGGCCCGTCGGGCACCGCCGCCGTTTGCGCCGTCAAGCCCGAACGCGCTGGCCTGGTTGGCGGTCTGAGCTTCATGGTGCACTTGGTCTATGGCGCCATTTCGGTCGCCTGCGCGACGGCCATCATGTACATGGTCAGCCTGTCCAGCTTTCGCGAGCACCTTGCCAAGGCCAGCATCGACATGTCCCTGGCCGATCAAAAAGCCATCAATGGCGGTACATTGACGACCAAGACCGCGCACGCTGTCATGCAGAAATTCAGCGCGGCTGAGGCCGAAAAGATCAAATCCGCGTTGTCGATGGCCTTTGACAGCGGGATGGACATGGCTTTTGTCTTTTCAACGCTGTCGGTGTCGATAGGGCTGGTTCTGGCGCTGATGCTTGACGAAAAGAAACTGCACAAAATCGAGAGCTGAGCCAAAAGAAAAGGCCGCGGAAAACCGCGGCCCTTCGGTCATTGTTTGCGCAGCTTACTGCGATGCCCGCTCTGTCGGATTGAAGGCGGACAGGCCTTTGAGAATGTCGATCGCATAGGCCAACTGGTAGTCTTCGTTGCGCAGTTCGGCGGTTTCTTCCGCTTTGGTGCGGTCTTCCTCGATCTGGCGGATTTCATCCTCGGTCAAACTGTCATTGTTCAGGCTGCCCCGCAGGTCGGCCTCGGACCGGGTGCGGGCGTTGCTTTCTTCCTCTTCCTCAGCCTCGGGACGGACGCGGGGCTGTTCCACGATGATGTCGGGGCTGACACCCAAAGCCTGGATCGACCGACCCGACGGGGTGTAGTAGCGCGAGGTGGTCAGACGCATCGCCCCGTCGCCACGCAGCGGCATCACGGTTTGAACCGATCCTTTGCCGAAGCTTTTGGTGCCGACGACGATCGCGCGGTGGTGATCCTTCAATGCACCTGCAACAATTTCGGAAGCCGACGCCGATCCGCCGTTGATCAGCACTACGATCGGCTTGCCCTGGGCAAGATCACCCGGGGTTGCGTTGAAGCGTTCACCATCTTCGGGATTGCGCCCACGGGTCGAGACGATCTCGCCTTCGTTCAGGAATGCGTCCGATACCTTGATGGCTTGGGTCAACAGCCCGCCGGGGTTGTTGCGCAGGTCCAGAACAAAGCCGTTCACCTTGTCGATGCCGCCAGCTTCGGCGATCTGCTTTTCCAAGCCCTCTTTCAGGTTCGGGAAGGTCTGATCGTTGAAGGTGGTCACACGAAGCACCACGCTGGCGCCTTCGGTGCGGGCGCGAACGGCGGTCAGTTTGATCGTGTCGCGGATGATGGTCACATCGAATGGGTCGGGTTCGCCTTCCCGCACGACGGTGATGACGATTTCCGAACCGACCGGGCCGCGCATTAGGTCGACTGCCTTGTCCAGCGTCAGGCCCAGGATGCTTTCGCCGTCCACATGAGTAATGAAATCGCCGGCCTCGATGCCCGCTTCGTCCGCAGGCGTCCCGTCAATTGGCGATACGACTTTGACGAAGCCGTCCTCTTGGGTGACCTCGATGCCCAGCCCACCGAATTCACCGCGCGTCTGCACGCGCATCTGCTCGGCGTCGTCCGGGGAAAGATAGCTTGAATGCGGATCCAGCGACGTCAACATGCCGTCGATCGCTGCCTCGATCAGTTCTTCGGGGGCGACTTCCTCAACATACTGGGCGCGGATCCGTTCGAAGATATCTCCGAACAGGTCAAGTTGTTCATACACTCCGGCCTTGTTTTCGGCCTCTTGCGCCAGCAGTGGCCCGGCGATCTGGGTAGTCGCAATAATCCCTGCCACGGTGCCAGCCAGACCGGCCATCACAAATCTCTTCATACTCGTCTATCCATCCTTGTCAGGCCGGAACCATGATTCCGGATCCACGGGGCTATTGTTCTCTCTTACCTCTATATAGAGCGTTTCTGGACGATCAGTTCCAGTGCCATCACTGCTTGTTGACAAAATCGCGCCGATTTCTGGTGTTTGACCGGGCATCAGGCCCACTGGTGTTCCTTCGGGGATCACCTGACCGGGGTCCCCATACACCTCCTGAAGGCCGGAGAAGACAAAAAGCAAACCGGGCTGCGGTTCCAGGATCACAAGGTTTCCAAGGTCCAGAAGCGGCCCTCGGTATCGGATCGTGGCCGCTGTGGGCGACAGCACCAATGCACGTGGTCTGGTTCCCAGTACAAGCCCCGGACGCGTGACCCCTGCGGCGTCCGTTTCGCCGGAACGATGGAGTATGACGCCTTGGGTCGGCAGCGGAATCTGTCCTTTCAGTTGGGACACATCCGCGTTCGAGGCTATGATTTCTCCATCCGATATCTCAGATAGACCGCTGGCGAAACCATCCAGAGTCTCCGTTGATGAGATCAGGATGGCTGTCCGTACCGGGTCTTCAATGAAGCGGCGCGGCAGGTCGGTACGGTCCGCTATGGCCTCGCTCAGCTTCGTCCTGGCGTTCTGCACGCCTTCCAACCCTTCGGTCAGCGTGTCCGCAGCGCTTTGTTGCAAGCGGCGCAGGGTCTGCACCTCGTCCAGATCCCGGGCCAGCGCCTGGGCTCTGGTGTTCAGGCCAGGGGTGACTTCGGACAGCATCATCCCGGTGCGCGCCGCCCCCAGCGGCCCGGCCGGGTGCAGCATCAGAACCGGTGGCGCCGTGGTTTCGATGGTTTGCAGCACGCCCAGCAACTGGCGGATTTCGCGTTCGCGCGCGTTCAACTCGGCGGTCAGCTGGCTTTCGCGCAAAGCCGCCCGGCGCAGCCCGTCGCGCATGGCGGCCAGCCCGGCCTCGTAGGCCTGGATCGTCTCGGTCAGGGCACGCACGCGGTCGCGGGCGGTTTCGGCCTCGGTCAGCGCGATCGAGGCCTGTTCCAGCATCTGCGCTGCCTCCAGTGCCGCCTGCGCGGGGTCCGGCGCGGCCCGGACCGCCTGCCCCGCCATCAGGGCCGCCAGAAGAAGCGCGCGCAGCCTCATGACAGCAGGCTCTGACCCGTCATTTCCGGCGGCTTGGGCAGGCCCATCAGGTCCAGCACCGTAGGCGCCAGATCGGACAGGCGACCTTCGCGCAGGGTTGCGCCCTCGGGTCCGCCAACCAGCGCCACGGGTACCGGGTTCAGGGTGTGAGCGGTATGCGGCCCGCCTGTTTCGGGGTCGATCATGGTTTCGCAGTTGCCGTGATCGGCCGTCACGATCATGGCACCGCCTGCCTTTTCAAGCGCGGCGACCACGCGGGACAGGCCTTGGTCAACGGCCTCGCAGGCCTTGATCGCGGCCTGCAGGTCACCGGTATGGCCCACCATGTCGGGGTTGGCATAGTTGGTGACGATCAGGTCATAGCCGCCCTCGATCGCTTCGACGAAATTGTCCGTCACCTCTCCGGCCGACATCTCGGGCTGCAGATCATAGGTCGCCACCTTGGGCGACGGGGCCATATAGCGATCCTCGCCGGGCTCGGGGGTTTCCTTGCCGCCGTTCAGGAAGAACGTGACATGGGGGTATTTCTCGGTTTCGGCCAGGCGGAACTGGCGCAGGCCCTGCTTGGCAACCCATTCGCCCAGCGTGTTCACGATCTCGCGCTTGGGGAAAACGGTCGTCATGTAGGCATTGTGGCCGTCGGAATATTCCACCATGCCCAGCAGCGCCGACAGGTGCGGGCGCGGGCCGGTGTCGAAGTCGGCGAAATCAGGTTCGGCAATGGCGCGCAGGATCTCGCGGGCGCGGTCGGCGCGGAAGTTGAGGCAGAAAAAACCGTCACCGTCGCGGATGCCGTCGTAGCCGGGCAGAACTGTGGGCGCGATGAACTCGTCCGTCTCGCCCCGGTCGTAGGCGGCCTGAATCGCGGCGCTTGCGGTATGAGCCGGCGCGCCTTCACCTTTGATGATCGCGTCATAGGCGCGGCCGACCCGTTCCCACCGGTTGTCGCGGTCCATGGCATAATACCGCCCCGACACGGTGACGACACGCGCGTTCGCAGGCAGGCGGCGTTCCAGCTCGGCCAGGAAGTCCAGCGCCGATTTCGGGGCCACGTCGCGCCCGTCGGTGATGGCGTGCAGGGCCACCGGCACGCCCGCCTCGGTGATCGCTGTCGCGGCGGCGACGATATGGTTCAGGTGCCCATGCACCCCGCCATCCGAGACCAGCCCCATCAGATGCGCGATTCCGCCCGCCGCCTTCACCTTGGCGATGAAGTCCTGCAGTGCGGCACTTTCGAAGAACGAGCCGTCTTCGATCGCAAGATCGATCTGGCCCAGATCCATCGCCACGACCCGCCCGGCCCCGATATTGGTATGGCCGACCTCGGAATTACCCATCTGGCCGCTGGGCAGGCCCACATCAGGGCCATGGGTGATCAGCCGCGCGTGCGGGCCCTTGGTCATGATCGCGTCGAAGGTGGGCGTTTGGGCCAGATAGGGCGCATTGGCCTGCGTGTCTTCGGACAGGCCCCAACCATCAAGGATACACAGGACGACGGGTTTGGGTGCGCTCATGTCGGATCTCCGATAACTGCTCTTGTCCGTTCTTCTATCCCCTGCCCGCCGCATCGTGAACCGCCTTTTGCGGCGATCCGCCCCGCGCGGGACTATTTCCTGATCTGCTGCCAGGGCCGCGCCTTGCGGCCGCGATACTTGACCGTCAGCTCGGGCGGGGCGTCGCTTTCGTCATAGGCCCCAAGGACCACGCCCTTGCCGCGACTTTTGGTGCGCATCTCGACCAGCTCGGCCGCCGAGCGGGTGGTACGCTGCGACGGGCGACGGGCCCAGGCGAACAGATGGTCATACATCTGCGCGATCACATCCGCATGGGCCGCGCTGTCGCCCAGATCGGTTAGCTCGCCGGGGTCGTTTTCCAGATCGAACAGGATCGGGCGGAACCCACCTTCGCAATGGATCAGCTTCCATTTTTTCGTGGCCACCATGAACATCGCCGCATCGCGCACCGACATGCCCAGCGTTTCCGCGATGGGCGAGGCCGAATAGTCGTATTCGCAAATCACGAATTTGCGCGGGGTCTCGGTCGCCTGCCCGTGCAGGATGGGCAGCAGCGAGTGGCCTTCCAGGATATGGTCCGGCACCGCACCGCCCGCGACCTCGACGAAAGTGGGGGCCAGGTCGATCGACTCGACCAGCGCGTCGCAGGTGGTGCCGCGCGTTGCATCGGCCTGTTCGGACGGGTCGAAGATGATCAGCGGCACCTTGGTCGAAGCGTCGTGAAAAAACGTCTTTTCGCCCATCCAGTGATCGCCCAGAAAATCGCCATGGTCCGAGGTCAGCACGATCATCGTGTCGTCCATGCGGCCGGTCTGCTCCATCCAGTCCAGCAGCCGCCCGATCTGGTCGTCGGCCTGCTTGATCAGGCCCATATAGGCGGGGATCACGGCCTCGCGCACATCCTGCCGCCAGAAGGTCTGACCGATCTTGGTGTGCATGAAGGCGCTCAGCACGGGGTGTGCCGCCGCCCGTTCGGCCTCGGACCGGTTGGCGGGCAGAACCTGTTCGGGTCCGTACATCGAGGCATAGGGCTCGGGGACGATATAGGGCCAGTGGGGCTTTATGTAGCTCAGGTGGCAGCACCACGGTCCGTCATGGGTTTCCATGAATTCCATGCCACGCGTGGTCAGATAGGGGGTCTCGCTGTCCTCTTCGGCGATGTTCGCGGCCTGCGGCGCGTTTTTCAGAAACCAGCCCGACAGCACGTTGCCGTCCTCGTCCAGCCCGGAATTGGCAAAGTCGTGCCAGGGGTTGTCGCCGTCATAGCCCTTGTCGGCCAGCCACGCGTTGTAGGCGCGGGCCCCGTCGGGGTCATAGAACCCGTCAGGGCCTTCGGGGCGCATCCCGTCGTCGCGCTCGAACACGTCGAAACCGCATTCGGCCACGCGCGCGCCGATCAGGCTGTCGGGTTCCAGGCCCAGCCGCGCCATGCCCTCGGCGTCGGCGCGCATATGGGTCTTGCCGACCAGCCAGCAGTCCATCCCCGCCTTGCGCAGATGGTCGCCCATGGTCTGCTCACCCACCTTCAGCGGGATGCCGTTCCACGAGGCGCCGTGCGACTGAACATACCGCCCGGTATAGGTGGACATGCGCGAACTGCCGCAGATCGGCGACTGGATATAGGCCCGCGTGAACCGCACGCCGCGCGCGGCCAGCCGGTCGATATTGGGCGTGTGCAGATGTGGATTCCCGTAACAGCTCAAGTAGTCCCAGCGCAGCTGGTCGAACATGATGAACAGGATGTTGCGGGCCTTGGCCATTCAGTGCTGCGCGCCCTGGCTTTCCATCTGTTCCACCATCCGGCGGGCGCGCTTGCATTGCAGCTTGTCACGCAGGGGGCTGTTGGGGTCCACGTCCTTTTGGCACACCACGCATTTGTCGGCGCCCGAGATCGCGTTCAGCCCGCCGCAACTGCCCTTGATGGTCTTGCCCATCAGCATCACGCCCAGCGACATGCCGACCATGATGATCAGCAGCAGAACAAACGCGAGGATAAAGGTGCTCATCAGCCGGCCCGCCCTTCAGTTCGATCCCAGCGCATCCTTGAACGCGCTGCTTTGTACCGTGATATAGGCATCTTCGCCGCCTGTCACATCCCGCGAGATGAAAAACACCGCCAAACCCATCTGATCGGCCAGTTTCAGCCCCCGTTCCTGCCCCAGCGCCAGCATCGCGGTGGCCCAGGCATCGGCCATCATCGCATTTTCGGCCAGAACCGTGACCGAGGTCGTCCGATGCGTGATCGGGCGTCCGGTGGTCGGGTCGATGATGTGCGAATACCGCACCCCGTCCTGTTCGAAGAAGTTCTTGTAATCGCCCGAGGTCGCCATGCCGCGGTTGTCCAGCGGTACGATGAACTGGATGGTCTGCGACCCGGTTTCGGGCTTTTCGATGCCGATGCGCCAGGCCTCGCCCTTGTCGTTCTGACCACGGGCCACCAGATCGCCGCCGATCTCGACCATGTAGTTCTCGATGCCGGCTTCTCGCAGCGTCTCGGCCACGGCGTCGATCCCGTAGCCCTTGGCGATGGCCGACAAGTTGATCCCCACGCCCGGCTGCGCCTTGGCCAGCGCCCCGGCCTGCGCATCCAGCGTCAGCAGGCGCGCCTGCCCCACCTGTTCCAGCGCCGCTGCGATCTCGGCATCCGACGGCACCGGGTCTTCGGGCTTGCGCGGGCCGAAGCCCCACAGCTCGATCAACGGGCCGAGGGTCACGTCGAAAACGCCGCCGCTTTGCTCGTGCACCTGGTTGGCCGCCGCGATCACATAGGCGAATTCCTGTGACACCGGTATCGGGTCGGTGTTGGCCGAGGCGGAAAAGACCGAGACTTCGGAATTCGGGTCCCAGTTGGACATCTTGGCATTCACCTGCGCCAGCGTTTCCTCCACGGAGCCGGACAGGGCAGCCTCGTCCAGATCCTCGCCGATTGCGGTGATGTGATAGGTCGTGCCCATGGTTTCGCCGGACAGACGGACGATCTCGGGCTCCTCGTCGAACAGACAGCCAGAAACAACAAGCGGCAGGGCCAGAGCAAGCAGTCGGCGCATGGGGCGATCTCCTGGAAATGTGTTGCCCGGCATATGCCAGCGGCCCCACCCAGAGTCAAACCTGCGTCAGGGCGTCAGCGGCAGGAAGCCCAGGATCAGCAGCCCGACCGCAGCGGGCACTCCAAACAGCCACGCGCGTTTCTGCCAACCCGGGGGCTGTTCTTTCCACAGTTTGCGGAAATTATGCCCGCAGATCACGACCAGAAGGAAGATCACGGCGGCAACCGCAGGAGACAGATGGAGTTGGGTCACGGGGTCCGGTTTTTCCTTGCGACCCGGCGCGGTTGCGCCGGTTTTTGAATTTGCACCCTATACAGGTTTCTCTGCTGCGATAAGGTGGTGAGGACAGCCTGTAGCGTTGAAGGAGGAGACCGCCCATGGCCCCAAGCTCTTACCAGCCCCCGACACGTGGCGACAAGGCCGGGTCAAGCACTTACAGCCAATCCGCCGAGTCGAATTTGTCACATACTCAGACCACTGTCGCCAAATTGCTGGAAGGAAAAGGTGATGCGGTGTTTTCGGTTCGGCCGAATGACACCATCCATTCGGTGGTCGAAATTCTAAAGGAGAAACGCATCGGGGCGGTTGTCGTCACCGATCAGAACGGCGCACTGCAGGGAATCCTGTCCGAGCGGGATATCGTTCGCCGCATGGCGGATACTCCGGGTCAGACGCTGCCACAATCGGTCGAGGCGTTGATGACCCGCGATGTGCGGACGTGCACACCGGACGACCTGCTGATGGATGTGCTGAAGACGATGACCGAGGGGCGATTCCGCCACATGCCGGTTCTTCGCGACGGCAAGCTTTGCGGCATGATCACCATCGGAGATGTCGTGCATTTCCGCCTGAAAGAGCTGGAATACGAAGCCCTGCGCATGAAGCAGATGATCGTCGGCTAGATCGTCACACGTCGTAGTAACGGGCATAGGCCCCATAAGGCTGCCCGCCTGCATTGGTCTGCTTTCGGGCTGACCCTAGGTCCGACATGACCAGCCCGGTGACCTGCACGTTCAGGCTAGAAAACTCGCGCAGCACCTGTCCCAACTGGGCGCGGGACGTGGTGGCCGGTGCAACCGACAGAAGGATCGCGTCACAGGCCTGCCCGATTGCCCGGACGTCAGAAACGGCCAAAACCGGCGGGCTGTCGATCAGAATATTGTCGTAGTCTGCCCGCAACCTCTGCGTGAGGTCATGAAAGCGCGAAGACAAAAAATATCCGCGGCGCTGCGTGTGCTGCGCTCGCCCATCAGAACATTGACCGACAACCGGGTGTCGGTACGTAGAAGGTTGCCCAAGGGTGTCCCTCCGGTCAGCGCTGTGACCAGCCCACCGTTCGGGTTGTCTGGAAAATACTACCTGAAAGACAGGCTCCGGATGTCGGCTTCGACCAGCAGAACAGATCGACCGAGCCCCGCCAGACTTTGCGCGAGGGCAATCGACATCGTGATCTTACCCTCATCCGGTACCGACGAGGTGCACAGAATGACTTGTGGTTGAGCGTCCGAATTTGGTGACAGCACAGACGTTCGCAGGTTTCTGGCCGCTTCCGATAGCGGCGACGTCGAATTTGTCGATAGGTACCCGACCAACCGACTGTGCTGGCGGATCGGTGCCAATCGCAAATGCCCCAGAACCGGTACGCTGGTGGCCATCTCCAGATCGGCCCCAGCCGGAACCGCGGATTGCCGGATTTGCTGGACAAGAATGATGCCCAGCCCCAAAGCCGCCCCGGCGATCACCCCAAGAAACATGATCAGACCAGAACGCGGTGCAACTTGTTTACCCGGAGTGGCTGTCGAAATTATGCGGCTGTCCGGCGTTTGTGCGCCCTGTTGGACGGCGGCTTCCTCCAGTCTGGAAATAAAGGTTTCGTGCAGCAACCGGGTTACACGGGCGTCGCGCTCGAACTGGCGCAGTTCGGCTGTCACACTGGCATTCTGGGCGATCAATTCTGAAACACGTTCGGCGAGAGCTATCCTTGCTGCTGCGTCCCTCGTGGCAACCTGCCTTGAAAGGCTGGTGGGAAGGCGACCATGAATGACTTCCTGAACCTCGCCTTTGATGGGTTCGGGGTCCAAGTCAACAAGTGTCTGGTCCAGTTGGTCAAGCTCTTGAAGACGGCTTTGCAGATTGGCCAACCTTGTTCGGGTCTCGAAAAGGTGCGCGGCCAGTGCTTCGGGGCTGGCGCCCGCAGGACCTTGATGGCGTCCTCCTGCCGGGCGATTTCCTGCTCCAGCCCGGCCACCCGGTCCGACAACCATGAAACAGTTTCGGTTAGTCCTTTGGCTTTTGCATTGATTTGATCCCGAACAAAAAGCTGGGCCAAGGTATCCGCAATCTCAGCCGACTTCTGAGGGCGGTTGGTTGTTGCGCCGATCCGGATGACATCTGAATTCCGGACGTTTTCGATAGATACCACCTGTGTGACGTTTTCCGCGACAATGCCCAGGGCTTCGCTATCCGACCGGTTCGCCGGATTTTGCCAAAATACGGTCCAACGCGATGCGAGGATGGCTGGATTGAACTATGGATCATCCTGGAGGTTTAGCTCCAGCGCCGGGCTATGCATCAAACGAGCAGAGCCAAGGATTTCGACTTGGGTATTGATGGCGGAGATGTCGACACCTAGCCCGTCATGGCTTGCGACGGCACGTCGGAATAGCCCGCAGAGCGTGTCAGAACCAACGTCGTTTCGGACCGGAAGCGGGGTTCTATCGCAAAGGGCGAGATCCCCAATCCCAGCAAAAGACCGAGACCCGCGCAGCCGGCGATTGTGTATCTGTCCGGCCATCACAGCCGGGCAAAGGCCAGCAGAACCAAACCGTCCACGGTTTTCTCGCGCCTGTTCGCGCCATGAGGTTTTTCGTCGGTCGTGTTAGGCCTTTGCAAGTGCTTGTGTTCTGTCACCGTTTCTTGGCGTCAATTGCCCTTGAACTCTGCAACCGCCTGCAGCGTCCGCCAAATAATCCAAAATTCGAGTGCAAGGCTCGGATTATTGATGTAGTAGTGGTCGGTCCAAAATTTTTCCGAATATCTTCAAGACTTTGTGCGTGCCCGACTTCGGTCTGGGCATAGCCGCTGATTCCGGGGCGGACGCCAAGCCGGGCGCGGTAACCGGGCCATAGGGGCCCCCTGATCTTACCGTGACCAGGCTTCATTGAACGGAATTTGTAGGCGACAAACGCTCTTCCTCCTCTGCCCATGCGGATCTGGCAAAACAACAAGGGCCCTCGGTTTAGAATGTGGTTCATGACGAGCAACAGGACTGCGCAAACCGCCAGGAGTGGCAACAGGGCCAGAGAAACAGCAACATCCATGAAGCGTTTGGTGATACTGAATGTCAGACCTACGCGCGGCGCGGCAAAACCGGAAAAAGCTGCCTGGGAACCAACAATATCGATGCTCATCCATCCCACCCTGAGCGTCTGATATCGCGTAGGCTCAGCGAGAGTTTCGCTGCGGAATGGTAAATACCGAGCTAATGTTAATAGAGTATTTAGAGATCATCATTTGACCATGGCCAACATGCCCGACCGGCGGTGTCCGAGGCCTCATTGCCGGGGCCGGTTGATACGAAATTGACGATGCCCGGGCTGATGTCTGCCGCCGTGAGCCGACCGGTCGCAAACGCGCCGGTATCGATCGAAATCACCCGCCCACTGACTTTTGGATCTGGGACGATGGTATGCCCGTGCACGACCCATTGGCCATCCAATCGAGCGGTGGGCGGGAAATTGGGGTGCCCCCACAAACAGACATGGCGCGGTTGGTCATCGATTGGCAGAGCCGGATCAAGGGCCGCGTGGACGATCGAGACATTCCCGCTTGACCAGGTCAGTGGCCGGTTCTCGAGCCAAGTCAGAACCGGGTCGCCAATCACAGACCGCAACTGATGCGAGATTTGGACAGCATCTTCGCCCAGTGTCGCTTCGGTTATTCCCGTCAGGCCGAACGACGCGAGTGTCTGAAGCCCACCGTTTCCCAGCCACAAGCGACTGGTCCGCTTGGGTTCCTCGATAAATCGAAGCAGCATCTCTTCATGATTGCCCAGCAGACAAATCACTTCACGCTCGCCGTTTTCCGAAAGATGCCGCAGGTGATGCAAAACCTGAGCACTGTAATCTCCACGGTCGACATAGTCCCCAACAAATACCAGAGGAATGTCCGGATCGAGACGGGTCAGCAGTTGCTGCAACAGGTCCAGCCGTCCGTGAATGTCACCAACGACATAGAACCGCCGATCGGGTGCCAGGGTCTCCAGCAGCGATTCCTGCTCAGGCTCGTCGGTGCCCCGCCTGAGTTTTCTGATCCACGATCCTATCATCAGACCTGTTCCCTATCGCGCTGTGGCCCAGGCAGCAATGGCGGACAGGGCCGGCTGACGCGACCGCCGTAGTTGTGAACAACAGGTTATTGAGGCGGGCGCGCAACGCAAGGGGCCTCGGCATCAGAGTGGCCCCCGACAAACAACAGGAGCTTTCCATGCCTTCGATGACTTACAAACCGGCCGCGCAGTGGTCTGTTGAAAACCGCCACGATGCGGCCGCGGACCAGGATATTCTTCTCAGCAACGTGGGTGGTGCATCGATCCGGTTTGAAATCACCGCCGACGATGCCATCCCTGAATTGGAAGCGGCTTTGGGTCACACGGTTCAAACGGGACGGTCTTTTGCAATGCAGATGAAAGCTGGCGAGCGTCTGGATGATACGGTCCGAGGGCTGCGCGGGCACGATCTGCGTGCCAATTGGGGTCGATTTTGGCGATGGCGAGGATCATCGCCGTTGTGCTGGGTCTGGCGGTCTGCACCCCGGCTGGTGATGACCCGCGTTCGATTCTGACGCGCGCGATGCTGAATCGTCAGGGCCAGCCCACAATGCTGGCCGAGCTGCCCAAATTGTCGGTCAGCGCAACGATGGCCCTGTTTGGTGGCAACGGTGACGTTCAAACCTGGAAGTTAGCGGACGGTGTTTCGCTTTCCTTTCTGGATGGAGTTTTGGTCTCAAGCCGGGGATTGGGCGCGGACGTGATGTCGGCGGATGTGAGTGGAACACGCGTCATGCTGGCCAGGGACGGCTCGGCGCGCCATATCCGCCTGCACAGCTATTTGGACGGCGAATACCAACCCAGCTTTCGCGCATCTCCAACCAACTGGACAGCGTCGCCCTGCGAGAAGTACCTTTGACGGCTCAGACGGTGCTCATGGAAAACGGGACGACATCCTTTCGGCCACGCAGCCTGCCGCAGTCCTTCTATGAAACCGCAGGCACCGGGCCGGCCCACTCTCGATTGGTTGCGCTGCCGGATGGTCCTGCCTTTCCGGATTTCACCCCCGAGCCGCTTGAATTGCGCGCGCCTCCGCGTGTGAAGGCTCCACCTTGTCACCTGGGACCGGGTGATGTGGTGGTGATCATACGCCCCGCACGGGTTGCCGAACTTGCTGGCGCGGGCGCTCAGCGGGATACCTTCACTGTGCGCGATGACGGTACGACCTCTATCCTCGACGCAGGTCGTGGTGCCGCTGACCGTCGCTTCATTGACACTCGGTCAGGCGATTGCCGCGGCCGGACGCCTGACGAACCGGGATCGAGAGCTGGGTACGATCCGCATCTACCGCAGTGGGGATTTGTATCAGATTCCGTTGCGCGACTATTTGGCCCGACCGGAGTTCCGTCAACTGGTCCTTTGGAACGGGGACGCCGTGTTTGCCGATACCAGCTATGACCTGGGCCGGGCTCTTGCGTTTTATCGCGATCAGATCGACGTCATCAGCCTGAACCGTCAGGCTCGGGGGCCGCCTTGGCCGAACTTGAGCAAGAGGTCGGTTTGCGCCGCGCCGAACTGACGGAGACACGCAAAAATTTCACGGTTCGCAGTCAACTGGGCGCCGAACAGCGCGACTATGTCTATCTAGGGGGAGAGATCCGCAAGAACGCTCGTGTTCCCCTGCCCTACGGCCAGCACCTGAGCCTGGCCGACGCTTTGTTCGGCGAAGGCGGTTACAGCATCAGAACGGCAGACGCGTCGCAAATCTATGTATTGCGTGCCTCTCCCAAACCTAAGGAAATCGGTGTGTTCACTGCCTGGCACCTGGATGCGCGCAATCCTGCGGCATTGTCGATTGCGGCCCGTATGGAACTGCGCCCCAACGATATTGTCTTCATCCAAGAACAGCGGATCACGACCTGGGGTCGGGCGCTGGATCAATTCCTGCCCTCGATGGTCAATGCGGGGCTGGGCGCGGCAAATGGTTGACGCGCACCGCCCTGCATCGGATATGAGGCCCCACCGACCGATAATCCCCTTGACCTTGGCGGGTCGAAAGGGTCCCTGATGGTCGGGATTATTGATTTGCGTTCGAGGGTTTCATGCAACGGGTATTGATTACGGGCACTGCGGGCTTCATCGGGTTCCACCTGGCCAAGCTGCTGTTGTCCGAAGGATTTCAGGTCCATGGCTATGACGGGATGACGGATTACTACGACGTCACTCTCAAACAACGCCGCCATCAGATGCTCTTGCAGACGCCCGGCTTCTCGGCAACCGAGGATCTGTTGGAAAACTACGAACGCCTCATGCAGGTTGCAGACGAATTCCAGCCCGAGGTTATCGTTCACCTCGCCGCCCAGGCGGGTGTGCGTTACAGCCTTGAACACCCGCGCAGCTATATCGATTCAAACGTTGTGGGTACGTTCAACGTGATGGAGGTGGCCCGTCAGCACAAGGTCGGTCACCTGCTCATGGCATCTACCTCTTCGGTTTATGGGGCAAACGAAGACATGCCCTTTACCGAGGTGGAAAAGGCCGACACCCAATTGACGATCTATTCTGCCACCAAGAAGGCGAACGAAGCGATGGGACATTCCTATGCCCATCTCTGGGATCTGCCCACGACCATGTTCCGGTTCTTCACCGTATACGGCACCTGGGGCCGTCCAGACCTGGCCCTGTACAAATTTGTCGATGCAATTCTGGATGGGCGCCCGATCGACATCTACAATCACGGCGAAATGTATCGCGACTTCACCAATGTGAACGACCTGGTGCGCGGGATCCGGTTGTTGATCGATGCGGTCCCCGTGCGTCCGGACAGCCCCGGGGATATCGAGGAGGGTGACAGCCTGTCGCCGGTCGCGCCCTATCGTGTGGTCAACATCGGGAATGGTGACAAGGTGCGTCTGATGGATTTCGTCGAAGCAATCGAGGAAGCCGTGGGCAAGAAGGCGATCCGGAATTACATGCCCATGCAGATGGGTGATGTTCCGGCGACATGGGCCAATACCGACCTGCTGCAACGCCTGACCGGGTATCGTCCGCAGACCGATTTCAAGGATGGAATCGCTCAGTTCGTCGAATGGTTCCGCGAATACCACGGCAAATGATATAGTGACCCGGACCTGACGTATGCTTGAAACGAACCCCAATTCCCGTCGGATCGCCGTGATCGGTTTGGGCTATGTCGGCCTGCCGCTGGCCGCCGCCTTTGGCAAGATCGGACCGGTTCTGGGCTTTGACATCAATCCCACGCGCATCGACGCGTTGCGACAGGGCAAAGACGCCACGCATGAGGTCAGCGAAGACGAGCTGTCCGCCGCCGGGGGTCTTAGGTTTACCACTGACCCCGCCGATCTGGCTGACTGTAACACGTATATCGTAACGGTGCCCACACCGATCACGGCACAAAAACAGCCAGACCTTGCACCGTTGCTGCGCGCCTCAGAAACGGTTGGACGGGTGTTGAAGCCTGGTGATCTGGTCATCTATGAATCAACCGTCTACCCCGGCGCGACCGAGGAAGACTGCGTCCCGATCCTGGAGCGGGAATCCGGCTTGCGTTTCAACGTGGATTTCTTTGCCGGGTACAGTCCCGAAAGGATCAATCCCGGCGACAAGGCGCATCGCATCGCCGATATCTGCAAGGTCACGTCCGGATCGACGCCTATGGCCGCCGATCTGGTGGACGCGCTTTATGCGCGGATCATCACGGCGGGGACGCACAAGGCCGAAAGCATCCGCGTGGCCGAGGCTGCGAAGGTGATCGAGAACACACAGCGCGATCTGAATATCGCCCTGGTGAACGAACTTGCCATGATCTTCGGGCGCCTCGGCATCGACACCGATGCGGTGCTGCGGGCGGCGGGCACCAAATGGAATTTCCTGCCCTTCCGCCCCGGCCTTGTCGGTGGGCATTGCATCGGGGTCGACCCATACTACCTGACCCACAAGGCCGAGGCCGTTGGCCATCATCCTCAGGTCATTCTGGCGGGGCGGCGCCTGAACGATGGAATGGGCGCATATGTCGTGTCCCAGTTGGTCAAGCGGATGATCCGCGAGCGGATCGAGATGACGGACGCCCGGGTCCTGGTCATGGGGCTGACCTTCAAGGAAAACTGCCCTGATCTGCGAAACACCCGGGTCGTGGACATTGTTCACGAGTTGCAGAGCTACGGCGTGACCGTGGACGTTCACGATCCCCATGCCGACCCGCAAGCCGCACGTGACGAGTATGGGATCGACCTGCTGGAGCAGCCCAAGCCCGGCACCTATGACGGTATCGTCCTTGCCGTTGCCCATGACGCATATCTTGCGATGGATCCGGCCGAAATCCGAGCGTTCGGAAAGGCCCGGAATGTCCTGTTCGACGTCAAATCCTGCCTGCCGCGCCGCGTCAGTGATCTGCGGCTCTGACCCGCGCAGCACACTGAAATGAGAGACATTTTCTGACTGTGAAACCACTGTCCGCAAGGTCCCAGGCCCTGTGGGTTGCCGCCGGCCTGTTCAGTCTTCTGACTGGCGTGCTGGTGCTTGGTCCGCTGTGCTCTGCGTCCTTGCTTTTGTGTCCACGCTGAATGGCGCAGCGACCACCGCGCTGATTGCGATGGGGAATGCAGCACGTTCTCGTCGGGTGGGCTCAGGGCCGGAGCCTATTTCCTGTTGCGATACGTGATCTGGCTGGGATTTTTGGATAGCCGCCAAGGGCGGCGGTTTCCCCGGCTACAGGGTCTTGGGTATCGTCGTCGTGTCGAACGGACGTTGGCGTTGGTAGAACGCTGCATGCGGGACAACCGCGTTGACCCACTGACGGCAATACGCAGCGTTTTGGGTCTTGATGTTACAAAATGAAACCGGCGCAAGACTGCGCCGGTTTTGTCTTAGCCACCAAAGTCGTCCAGCATGATGTCTTCGCGATCAACACCCAGATCCAGCAGCATGTTGATGACCGACTGGTTCATGATTGGCGGACCGCACATGTAGAATTCGCAGTCTTCGGGCGCCGGGTGGTTCTTGAGGTATTCCTCGAACAGAACGTTGTGGATGAACCCTGTGTAGCCATCCCAATCGTCGCCCGGTTGCGGGTCGGACAAAGCAACGTGCCACTCGAAATTTTCGTTCTCGGCGGCCAGCTGGTCGAAATCTTCAACATAGAACATCTCGCGGCGCGACCGCGCACCATACCAGAAGGTGATCTTGCGTTTGGTGTTCAGACGCTTGAGCTGGTCGAAGATGTGGCTGCGCATCGGGGCCATACCTGCGCCACCACCGACGAACACCATCTCTTTGTCGGTCTCGCGTGCGAAGAATTCCCCGAACGGACCCGAGATCGTAACCTTGTCACCCGGCTTCAGGTTGAAGATGTAGGACGACATCTGCCCGGGCGGAATGCCTTCGGACCCCGGCGGGGGCGAGGCGATCCGCACGTTGAGCATGATGATGCCTTTTTCGTTGGGGTAGTTGGCCATCGAATAGGCGCGCTCGATCGGTTCGGTAACCGTGGATTTGTACTGCCACAGGTTGAACTTGTCCCAATCCTCACGGTATTCCTCGGCGACGTCGAAATCGCTGTAGTCGACCTTGTGCGCCGGGGCGGCGATCTGGATGTACCCGCCCGCGCGGAAATTCACATCCTCGCCTTCGGGAAGTTCCAGCACCAGTTCCTTGATGAAGGTCGCAACGTTGTCATTCGACCGGACGGTGCATTCCCATTTCTTGACGCCAAAGACCTCTTCGGGAACTTCGATCTTCATGTCCTGCTTGACGGCCACCTGGCACGACAGGCGGTCACCGCAGGTGGCCTCGCGCTTGGTGATGTGGCTTTCTTCGGTTGGCAGGATCGACCCGCCGCCCTCCAGCACTCGCACCCGGCACTGCGCGCAGGTACCGCCCCCGCCGCAAGCCGACGGAACGAACAGCTTTTCGGCTGCCAGCGTCTGCAGCAGCTTGCCGCCGGCAGGAACCGAGATGGTTTTCTCACCGTTGATGGTGATGTTGACGTTGCCCGATGAAACCAGCCGAGACCGGGCCGCCATGATAAGCGCGACCAGGGCCAGAACGATCAGGGTGAAAAGGACAACGCCGAGCGAGAAAGTTTCCATGCCCCTGCCCCTTTACAGTTTGACGCCCGAGAAGGACATGAAGGCCATCGCCATCAGACCTGCGGTGATGAAGGTGATGCCGAGGCCCTGCAGTCCGTCCGGAATGTCGGAATATTTCAGTTTTTCGCGCACGCCCGCCATGGCGGTGATCGCCAGCGCCCAACCAAAGCCGGAGGACAGGCCATAGGTTGCGGCCTCGGCAAAGTTGTAGTCGCGCTCGACCATGAACAGCGAGCCGCCCAGGATGGCGCAGTTCACCGTGATCAGCGGCAGGAAGATACCCAGCGCGTTGTAAAGCGGCGGGAAATACTTGTCCAAAACCATCTCGAGGATCTGCACCATCGCCGCGATCACGCCGATATATGAAATCAGGCCGAGAAAGGTCAGGTCCACATCCGGGAACCCGGCCCACGCCAGCGCACCCGGCTTGAGCAGGTAGTTCAGCAACAGGTTGTTGGCGGGAACGGTGATGGCCTGCACGACCATGACCGAGATCCCGAGCCCCAGCGCCGTCGAGATTTTTTTCGACACGGCGATGAAGGTACACATGCCCAGGAAAAAGCTGAGCGCGAGGTTTTCGACGAAGATGGCCTTTACGGCCAGTGAGATGAGACCTTCCATCAGTGCGCCTCTACCTGCTGGATCTTGTATTCACGTTCCTCGACCTGGTTCGGCTTCCACGTGCGGAAGGCCCAGATGATCAGGCCGATAATGAAAAAGGCCGACGGCGGCAGCAGCAGCAAGCCGTTGGGCACGTACCAGCCGCCATTGTTCACGGTTTCCAGGATGGTCACCCCGAACAGAGAGCCCGAGCCGAACAGCTCGCGGACGACGCCGACCAGCATCAGGATCAGGCCATAACCCATGCCGTTGCCCAAGCCGTCGATGAAGGACGCCACGGGCGGGTTCTTCATGGCAAAGGCCTCGGCTCGACCCATCACGATGCAGTTGGTGATGATGAGGCCCACGAAGACCGACAGCGTCTTTGAGATCTCGAAGGCATAGGCCTTGAGGATCTGGTCGACCAGGATCACCAGAGACGCGATGATGACCATCTGCACGATGATCCGGATCGAGCCTGGGATCTGGTTGCGCAGGCATGAGATGAAAAAGGACGAAAACGCCGTCACGAACATCACCGCCAGCGACATCACGAAGGCCACTTGCAGCGACGAAGTTACCGCCAGCGCCGAGCAGATGCCCAGCACCTGCAACGTGATCGGGTTGTTGTCGACAAGCGGGTCGACCAGCAGATCTTTCTTGGTCTGTGACATCAGATCTCTCCTGCTTGCAGCTTGGCCAGGAACGGAGCATAGCCCGCGTCCCCCATCCAGAATTTCACCAGGTTGTCGACGCCGACCGTCGTCAGGGTCGCGCCAGCCAGCGCATCGATATAGAAGTCAGGCCCTGCGGCGGGCATGGTTTTGGCGACCGTGATCTGCAGATCACCCGCATCGTCACGCAGCTTCTTGCCGCTCCAGAGGGCTTTCCAGCGCGGGTTGTCCACCTCGGCCCCCAGGCCCGGCGTTTCCCCGTGCTGATAGAATTGCAGCCCGAAGATGTCGTTGCCATTCGCTTCGAGCGCGATGAAGCCATAGAGCGTAGACCACAGCCCATAGCCGTGGACCGGCAGGATCACCTTGTCCAGCGCGCCGTTTTCGTCGCGCAGCAGGTAGATCACGCGGTATTTCGCCTTGCGGCCGATGCCGGCAGGGTCGTCGGCAAGCGGCTCGCTCAACTCGGGGTCACTGGCGGCGGCAATGTCGTCGAACGTGGCCGGGTCGAACTGGTCGTCGACGAATTCACCCGTCGCCAGCTCCAGCACATGCGGTTCGAAAGCGGCAAAAGCCTCGGCCACGTCGATGCCCGGCTCATAGACCCCCGCGACCTGCAGAACGTTGATCTGCTTGTCCTTGAGCTTGTTGGCCTCTTGCACCGGGCGCAGGCTGACCGCCGCGGCCGACACGATCATCGAAGCAACCAGGCACACGGCGACCGCGATGAAGATCGTCTTGCCAACCGAGTCCGGCGAGGCCGCCAGGAACCGGGCGATGGCGCCTTTGGGTTCAGGGGATTGCGTATCAGACATGGCGACGCGCCCTCCGTTTGATGTTTGCCTGAACGACGAAGTGGTCGATCAGCGGCGCAAAGACGTTGCCGAACAGGATGGCCAGCATCATGCCTTCGGGGAAGGCCGGGTTCACCACCCGGATCATCACGACCATGACCCCGATCAGCGCGCCATAGATATAGCGGCCCATATTGGTGTGGCTGGCCGAGACCGGCTCGGTCACCATGAAGGCCAGACCGAACGCATAACCGCCCAGCACGACGTGCCAGTACCAAGGCATCGCGAACATCGGGTTGGTGTCCGACCCGATCAGGTTCAGCAGCAGGGTAAAGCCGATGGTCCCTGCCAGACAGCCCACGATCAGGCGGTAGTTGGCAATCTTGGTCATCAGCAGGAAGGCCAGCCCGATCATGCATGCCAGGGTCGATGTCTCACCAAAGCTGCCCTGGATCGAGCCGAAGAAGGCGTTCCACCATGTGATGCCCTCGGCCGCCAGCGCCTGATAGCCGTCAGCGGCCGAAACGGCCAGCGCGGTCGCGCCGGAAAAGCCGTCGACCGGGGTCCAGACCGCGTCGCCCGACATGGATGCGGGATAGGCGAAATACAGGAAGGCGCGCCCCACCAGCGCGGGGTTGAGGAAGTTCTTGCCGGTGCCCCCGAACACTTCCTTGCCGATGACGACGCCAAAGATGATCCCCAGCGCCACCTGCCACAGCGGCGCGGTGGCCGGCATGATCAACGTGTACAGCATCGAGGTGACAAGAAAGCCCTCATTCACCTCATGCCCGCGCACGGTGGCAAAGATCACCTCGAAGGTGCCGCCGGCGACCAGTGTTACGATATAGATCGGCAGGAAATACATCAGCCCGTGCATCACGTTGGCAAAGATGCTGGACGGGTCCAGAGAAATGCCCAAGGCCTGCAGGATGGCGATGCGCCAACCGGTTGCCGACTCCGGGCCCAGCGTCGCGATGGCCGAGTTGGCCTGGAACCCGGTATTGTACATGCCCCACAGGATGCAGGGGATGGTTGCGATCACGACATAGGTCATGATCCGCTTCATATCCACGTAGGACCGCGCGTGCGGTGCCACGGATGTTACGGTTTTCGGAGTGTAGATGAAGCTTTCCACCATCTCGTAGATGGGGAAGAACTTCTCGTACTTGCCGCCCTTGGTGAAGTTCGGCTCGATCCGGTCAAAGAAGCTGCGCAAACCCATGTGGATCAGCCCTCCTTTTCAATCTTGGTCAGGCAGTCGCGCAGCGCCAGCCCGTATTCATACTTGGCCGGACAGGCAAAGCCCACAAGGCCCAAATCCTCTTCATCCAGCTCCAGCGCGCCCAGGGCCTGCGCCGTGTCGGTATCCATCACCAACAGCGCCCGCAGCAGTTGCGTCGGCAGGTAATCCTGCGGCATGAGCTCTTCGAAGGTACCGGTGGGCACCATGGCGCGGCGGCCACCGTTCAGGTTCGACGTGAAGGCGAACAGCTTTTTGGCAAAGGCCGAACCCAGAACCGGCTGCACCGCGTATTTCGACGGCATCGGACGGATCCAGCCCATCGGGATCTGGTCGTGATCCTCGCGGATGATGCAGATCTGGTGCGCGAAGCGTCCCAGATAAGCGAACGGCCCGGTGGCGTGACGCCCCGACAGGACCGAGCCTGAAATGACGCGGGCCTCGCCGTCGACATTGATCTCGTCGCGGGTCAGATCCTCGGTCGAGGCCCCCATGACGGTGCGGATCAGACGCGGCTGACGCGCGCCAGGGCCGGTCAGGGCCACCACAACGTTCGGGTCCAGATGGCCCGACTGCAGCAGCCGCCCGATGGCGATCACGTCCTGATAGCCGATGGTCCAGACGGTTTTCGCGGCGGTCACGGGTTCGAGGAAATGGATATGCGTCCCGGCCAGGCCCGCCGGATGGGGGCCGCTGAAGGCCGCAGCCTCGACGCCCGGCAGATCGGCGCCGGGGATCGTGTCGCCATCCTTCTGGCACAGATAGGTCTTGCCTTCGGTCAGCTTGGCCACGGCGGCCAGACCGGCGGCAAAGGCCTCGGCCGCGTCATTGATGATCAGCGCGGCATCGGCAGCCAGCGGCTCGCTGTCCATGGCGGTGACGAAAATCGCGGCGGGCGCGGTGCCCGGCTGCGGCATCTTGGAATAGGGCCGCGTGCGGAACGCGGTCCACAGGCCGGCGGCGCACAGTTTGGTGGTGAGACCCTGCGCGGTCTCGGCATCGCCCACGCCTGAGAAATCGACGCCGGGGTCGTTGGGGTCCGACACTTCGATCACGACGCTCTGCAACACGCGCCGCGCGCCGCGGTTGATGGCCACGACCTTGCCGGTCAGCGGCGCCACCATCATCGCCTCGGGCGCATCCTTGTGGCAGAACAGCGGCGCGCCGCGCTGGACGTTGTCCCCTTCCTGCACCAGCATCCGTGGTTTGAGCCCGATATAGTCTCCACCCAGCACGCCAACCGAAGAATATGCTGGCCCTGGCTGAATGACCTGTTCAGGCGATCCCTCGATCGGAAGGTCCAGCCCCTTTTTCAGTTTGAAAGTTTGCATGTCGCTACGTTCTTCCAAGCCTTTTTCTTGCGCCCGTCATACAGGGCCCTTTGCTTTGGGCACTGAATAGCGCGGAGTTTCGTCAAGCCCGTCGTAAAAACGACGAGGACCGGCCGAAATCCGCGGGCGTCTCTCTGATTACGGCCCCTTTACGCGGCGAAGCGGCCAAACGCAAACCTGTTACCGCCCAAATCGCGCGCCGTGTAGCTATTTTTACCCGAAACCACGGGCGGAGTACCAAAAACTTGGTAGGAAATTTCGTGTCGCACGGAAGGCCCTGCTGATATAAGCAGCCGGAATGGAGAATACCGATCTTGAGATTTTTCTGGTCGCGACACCCGGTCTGGAGGCTCCCCTCCTCGCCGAAGCGCAGGAGGCCGGATTCGCTGAGGCCCGGCTGGCGCCCGGTGGTGTCACGGTTCGTGGCAACCTGCGCGAGGTCTGGCGTGCCAATCTCCAGTTGCGCGGGGCCAACAAGGTGTTGGTTCGGGTGGGTTCGTTCCCGGCTGTGCATCTGGCTCAGCTGGACAAGCGGGCACGAAAGTTTCCGTGGGGAGATTTTCTGAAACCCGATGTCCCGGTTCGGGTTGAGGCCACTAGCCGAAAATCTCGCATCTATCATGCCGGCGCCGCACGGCAACGGATTGAAGGCGCGATCTCTGACACGTTGGGGGCTCCGATCTCGTCCGAGGCGACGGTCCGTGTTCTGCTGCGAATCGAGAAAGACATCTGCACATTTTCCCTCGACAGTTCCGGAGAGGCGCTGCACAAGCGCGGTCACAAGGAAGCGGTGGCCAAGGCCCCCATGCGCGAAACGATGGCGGCGATGTTTCTGCGCAGTTGCGGCTTTGACGGATCTGAGCCGGTGCTGGACCCGATGTGTGGCTCGGGCACTTTCGTGATCGAAGCCGCGCAGATCGCGATGGGCCTGCCGCCCGGCCGCGACAGAGCCTTTGCCTTTCAGGACTTTGCCGGATTCGACCCCAAGGCATGGGCGGAACTCCGCGCCGACTGGGTCGCAACGCAGACAGATACCGTGTTCCATGGCTCGGACCGTAATGACGGGGCGATCGCGGCCGCGCAGGCAAATGCCAGCCGCGCCGGAGTGGACGGCGCGACGCAATTCCAAAAACGCGCAGTCGCTGACCTGAAACCACCCATGGGCGGGCCGGGCCTGGTAATCGTCAACCCACCGTATGGGGCACGCATCGGCGACGAAAAACGCCTGCGGTCGCTGTATGGCAGCTTTGGCAAGGTGATGATGTCCAGGTTTTCCGGCTGGCGTGTCGGCATCGTCACCAGCAACCAGTCCCTGGCGCGCGCCACCCGCCTGCCGTTGCTACCTCCGGGTCCGATCGTCGATCATGGCGGCACGAAGATCCGCCTCTATCAAACCGAGGCCCTGCCCTGACCCGTCAATTCCTGCGGGTCCAAGCGGCAGAGTTAGTTCGGACAAAAAGCACACAGAATCCCTCTTGCGCATCAAATCCACTGGGTATAGATCACGCGCCACGGTCGGAGTGTAGCTCAGCCTGGTAGAGCACTGTCTTCGGGAGGCAGGGGTCGGAGGTTCGAATCCTCTCACTCCGACCAATAAAACAAGGCGCCCTGCGGCGCCTTTTTTGTTGGTAAGACAGAGCTCCAAGGTTCGTTGAACCTCATTGCTATTCGAACTCCAGAACTCTGGCAGCCTTCCGCAGATGCTCGGGACTGAACCGAGCATAGGTCGACGCCGTGATTCTGGTATCGGTGTGGCCGAGATACTGAGCTATCTCATCCATCGAAATTCCTGCCTCGGCCATATGGACTGCCGCAGTATGCCGAAGAACATGCGGCGAAACGTTCCGCAGCCCAGAGGCGTCCGCAGCCGCCTTGAACCCTTTCTTGATAGACTTCACAGGACCGCCCGCCCATTCAATCACATACTCCGAAAGCGCCGCTTCTTGTGCGTCTATCAATGCTGAGTGGAGACCGTCGGTCATGGGCACTATGGCGCGTCCCTTTCTGCGCCCCTCACCGGTGCGAAGATTTATCTGGCGGCGCGAAAAATCTACTCTGTCCCAGGTGAGTTCCAAGACGGCAGTCACTCGTGCCGCTGTCGACAGCATCAGCCGGATCGCCAGCTTGATGTGGGGTGCGCAATCAACTGAAAGCAGCTTCTTGACCTCGTCTCGCGTTAAGTATCTCTCTTTCGGCGCAGGTTTGCTAGGGCGTTCTATGTAGGGCGCTCGCTCGATCAGCCCTGTCTTCTCCGCCCAATTCAAACATGTTCTCAGTTTTCCCAGTTGGGTCCAGATAGTTCCATCCTGAATTCCCGCTCTCTTGCGGTCCGCAATATAGGCACGGCAGTCATTCGCACTTATCTGATCAGGGCGAAGAGATCCGAACCAAGGCAGAACCGAACGCCCTGTGTATTTCATGTCTTCATGGACCGGGCGGCCTACGACGGTTTCGCTATATGCATGCCAGATCATTTCGACGGTCAACTGGCTTTTCTGGGCTGTTGCGGAGAGGAGGATATCCCGCGCTTCTGCTTCAGCTGCCTCACGGGTTTCCGCATCAAGACGATACCGGCGTCTTTTTCCATCTTTCTCATACCAGACAACGACGAAGCGACCTTTGAGGCGGCCGATTGTGTATTCCTGCACTGCTCAAATTCCTCTACTGCCTGTGAAGGGATGCGAAAAAGCCGACCAATTCTAAACGAACTCAGTCGGCCTGACTTGCAGAGCTGCCGCACAGTTTCAGCGCTGCAATCCCAACGCTCCGCAAGTGATTCCGGGGTATACGGTCGTGTCACCTTTTGCTCTCCTCGATCAAGCTGAGTTGTCTATAGCGACGAGGAGCTGCGATGCGCAAAGTTTTGGGAGAAAAATTTTAAGATATTGAAATTAAACGAAAGAAATTCTGATCGGCCCCCGCTGGCCCCTCGTTCATGACGAGAGTCTGCGGGTTTGATTTTGGTAGTCGTCGGTTTCGGGTTTGGCAAGCGCGCCGGGCGCGGAGCCCTCAGATTGCTCAAGCGTCCGGCGTTTTGTTCCCGAGCGATGGGTGCGGCCCGACGGTGTTGCAAAACGGCTCTTCCGCATTCGTCTGCTCCTAAATACGTTGGGCAGACTCTACTTCATGGTGAGGGATTTTGCGGGGGGCAGGTCAAAGGCAAGGTTCGCTACGACCAGATGCCGGGCAGCACCAGCATGCTTCGTGCCGCACTACTGGTCGCGGGCATGGTCCTGACCCGAAACGAATTCTACGGATACTCGCTCTAATGACTTGAGCATGCGGTCGACATTCTGAGCTGTCCATTTGCCTCCTCTGGTGGTTCGAATACCTCGCGCATTGGCTTCGTCTGCAACATTTTGATTTACCGCCGGGACTTCTCTCTGAAGCAATTCGTTTTTCAAAGCTTGGAGCTGTCTTGCAACCGCGATTGATCTGCTCTTCCTGGAATTTATTGATGCTGCTCGGGCGTTGGCTGTATCACCTGCTCGTTGTTGCTGAGCCGGCGACTTCGATTTCTCAGCATGCAAGATAAGGTTGTGAATCTCGTTAGTTGAGAATTCTGATAGAGTTTTCCGGTGCTTTAGCGAGAATAGAATCGAGCCATAAACTTGCAGTTCCTTGAGCAGCCGTTCTCGGTCTCTCATTTCTGCTATGCGAAACAACCGAGACAAATCATCGAGTCGCACTTTTGGGCCATCAAAGCCTTGCAATCTAGCGAGGACATACGCAAGTTGGGGTAGTGAACGAAGGCCCTCAACGCTACGAGCATAGTCGAACACAACCTTGGGTTTGATTTGCGGATCTAGAGATACAAGTCGATTGATCAGTGCCAATTGGGCTTTTGCTGCAGGGTGACTTTTGATCGCCCCGGTGGGTCGAATTCCGTAGGTTAGCAGAACGTAGAATATCATACTGGCTCCTCACTTTCACATTTGTGAAGGCCTACGCAAATGTGAAAAATGTGTTTCAGTGCCGGAACTAACTACACAGGACTTGATCTGCAAGAAACCACTCTGCAACTACTTAATATCCGGAAGCTCCACTCTCCCTTAAGCTCCCAAAGCCGTCTCTCTACTAATATATATACCTCTTATTCAATACATACATCTAAAGTAGGGCAAAGCTCCTCTTTCCTGCTCAAGATCTACGCTGCTCCGGACCAAGAGACTGTATCTGCTTTTTGAGGCATGAACTCGAGCGAGCGGCCCGGGTTTCGTTTGCTAACTGTCATTTGGGCATGAATACCTTTCCACGTCATTTCTACTGACCTGCCGCTGCTCTGACGTGAGTTTACGCAGTCTGAACTCTTAACGTTTTCTAAGATTAGCACCCGGCTGGCTAGGGCGCTCTCTGGCAGCGTCCAGCGCCGTTTTCGAGGCAGGACAGCACTAAAGTCAAAAGGCGCGCCCTGAGCGCTCTCAGCGTGTAGCGTGTTCGGCTTCAATGTGACCATTACTAGAGGAGGTTTGGACCGTCCGGATACTGCGGAGCCATAACCGATCCCCTTCAATAATCGGAGGGCTATCTAGGGCTTCGATACTACATAGATCCAACGAGCAGGCTTGAACGAAACTCTGAACCATTCCTCGCCAACTTGCGAGAGTTTGCTGGTTGGCAGTTGAAGGGTATTTCATTGGTGAGAATATCAGTCGGCGGCTTGATATCGTTCCGGCCCAGTTTCAGGTGATTGCCACCCGCAGCCCGAAATATGCCTGCCGATCCTGCGAAGGAGGTATCGTTCAGGCTTCAGCCCGGGCGCATCTGATCCCATACAGGATGCCCGTCGAGGCGACCATCGCACATGTGATCGTCTCAAAATACGCGGACCCAACGCCGCTACATCGCCAAGCTCAGATCTACGCCCGGTAAGGGATCGATCTGGACCGCTGGACTCTGGCAGCATGGAGCGGCCGGACAGCGTTCGAACTGCGCCCTGTCTATGACGCCCTGATGGCTGATCTGAAGCGGTCAACCAAGCTGTTCATGCCCTCTCGGCAGCATGCTTCGCATTCGCCTACTGGGTAATAGGTGGGAGGGTGGCTCCGGTCCCCAACCCCTGTCGCAAGAAAACCAAAACGGTTATTTCTGGGCACTGGCCCGCGATGACCGACCCTGGAGTGGGGACGACACACCTGCTGTGGCCTTCATATATGCACCCGGTCGCGCCGATGAATACGCAAAGCAATCCTTAGGGGTTTCCTTGGCACGCTGCAAGTTGATGGCTATGTCGGAAATGCCTCGCACGTGTGAAAGGCGTGCCGCTTACACCTAAACTGGTCCACTTCTGTGTTTGGGGAACGGAGGACCACGATTGGCGAACTAGTGACCGAAGCACGACGAGATTGTCTCGAAATTTTGCCGCAAAGCGTCCGAAACTCCTCTATCAGAAATTCGGCTTTTCGATCACTGAGAGGGTCCGAACCCTTTGGCGCGGTGGCAAAGTCCTTAGTTGTCATCTACGTGATCTCGCCGTCCGTCTGCTTGACTGGCCTACTCATCAACCACGCTTAAACCGATGTAATCCTTGACCTCAGACACCGCTGTTCCTGCCCCGGTTGCGGCCAAAATGGATTCCAATAGCACATCAATCGCTTCAATTAGGCGTCGCCACCCAGGAAAGGTCCAGATTCCTCCACTGGCCCCATAGGCGTCGTTGATCACTGCGAGCTTGAATCTCAACTCGTTTCCCGACAGTCCGTGATCGCGGATCTGATCCTCACCAAGCACTCTGATCTGCTTTCGGGCGCGATCCGAGTGATAGTTCAATCCCTCGGTTGCCGCTTGCATTGGACCTATGAGGCTTTCGCGAAAGATTGGTTTCCAGTTAGGTTCGTCGTTAAAGGCAACCATCCTCAGAAATCGAACGACATCTTCGATGAATTCTTCAAGCACGTTTCTCGGGTTGTCGCCATCGTTGAAATTAAGCTGTCCTAACATCTCAAAACCTCCAATTGATAATTGGTTTGATCAGTCTACTGCCCTGTCACGTCCCGTCAAACAACACGTGATTGCCGCAAGAACCGTTCCATAAACCCAGGCGCACGACCAAGACGAACAAAGGCCTAAATCACAGTGAGGTTGGCGCATTGCTTGCAGAAGATGTGTTCTGCAACAACGACCTCATTGTGACTGGAGTGAGCAGAATGGGTTTTGGTCATTCTTGTTGATCCTTCTCAACCTTCTCAAACTACTTGAAATCAAAGGCCAGAAATTCCGGCGCCAACTTGTGGTCACGCATACACGATAGCTCCAGAATGCATCCCATTCGCATATGCTGGTTTTTCTAGGACTTCTGCCTTTAGGCAGTGTCGAACGCCATCCCGCTAAGTTACATTGTTTTGCTTTCGCAGCGCGCATACCTAAACCGTAGATCGAAGGGCGAAATGTTGAAAATTTCGCAAACAGCGATCTGACCGCACTGACCTTGACAACTTCTTTGACGTCACGATATCGATGGAGTGAGCGCAAACGGCTTGAGCTATCGTCGACTCAAACAGTTGGTTTTATATCAAAATGAGCACATCCCATTTCCTGTCCGGGTGCGTGTAATCGACGAACAATTCCCGATTTACTAGGAGATTGGTAATGTTCATCCTACCATGCTCGCATGAGTCCGTCGCAGGCATCAAACGAAGCTTGTTTCGCAATCAACTCAGAACACCAAACAGTGGTTTTAAAAGCAGTCATATCTCGCAAGCGATAGCTGCCGGGTTCGGATACAAATCAGATGCGGCGCTAAAAGTCGGCATTGATGCCGACAAGTTCTATGGTTACGGCACTTTTGATGGTGGTAAGTTCACCAACAGACTGCGCGAACTTTCGGAAAAAGAAACCGACAAGTGGGGTATCGACTCAGACTTGGTATATACTCTGGCGGAGCACATTGTAATTGGAACCGGATTCGTCCCATTCAGGCTTTCGCAAACTGACAAGGAACGGGACGAGCTTTTCCGGCGGATCGTATCAAAATTCCATCCCATGAATTCCGCACTTGGAAAACGTGGCATTGAAGAAGTCATCTATCGCATTGGAGTCAATGCGAATTCCATGCCAAATGTTGAACACGTTGCAACTGATTTCATCCCGGGTGCCAAAGCTGTAGAACACACCGATGCGTTGGTAACGGAAACAATAGGCACAGCAAGCGATCCAACATCGGAGTTCGGTGCGATTGTCCACTTTTTTGCGACCCGCGTGCGAGAGCGCCAAGGTGTCGTGTATCTTTCTTTTTCTATTTTCGCCGGTTGGCGATACCGCGTATATGGTGCAGGAGAGCAAAAGATCTACGATAAAACGATAAACTGTCCAATTTGGTTGCCTCTAATTGAAAGCGCCCCTCCATTGCAGTGGATCGTAGAGGATGTCCAAACGGCTTCATGGAATGAGGCAGACTCTAGATGCAGCATGGAGCTAAAACAGCTAACCTCGCCGATCTTGAGTGAGATTGTGCGCCTAACGGACAGTTCACGAGCTCGCCGCACGCTTGGGATGGGGTTGCTGATTGGGACACCGATTGCCGGTGATAACCACGTGCGTGAGATACTAGTCAACAGCCCTGAGTATGTCCGAGAACCTTGGCGTATCGTAGGTGAAAAGAAGGACAGACAATTCCCGATAGCAGTTTTCGAAGCGCTTCAGGAATTGGACATGCTTAGCATTAAGTCTGTTCCCGAAGAGGGTCAGCCCCAAGGGCTGTCTCAATGGCACTTTCTGAATGACAAAGCGTTTCGGGCCGTTAGGCATTTGCGCGAATGCTATCCAGAGATTCTTGGCATGAGGGTATCCAAAAAGGTGGCATAATCGCCACTCTGGGGCAGAAGGGAATCGCAATTCCACCAATAATGTGTGCTTCGAAGATTAAGCATCCTCGAAGCACACACCTAGTCGGAAAGAGGAAAGCCTCTTTTGGGAACTGGCTGAACGGCGTAGCTTTTTTGTTCGCTACGTTGGCTGTCGCGTTGAGGTCGTGTTGCGAAAGCGTTTCACAGCTGACAACTGGCGAAATCCAAGCTGGTGTCTGACAATGATCGATTGCGCTGACGCTAAGGGAATGTCGAACGACAGAGCAAAATTTCTTGCACACCTGTGTAAGATTGAGACCGCTTGAGAATAAGCAGGCGATACAGGATATAAGGGATGCGCTGGTGCCCACGACTGCCAACTCAAAGCCAAGACCTAGGTGCTCTTCTGCTACTCGGAACGGAATCCTAGTCGACGTCGCACATGCCTACCAAAGAAATCGCCGACTCCTTCCAACTGTCTGTCTACGAGCAGCTCCTGCAACCCGGGCTTCTTGGCAAAATGCCTTCTTAGTCCGCTTGCCGCTTGCAGAACGGCGGCGTCCGTCGGGGCAAGATCGGGGGCCTTGAAAAGGAGCTCGATGCAGTGAGCCTCTTCCGCCGGCCTGCTGCCTAGCTGCGCATGATCCTCCAACACGGCGATGAGATCATCTTGAGAGCGGGCTATCATCCATCTGGTGATTTGACTTTGATTTGGTGCCGTCGATCCAAACTTGGTCGAGCGGTGAGAAAGGTGATGAATACGTCTTTCAAGCGCCACCTTGATGGCACCGTGCAAGTCGGCTCCATGCTCAAGCAGCTCGCGCAGCCACTCCCTCATCAGTATCTTCTGCGCCGCAGTCTTGATGCCACTGTTCCCCATCAACGCCGCGCAACCAATTGCCGGACCCAGAACAAGCGCTCCTGCCGGGCCTACGACCACAAGTCCGAGCCAGCCTCCCGCTTTCGCCCCCACCAGGCTCAGCATGCCGCGAGAAGCTCCGTCCAGTAGCAGCCAGGCAGGCAAGTCGCTGACGGGAATCTTGCCTTGCGCCACTTCAAGTCCACCGCGCAGGACGCCCATGGAGAGCGCAAACTCAAGGATATCCGGATCCGCCAACTCAGCCGCATGCCCAAGTGCTTCGGCGATTTGCTCTTCGACGGCATCGATCTGAAACCCGGGTAGCGTGGTGACCATAACCGGCACAAAAAAACAGTCGGACGTGGTCAGGTCGTCTGCTCCTTCAGAGTTGGCGCAGACTCTACATCATGCTGAGGGATTTTGCGGGGGGCAGGTCACTTCTGCTGGAAGTATGTCAACTCGAGCATGTCGCCAAAAAATCGTGTATGACGGGCTGAATATCACTTTCGCGTAGCGTTTGGGATAGATGCTCGGCCGCAATTTTTTGTTGGGCAGTCAAGTTCCCTCCCAAAAAATGCCCACTAGAAATGACCTCCTTCCCCCAACTGACAGTCGATGGGCGTCGCTCCATCGGGATCAGATCTACGACGTCGCGCCACTTGGGAAAGGCTACTGTCAGATCGAGCCCCGAAATGTCCGGGATATCTGATTTGATATCCTTTCTATTGAAAAAGAGGCCGAGGCCTTCTTTCCAGGAAAACGTCAAGACGCTTGGTTCCACTTGAGGCAGACTCCGGAGATCTGTCGAACTGTGGATCTGGACGGTCACTCCAGATTCGATCTTTTCCCGAATGGAAATTACACATGCCAGCGCGTCGCAGATCCTTTGCAAGTCTTTGGCGCCAGCAAAAGTCTCTTTCTTTGTTGCTATTAAATTCGAGGGCGCGCGCCGGGTTGCATCCATCTTTGCATCAAGTGGCGACAAGAGAGCGACCCAGTCATGAACACAGCGTGCCAAGTCTGTTCGAGTGATCTTTCCTGCATAAAGTTTGGAGGCGATGAAATGATGATGCTCTGCCGGAGCGCTGTGTTCGAAGTCGAACGCTTCAAAGTCGAAATGAGTATTACGCGGGATATTGTATCCGTCATCGCAGTCGTGATGTTTGCAAAGGATACAGGCAGCCTTCCCTCCGGCATCAATCTTAGCCCCACCACAATTTATCTCTAGAATCCACGGCCAGATTGCTACTTCGTCTCTTGGAAGTCTGCGGCCAACTAGGAGGCAATGATCCGCACAAAAGATTGCCACCGAACCCAGCCCTAGATCTAAATCAAAGGAAACGCTTTCCGGCATCCCGCGGAAAAACTGCCGGAGTTGTTTCTTTGAGAGAACAATCGGACTCTTGGTTCTTCGTGCTACAGGAACCTCGTGTCGCAAGCGATCTAGAAGACCAACTAGCATGCTTGTTGTCTCTGCCGCGAGAGAAACGCAGAATGGACCATACGAGACTACTCTGTCTTGCAGCCCTGTAGCGTAGACGAGTTCAACTGGTTCAAAGCTGGCTCCCGAAGTCGTCGATGAATAAGGTTCACTCGAGCTCTGCCAATAATGTGCACGGCTGTTCCAATCTGTCAAAACAACTTCGAAGCCTCCTAGATGCGGTCGGCGTTTGAAAGCCGTCCCAGGATGAGCCCTCTCCCAAATCTCCGCCGCGGCAAAATTTGGAAACCAGAGTTGGTGTTCTACCAATATATCTTCAATATTAATATCGCGGCGGTTTTCCATCGCGCTGATACCGTCGATTACCGCCTCGATGTCAGCGCCGGCGCCAAAGACATCCTCGAAATCACCCATTGCTCGAAATCCAAAAAATAGTCGCGCGTCGGTGTCAGATAGGCGTCTAGATCCATGTTTAGTCAATGAAAAACTATCTAAATGCAGCTTTTTTAGTTCGCTGGCCAGGCTCAAACATTTTTTGATCTAGTTATCCCACCAGCCAGCCAATTGCGTGGTCAGCAATATAGCTATTGATACTGTCTGGTCTCCGGTCAGTGCATATCTGATAATACTCTTCTTTTGGATGTGTCTCTGAATGTCATCAGGCGTCCCGTATCACTGCCTTTTCTGAAGCCCTTGGACTTTTGGAGGAACTTAGGCAGCAACGGGACAAAGTGGTCAGCCCCACCTGAGTGGTCCAAGTTGATTGTTAGTGCATGACCGGCCTCGGGTCCATCTGGACGATGGTTTCCGGTGCCGGTGGGCGGTAGCCCAAAGCACTGTGTGGTCTTTTTGTGTTGTAGTGTTTCCTCCATTTTTCGATCAGGATTTGGGCCTCGCGGAGGCTGTAGAAAATTTCGCCGTTGAGGAACTCGTCACGGAACCTTGCGTTGAAGCTTTCGCAGTAAAGTCTGGGAGTGTTTGATCCGACGTAGAGCGCATGTATCCGTGTGACTGCTCCCAAGTCCGGGATTGTGCCACCTGTGTTTTATGAGAAGGAGTTCTCCCTCGTTCGGCCTTCGGCCTCACTCAGTCCGAGGAGCACCTCCCTTCGGTCGGCGCTCAGCCAGGTCATTTTTCTTAGGATGAGTGTGCTACGGTTAGAGCTTCCCTCTACGCAATAGAAAACAATTACGGCCGGAGATGGGCCGCTTGGAGCTGAGGATGTATAGAAAGTCGCTTGGCACCCATAGCGTCGCAAACGGGCCCGAAGCAGTCGCCTAATTCTTCAGAAACTCTCTGGATACCATAAATCTCCGGAACAGATCCTCTCTTTCGCTCACCTTGGTAATATACTCGATAATTGCATAATCTTTAACACCTTGGCAGTCGAAGGACCCCTGTGGAAGCAATTGCATCCAGTGTTTTTCTGCAATCTGCGGCAGTTGCAGCGTCCGATCGGCACGGGTCTGGGTTTCGACATGGGGGTCAACCTGAACGATCAGGTGCCAGTGCGGATTCACGTCGAGCTTTTCCGGAAATGCGAACCATAACAAACGTTCGTCCGGACGCTTCGTCCAGCGGGGTCCATTGATCTCCCTATTCACACGAGCGTCCCACTGTTTCAAAAGCTCACGCATACGCGGATAGCCCAGCGGCTTGTGGTTGCTCGCAAGAGTCACGAAGTAGTCAAACTGAAATTCACATAGCCTGCGCCGCAACTCATTCCGCATGCGCTTGTAATGGAAATGGCTTGGCCATTTTGAGTGTGAAACACGTCCGGGTGTTCACGCTCTGCTCTCCGCATAAGTTCCTGATCACAAATGTGTCTATAGCGAGCGCGTCGTCGAACTGCGGAATTGCCCAAAAAATTTGAAGCCGGCTGAGAAGTCTCTTTCCCGGCAATATTCAAGCTGAGACGTTGGACAGCTTACTCTTCACTGCGGGAAGTCGCTCGGGGAGGACCCGATTAGCCCTCTGGCCCGCCAAGACGGAGCCAATGATGATCAAGGCACCCATGAGTTGAACAAGCGACAATGATTGGTCGAGCCAGATCCAGCCGAGGGCCACAGCTGTTACAGGGCTCATCATGCCCAACATGGCCACAGCTCCAGGTTCAATTCGCGCCACGCCTCGGAACCAAAGGGCATAGGTTGCGGCTGCGCCAACGAGTCCTAGCCAAGTCAGTCCCACAACGTTTGTGACAGACAGCGTTGGCAGGGGCGGCTCGCAAATCAGTGCCAATGGCACCAGTATCAAACCACCTGCCGTCAATTGCCAGGCGGTGAAGCTCAATGCTGAGACTGGTGGTTGCCATTTGCGGCTGAGAACGGTTCCCGCCGCCATCGACGCGGCTCCGCCAAGACCGGCCGCAACACCGACAGGGTCCAACGCGGCCTCCGGTGTGACAAGCAGTAGGGCCACTCCCAGCACACCGGTTGCCGCTGCCCCAACTGCCGCGATCCGGATGGGAGTGCCGAGCCAACCATGCGCCATGAAAATAACCATCATTGCCTGAAGAGCACCCAAGGTCGCCGCAACGCCGCCTGGAAGGCGATAGGCTGCAATGAACAGCAGCACCCAAAACACTGAAAAATTGAAGGCGCCCAGCAAAAAGACCCTACCCAGCCAGGCGCGATGAGGCAGACAGCGTGTCAGCGCCAGAAGAAGCATCCCGGCCGGTAGCGCGCGCAAAGCCGCCAAGGTGATCGGGTAGCCGCCCGGCAAAGCCTCGGTCGTAACCAGGTAGGTGCTGCCCCAAACGGCGGGCGCCAGTGCGGTCAGAAAGATGTCGGTTGTGCGGGACATGGCAGAGCTCCAGATTCTCAATCACCACAGAGTGTGGATCTTCAAGCGGGGACGTTGCGGACACGGTGGAAGCCCCATGTCGCGACGCAGTTTAGGTGGCAGATCGCAACGCACATGGCGTGGCGGTTGGATGGGTTTGAAAACCCGTCGAATGATGCGTTTCATGGCGTTCTCCTTTCAGGCGACCAGGCGCATGGCAGTTCGCAACTGCGTGGCAAGGTCATCGGTTGGCCCATTGACCAGACGAGTGCCGGTTTCTCGTATGATGAGGGTTGGAACAGAGTGAACTTGCAGAGCGCGCGCGCGGTGCCGGTCTTGCTCGACCGCCCGGACCGTTGCTGGGTCCCGGAACACTTCGGCGAACAAGCGCGCGTCGTGACCCAGTTCGTCTGCGACGCTAAACACAACCTCGGCGTCCGCGACGTTGCGCGCCGCGCTGAGATGGGCCAATTGGAGGCGGTCGAACATATCCCAATGGGCAGGTTGTCCGCCCAGGCGTTCCGCTGCCTTGCAGCCGATGGCTGCGGTCAGTCCATGCGGATAGTCGAATTTGGCCGTGCGCATCGCATCGATGTCGACCAATTCGGGCCGGTCGCTGACCTGTCGGCAAACCGACCAATGGCCAAGGATGGTCTCACGGGCCTGATCCGGTGTGCCCCACCGGGCTGCCATTTCTGCGCGACTTGCCTGCAGGACAAAAGTTCTATGCACGACCTTCAAATCGAACTCGGTGGCAAGCACGCGCAGCCGCGAGGAAATGTTGAAACACCAGCAGCACACGACATCGTGGTAGAACTCTACAGTGAGGGTCGCCATCACGCGGCCTCCTCATGAAGGTTCGCCCCGGCCAGCCGCGCTGCGATCCGCGCAACATGTTTGCCCTGAAACCGCGCACCGGCGAGATCCTTCTCTGTCGGACTGCGCGAGCCATCCGCGCCAGCGATGGTGCCAGCGCCGTAGGGCGCGCCGCCGATGATTTCGTCAGCCGTGGTTTGGCCAACATAGGTATAAGGCATGCCTACGATCAGCATTCCAAAGTGCTGGAGCGGGATTTGCGTGGTTAGCAGCGTCGCCTCGTGCCCGCCATGCTGCGAGCCGGTGGAGGCAAAAACCGCCGCGACCTTGCCAACCAATGCATTGCGCGCCCAAAGGCTGCCGGCTTGATCGAGAAAGGATTTCATCTGACCCGCCATCATGCCGAACAGGGTTGGTGTGCCAAAGATGATGGCGTCGTAGTGCTCTAGGTCGGCAGGGCTTGCCACAGGGGTTCTGTCGTCTGTGAACCCTGCTTTTTGGCGAATTTCTTCAGGGACGGTTTCCGGAACGCGACGCAGATCGACATGTGTGCCGGCGACGCTGCGTGCGCCTTCCGCCTCAGCCTCTGCAAGGGCGCGGACATGACCGTAGCTGGAATAGTAAAGAACGAGAATGCGTGTCATTTTGAACCTCTCAGGCGTGACGATTGCTTGCCAGAGAGAATGGGAAATACCCGACCACGGAGTAAGCGGTCTGGTTTGATTTCATTCTTTACGCAGGTTGAATAATCTCAGTCGCGCAAGGCCGATCGCAAATGATCGACAAAGGCCGATACCTTTGCATCCGCACCCAGTCTTGATGTTGTTACGGCAAAGATTTCGGGCGCCGGAAGCTCGTAGTCAGGAAGAACGCGGACCAGATCTCCTCGCGCCTCAGCGCGGCGCGAGACGAAATCGGGCAATGTCCCTATACCTTGACCAGAAACCAGCAAGTCTCGCAGAACAAGACTGTTCCCCACCCGGATCATTGGGTCGAGCTCTATAGTGGTTGTCCCATCCGGACCAGTAAGCGTCCATGTGGTGAGGTGATCGGCAAGAAGAAATCCGATCACTTTGTGCCGGGCTACGTCCTCGGGTTTTTCCGGCATTCCGGCCGACGCAACATAAGCCGGTGAGGCATACACTCTTTGCCGCACCGCTCCGATCTTTCGGGCAACCAACGCCGAGTCTGGCATCGCTGCACGAATGCGGATCGACACGTCAAAACCGCCTTCAACCATGTCGACAACGCGATCATCCATCGACAGCGTGACCCGCAAATCAGGGAAGCTCGCCATGAAACCCGGCAGCATCGGCGCAATCACTTCTTGGCCAAAAGAATTGGACGCATTGACTCGCAGGTGTCCGCGGACCGCTCCGGCCCCCTCCCGGATGCGGTTCTCAACGTCGCCTACCGCAGCGAGAATGTTCTGCGCCTCCTCGTAATACAGTCGGCCCGCATCGGTGAGTGACATGGATCGAGTGGTCCGGGTCAGAAGAAGCGTGCCCAAGCTTTCTTCCAAGAGTCTGACCTCTCGACTCAGCAACGCTGGTGACACGCCTAAGTCCTCGGACGCGCGCGCAAAACTTCCACGTTCCACAATGCGCCTAAAGGCATGCATGACCGCCAATTTGTCCAAAGTCGGGCACCCTTCTTACCGAATTGATGGATCTTACAGACGACTAGACCTACTGATAGCACGCGTCCTGGCGTTGTGCGATGGCGGGAAGGCTTGACGCAGATAGCTGCTCAACCATTGAGGTATCTGCGGTTTGAATCCCGAAAGCGGATGATTAACTATTCGATGAGTGCAAATTCGATAGTGGGTAGCGAGTCAACATGACGGAACGGAATGGGCGTTTGACGGCAGAAGAAGCAAAAGGTCTTCGAACTGCAAAGGAACTTGAAAGTCACCTGGCCTGGCTTGACACGTTCACCCCAGCAGCTCTCGGGGTCCTGGCAATCGCTTCCGGGATTTACACTTATCTTGGTGTCTCATCGCTGCTTGAAGATAACGGAGCCGTCTCTTTTTTTGCTGCTGTGGCTTACTCCGTTGCGGTATCTGTCGGCATCTTCGTGTTCTGGAGCTATATGCTGAGGTTGCTTCCGTCGATGCGCACAGCGAGTGGCTTCATCGGATTGACCATTTCTACGATAGTTGGGTCAATCGCAATTATTGCGATGTCCAGTTGGTTGAATGCGGCGGCACTAGCCGGTTCTGCTGCGGTTGAACAACACTTAGAGAACACGGTTCGGGATTATCAGGCGGCATTAGAACAAGCCAATGATATTGCTTTGAGCGGCCAAGCTCTGGGTCGTGAAGTGGAGCGTGCGCGCCAAAGTTTTGAGGAACTGGCGGAGTTGGAGCAGTCCGGCGATCTTTCCGGAACAGCCGGACGGGGTGCTGTCTTTCGCGTGCTGACACAGAAGGCTGAAGAACTCCGAAACTTGGAAGAGCAAATCGCCGCCCAGCAGCAACCGATCGAAGAAGCTTTCCAGCAGGGAAATGAAATCCTCGCAAAGATGCGCGAACTAACCGTTGCGCCCGGGCCAGTTGAGCGCCGCTCAGTGCAGTTTTCTGAAGAGAGCGTAAAGCTGGCTGGAGTAATCTCTCGCCTGAACCAATACAGCGTAGCACCTCTTGTGGCGCGCGCGGCGGAAGACCTGCCTTCTTCAGTCGTTCTCCCAGAGTTGGATGGACGTAGCTCTGATGTCCGCAGTGCGCAGTCTTCAACTATCAACTCTGTGTTGAACGCACTCGATCAACGCAGCAAGACGCTTAAGAACGCCGCTGACGAGGTTTTGGACATGGAGCCGCCGATTGAGACAGCTTACAATCCAATCTCCAGCGCTGACGCGGTGATTATCTATGCGGGCAACTTTGTGCCCTCGTGGGCGGGGGCAATTGCCATCGACTTGTTGCCTGCGGTGCTGGTCTTCGTGCTGGCAATAACTCAAGCCGCAATTCGTAGTGGAAAAGACGGCATGAGTATCGAGGACACTCTAACGCTGTCCGATCTGAGAGCGGCGATGAATGCGATGAAGGATGTTGAGGCCACGCTTGGTGTCGCAGACGCTGCCGTAATTGAGCGGGCGACCCAGAAAAAAGACGACGCGTGATGAGATACCTATCGCGCTTCGATCCGCGTTCCGGTCTTAGATATGTGCTGATCCTACAGCTTGTCATCGCAGTGGTTCTTATCTTTAGCGATGTCGCAGAAGAGTTCTCAAATCCGTTCAAAAATCGGGTTGAACTGCCGTCTGGACCGGTATCACCTGGTGACCAGCGGCGTGAATATCGAACCGATCGGACTGACCCGACGCTATTTTTGAACGATGAACCGCAGGATTTGCCGGTTCCGGCGAATTTTTCCGCGCGTTTGGATTTTTCTGTCAGTGAGCTCGACGAGTTTGGGCAGGTGCTTCTGTTAAGCGGTCAGATAGAGACTGGGGACGCTGCTCGGCTCATTTCATACCTTTCAGACATGACCGAGAAACCCGGCTTGGTCGCGCTACACAGCCCCGGTGGACGTGTCTCAGAGGCACTGATTATCGGACAGCATTTGAGGGAAGCCGGAGTAAATACCGGAGTTCTTGCAGGTTCTGTGTGCATGTCCTCATGCCCGTATATTCTCGCGGGTGGGATTGATCGTCTTGTGTCTCAAAAAGGGGTCGTCGGAATGCACCAGCATTACTATGAACAGCCGCGTATGATCCCGGTGGTGTTTGCCGTAGAAGGCATTCAGAAAGGCCAAGGCGAAACGATGCAGCACCTTATCGAAATGGGCATCGACCCAGCGCTCATGCTCTATTCGCTGAACACACCTCCAGATCAGATTTACGCCTTAGTTGCAGATGAGCTAATCCAAACAAGGCTTGCCACTCAGATTCTCGAATGACGAAAGACCTAGGATTGTATTTGTTTTGAAGAGACTAGTTGCCACGTTGATTTTTACTGCAAGCACCGCATGGGCCGGTGGCGTGCAGGTGCGAGATGCTGATACGATTGTTGTAAATGGAACACCGGTGAGATTGCAGGGTGCAGATGCACCGGAATTGGGAACCTCTGCTGGGCGAGATGCACGCCGATGGATGGTCAACTACCTGCGTGGCAAATCCATTGAGTGCAAGCTCACAGGAGAGCGAACCTATGATCGCTATGTCGGCGTTTGCTACGCCGATGGCAGAGACATCGGAGCAGCTGTGATTGCAGCTGGCTATGCTCTTGACTGTGCGCGATATAGTGGCGGTCGCTATCGGAGTTTAGAGACTTCAGCCGCGCGATCGAGGTTGCGAAGAGCCCCATATTGTTGAGTTTGATTCTGAAAAGTAACTGGCACTAGCGACGCCCTAAAGCGACAATTACGGTCCTCCCGATACCGAGCTTAGCAGCCAGACCCGCCATCATCGGGTCGAAGTTTCCGTTGCCCTGCTAACGTATACGACGGTCATACTATGTCATTTTCACTCATAAGCTGCTGGTGCGCTATGACATCAAAAAGCTATAGCGATTGATAGAGACAATGCTGCCGAAGCATGCATCATTTGCGCGCGCGCCAGTCCGAAAAAAACAGGCCCATGGGTAGTCTGTATTGAGCCACTACGCACTTTTTTCATTGGAAACTTATAGATTCTGCCTCGCGAGTTAGAGGCTCGAAAAAGTCTCATTTTGATATTGAATGTGCTACCGACCTTGGATAATTCGGCGCTTGGAAACAGCAAAAAAAAGGAGAAAAGACTTTGTTTTCCATAGACAAAACATCGATCGCTCTGATCGCCATCTTCGCATCCACTACCGCCGCAGCTCAGAGTTTTCAAGGGGCAGCAACAGTTGGTTATGGGCATACATCCCTTTCTGATGGAGGCGGTGATATTGGAACGCCATCGCTAGACGCTTTTGGTGTTTTTGATTTTGAAAATAGCCTGTTTCTAGGCTTGGACGGCAAGCTTACCAATATCGATCCGGACGACGTCTCAGGCGATATGAGTTTGCTAGATCTGGGCTCGACCCTGACCTATCAATTCAGCAACGGTGCAACGGCAGGTGCCTACCTCGACTATGCCGATGCGGATATCGATACCGGGCTTGGGTTCGATCTGTCAGGTGACACAACCTCTTATGGTGTCACGGGCGGTTACTCCGCCAACGGTTATGGCTTCGAAGCATGGATTGGTGAAACCGAGTTCTCCCCGGATATTGATGGCGTGGACTGGACGGACTACGGCGCGCTGTTCCGCTATCAACCCTCCGAACAGACTGTCCTCGGTATTCACTATGTCCGCAGCGAGCTTTCGGGCTATGGTGAAAGCATTGCTCTGTCGAGCTTTGGTATCGGTGGATATTATCAATTCGCTCAAGGTTGGGGAGCGTTTGCCGGTATCAGCCGCCAATCGCTGAGTGACATTGATGCGGATGCAACGACACTTGGCGTCGGCATCGACTACGACCTCCGTCAAATTAGCCAATTCCCTGGTCAGGTCTCCCTCGAACTTGTTCGGACTGACCTGGATGTTGGTGGTGTAAGCGGCGATCTTGATACCGTGCGTCTTGGTCTCACTTTCCCGCTCGGACAACGTGAAGTTGCGACCCCGGTCAACAGCGTAGCACGTGCAGCCATGGCGCCACGTCACAACGCTTTGACCACTTTCACGGACACACTGTTCTAACACGCACAAAACAAATTGCCGGGGCCAGCCAACTGAAATGCTGGCCCCGAATCCGACGGAATTTCGAGTTGCTAGACGAAAGATCGCAGCCATCGAAAAATGCGTGCCTTGTCTCTTACTGAATGGGAGCTTTGGCTCTCTGAGCTGCGCGAAGCCGGAACGCATCCCCTTCAGCATTTTGAGAGAATTCTAGGACTTCGTTCATGAGGGCTACGGATCCCACAGGTTGAATCTTCAGCCATTCCCGGACCCGGAGAAAAGCGGGTTGTGGTCCAACCCATCGGCTATTCAAAGGCAAACGGTTTCTTTGGTGATTGCCATGGGTGGAACCATTCCCTACGATTCAAGGCTAGACGGAGAAACGGAATGGCAAAGATCGACGAAAGCAAAAAACAAGACACCCAAAAGCGTCCGGCTCAGGATGAAAACACAGGGTGCGCACAAACCGGTTTGTCACCAAACCAAGAGGGGTCCGACGAAAATGCAGCTCGTCGAGAGCGTTTGCGTGCCATTGCGAGCGATGCGGAAAAGCGTCTCAAGGGATCAATGAAACTGCTGTCTTGATGGCTTTCTCTTTGCCTAAGGACCTCGGCGAAATCCATAGTCGCTTTGCACTGATCGAAGGCGATAAGTCCGGATTGTAGCGACAGGCCGCGCCTCCCCAAAAATGATGCGTAGGCCAATACCGCAGATCGCGATCCAACTCACACAATCACCGGCCCCAAAAGGATCGCAACGCTCGCAAGGCCCAAGGCTGTTCTCACTAAAATATTTGCCCGCCCAATCAGCGCGAAAGACAACGCTGACAGCCCAAGGGCCAAGGCAACAAATGCCGTAATAGCAGCAGCTGGCTCCGACGGAAGTTGGATCAGATTCGGCCAAGTGATCATCCCGACCGGGATCAAATAGAGGCCGACACCTAAAGCCATAGCTGTCAGTGCCACCTTGATCCAGTTTTCTCCCGCCATCCCGGCAGCGATGAAAACAGCCCCACAAACGGGTGGCGTTATCGTGGACAGCAGCGCGAACCAGAAAACGAACAGATGTGCCTGAAGTGGCTCAAGGCCAAGCTGCATCAAGGCCGGGCCGGCCACCGATACGCAGATCACGTAAGCCGCCGTTGTCGGCACTTCCATGCCCAGGATCAGGCAGGCAATCGCAGTCAACAACAAGGATGCCCACAACACGCCCCCCGACCCTTCGAGGATCACGGAAGTGATCTTTACGCCCAGCCCGGTCGCCCCCAAGACGCCGATAATGATCGAGGCGCAGAAGATGATAGCCGCGATCATGGACACCTGACGGGATGAGGTGACCAGCGCTTGGGTTATGCGGTCTGCGGTCCTGTTCACGTCGAACGTCAGCTTGCCATCGATCAGCAACAGGAATACCCCAGCGAAAATGGCAAGGCATGCAGCGTATTGAGGCGTGTAGCCGGCTGCGAACATTCCGACCATCAACACGCTGAAGGGCACGAGGAAGAACAGGGACGTTACGGCCACATCGCGCGTTTGCGGGCGTTGTGACGGGTCCAGACCCTTGAGCTCGAACCGGGTCGCGTAGGCGTTGATCCCGATCCAGACCGCCAGGAAATAGAGAATGGCAGGCAGAAGCGCGGCTCCCATGATCTGGGTATAGGGAACGCCCGTCAGCTCGACCATGACAAACGCGCCTGCTCCCATCAGGGGCGGCATGATCTGTCCGCCCGAACTAGCAACGGCTTCGACACCCGCCGCCAGCCGCTTCGGGTATCCCAGCCGCATCATGGCGGGGAGCGTAATGGCTCCGGTCGAAGCAACATTTGCACTGGCCGAACCGGATATGGAGCCAAACAGCGCAGACGACAAAACGGAAACCTTGGCCGCTCCACCTTTGAGCCGGCCAGCGGCAGCGGCTGCCACATTCATGAAGCCCTGTCCTGCCTCGCCGGCGTTCAAGACAGCGCCAAATATCACGAAAATCGAGACCACGCCGACGGAGACGGCCGTAAGGCTGCCCCAGATGCCACCTTCTGCAATGGTCATCGACCCAAGGAATGAGCGCAGAGGCATTCCCGAATGACCAAACTCTCCGGGTATGTGCTGACCGAAAAAGGCATAGAGCAGCGCGAGGGCTGCCACTGTGGGAAGCGGCCAGCCGATGGCGCGCCTTGCGGCTTCAATCACCACCGCCAAGAGCGCAAAACCTACCGCGACCTGAAAACGGCTTTCAAGGAAACCATATTGGTCCCCCAGCATTTCGTGGTTCCAGGCCACCCAAAGCGCCGAGGCGACACCGATTGCGGAAAGCACCGCACCTGAGACAAAACGAGCGCGATCGACCACGCCGAACAAGAACACCCAAGGCAGAATGAGCGCCAGGTGCAACGGTCGACTGACCAGGTTGGGAACAAGGCCTAGAAAGACCAACCCGATGTGGAATGCGACCAGAGCCAATGCCAAGGCAATCCACAAGGCTCGCAGGCTCCACTTTTGCGGAAGATCAACCGATCCGGTCACGTTGTTTCCTTCCCGACAGAAAAACCGGGCCTGATCTGGCCCGGCCTCTGCTCATCCTGTCCGAGGGACGAGTTACATTTGGTCGTCAGTCAGCGCAATGCCCGCTTCCTTGTAGTAGCGGATTGCTCCGGGATGGATCTTGCCCGTGATGTTTTCCATCAGGTCGGTATCAACACCGGCCCACCAGGCCGCAGTATCAGCCATCGCATTCTTACTTTCCCAGAAGGTCTTGGTCAGTTGATAAGCGGTGTTGTCGTCCATCTTGGTGGTGGTATACGCAACTACTGGCAGAGAGGTCGTCACGATATCCTCATCCTGACCAGCATAAGTGCCGGCCGGTATTACCAGACGCGCGCGCTTGGTCTGCGCGACTTGGTCGTCACTCAGGGACAGCACTTTCACACCGGCCGAAGCGGCGGCTTCCACCACATTTGGGGCGGGCCAGGAGCCGGCGGTGACAAAGCCGTCGATCTGTCCGTTTTTCAGGGCGGCGACAGCGTTGGAGAGCTCCGCATCAGCAATGTTGACTTTGCCTTCCAGTCCAAACAAGTTCAGGTATTTCTCGCCTTCGCGCGCGCCAAAACTGCCTTTCCCCAAGAGGATGGTTTTGCCTTCCATGTCTTCAAAGCTGTCGATCCCGCTGTCCGCGGAAACAACAAAATGCATGGTCAAGGAAGGGATCGGGAACAGGGCGCGGATCTCGTCAAAGGACGGATCGCTTTTGCCCTCAAACATCGCTTTTCCGCCCTGAGCCAGTCCAACCAAGGCCGGCGGTGTAGTGAACACATAGTCGCCACCGCGCGCGCGAACTTCCATTACGTTCTGAACCGAACCCTGACCTTCTTCCACGGTCACAATGATGTTCCCGTCCGATCCGGCCTTCATGGCTTCGGCGATCTGGACGCCCATTTGGTAGTATGAAGTCCCCGCCTTGGCGGACTTGTAGGTCACGCGCGTTTCGGCCCAAACCGGAGATGACACGACCACTGTGGCGGCTACGGCGGCAACCATGCACTTGAAATTGTCGAACATTTGAGAGTCTCCCTTTGATAGCAGCGATAAAGCACTCAGACTGATCCGGGGTCAATGGCCCGGGATCTCGGGGGCGCGGGGCGTCGCTTATGCCCCAGCCGGGAAGTGTGGGGGCCAGGGCCGACGGACTGGCGTTGTCTTTGCAATTTGACTAAACGAAAAAGTCAGCTGGCAAACGGCATCCAACTGATGCGTTGAGCCTTCGTGGATCTGTCTCAGGAGCGCACAATGTCCAGGTTGGAAAAGAAAACCGCTCTCATTACCGGAGGAGCCCGAGGAATAGGACTGGCCATCGCCAAAGCGTTTCGCGAAGAAGGCGCTGACGTCATTCTGACAGATGTCGACGCCAAAAACGGCCAAAGTTCCGCAGATGAAATCGGCGCAATATTCCGCCAGCTCGACGTCTCGTCGGAGGCGGATTGGCAAAGGGTTGAGGCTGAATTTCCGGTGTTGGACGTGTTGGTGAACAACGCTGGCGTAACGGGCTTTGAAACTTCCGCGACCGGCACACCTCCTGCACACGATCCTGAGCACGCTAGCCTGGCTGACTGGCGAACCGTCCATGCCGTGAACAACGACGGAACTTTCTTGGGCTGCCGTTATGGGATCAAGGCAATGCGAAGAAATGGTTGCGGATCGATCATCAATATCTCCTCCCGATCTGGCCTTGTTGGCATCCCGATGGCGGCGGCCTATGCGGCCTCCAAGGCTGCTGTTCGCAATCATACAAAGTCCGTTGCCTTGTATTGCGCAAGCCAAGGCCTTGCGATCCGATGCAATTCCATCCATCCCGCTGCGATCATGACATCGATGTGGGAGCCGATGCTGGGTAAAGGACCAGACAGAGCTGAGCGTGAAGTTGCGATGGTCGCGGACACTCCATTGCGAAGGTTTGGAACTACCGAAGAAGTCGCGGCTCTGGCCGTGCTTCTCGCCTCCGACGAAGCTACTTACATCACCGGTGCCGAGCTATCAATTGACGGAGGCATACTGGCAGGTTCCGCAGCGACCCCGGGAAGCTAGCTCAATACCAACTAGGATGATTAGCGACCTAACCAAGAGCGAACGTATCGGCCAAATCGCAGTCCGAAAACTAGACACGAGACCCAAAAAGTAACCACATTCTCAGCGGCGGCTTCTACCTACAACCGAACGTGGGAAGAATTGCGTCAACGGCGAAGCTGCAGACGAGGCCCTCGTTCGTTGATCGCGATCGAGGGTCTGCACTTGGCCCATTCCAGACCTTCAGCTTGGGCGCGGACGCTGCATCGCATCTTCGCCGAACCGGTCATACGTGCTCCCCGCAGCAACCCTACTGTTACCTCCCCACAACTGATCTCATCCGCGGGTCTGACAAAACGAGCATCCACAATGCTCGCTTCGAGTGGCTGAGAAAAATCTTGAAGATACCCGCATAGCGAGAGACACTGGTTGAAAGGAAAAACTCTAGAGAGTAAGTATGAACGCAGAAGTTAACCCCGATGTATCGCTTCAACTTGATAAAAAGGCTGAAGATGAATATCGAAACACTCTTGATGAGGCGCAAGGCGCTGAACCCATACCTCCGTCAGACATCGTATCCTACAACGAGTTAAGGTCGTGTGCTGACCTGTTTCGACTATTCGAAACGGACAAACTTGAAATTCAGCCAGATTTCCAGCGAGAAGTAGTTTGGAAGCCAAATGACCAAAGTCGTTTCATTGACTCTTTAGTCAAACAATTGCCGATCCCAAGCATGTGTTTCAGCTTGGATTATAAAACGCAAAAATGGAAGGTTATCGACGGCCTACAGAGGATGAGCTCAATTATTGCATTCCTTTCGGATCAGCCGTGGCGTTTACGAAGCCTAGAGGACATACACCCTCTATTGCGCGGAAGTCGAAACGTAGACCTGAAGAATGGAAATCCTGATCAACAGAGACTTTTCACTACCGTTCAGGATGTATCGATACCCATTACCGTGTTGAGGTGTGATTATACCCAGCCTGCGCACATGCAATACCTTTTCACTATTTTTCATCGCCTGAACTCTGGCGGTGTGAGGTTGAACAATCAAGAAATTCGGAACTGCATCTACACTGGCTCGTTTAATACTTGCCTAAAAGAATTCGACGCTAAGGACGCAAATTGGATTAAAGTAAAGAGGCGGATTTGGGGCTCCGCCAATCGCTTTAGATCGGTAGAACTGTTGCTGCGGGCGCTCGCGTTAACAGAGAAACTTCAAGAATATGACGGCAACCTCGCGCGTTTCCTGAACAAATATATGCACGAGAGGGTAGACCTAGACGAAGACCAAATCGAACAACTTCAGAGTAGGCTCGCAAAAATGAGTCAGCAAGCCGTTCTCGCCTTGGGAAGTGGCACAACAAAGGTCTCTATGACTTTCATCGAGGCCACACTTGTTGGAGTGCTGTCGAATCTGGACTCATCGCTCGAAGCCAGCAAAGAAGTTCTGCATGGTAATTTCCTTAGAATGATGCGTCGGGACAACTTTGCGCAGGCGGCTCGTTACGCGGTAGCGTCAGAAGCGAACGTTAAGTCGCGACTTGCTGTGGCAATTGAAGAATTCAAGATCGTCTGAGATGATTACAGATACGATTACCGGTATTGAAAACTGGTTTAAAGAACCAACTGCGGACAACGAAAGGCCGAAGCTACTTTCGAAGCTCGCCTTAATTGAATTTTGCGGCTGGCTTGAGGAGTGGATGGATGAAGCTGTTCGGCAGGTAAATCAATCCACACTGAACGACACAGAGTGGGTCGAAGAGAACATCATCAAACAAACCCACGGTTTTCATTATAATAAGCACTTTAGACCCATGCTTTGTGGTGTTTTAGGGGAGCATAGAATTCGTGGGATCGAAGACAGTTTTGAGCAAAGCCACCAAGGCGATCTTGAGCTTATTCGCTCCAACTTAGGCACACTCTGGCGGTTGCGCTGCAACCTTGCCCACGCTGATCTAGCAGCGCACCAAAGAGCACAGATTAATATCTATGCACCGTCGTGGACGAAGAACCAATATCGCCTGCTTTCAGGACGCCTTGATAATTTTAGAAACTGCATTCTGAACAGCATTTAACAGCCTGGTCCCTAAACTCAGACGTGCGTGTCATTGCGGTAAGTTAATGTCTGCTGTCGACATTGCGACCAACTCGTCCGCACACGCATCGAACGGCCGCTCTCAGCCCTTGATTGCCGTTTGTTCAGTTTGCAGCGTCGGCAGTTCTGGCTTTTCTACGGTAATCTGGAGGCCTTTGTCGAATGGCTCCTTATTGTCGGTCTGCGAATATCGCTGGCCTTTTTTAGTTGGCTTCGACACCGTAACAAGGACAGCAGGGGGACATTTCGCATCTGTTGTGGCTCGAATTCGAGCGCCTCTACAGCAGCAAGCGCCTGTCGCCGGTGACGCTGGCGCCAAGGACGCCGGTCAAACCGCTGCCGAATGCTAATGTGGCGACGGAAATCGAACGTTGAGGAAGTTTGAGCAGTTCCAGCGCTCATCGCTCCATTCGCTCTTCGCCAACCAAGCCTCCGCTACATCGTTCGATACTCGACTAGGCGCGGTTTGTGCCGAGCGAAACATCCACCGCATGACTAAGCAAGACAACAAGCCATTTAATGCGACAGAGTGCGGGAAACCGTCTTGCCAATGAAACTGAGCTCCGCGACCGCACATCAGAAGAACGAACAACTGCGCCAATCCAAAGTCATTCACTGCGAGGTCGAACCTTTTGCGCTAGGTTGCTGTATCAAGGTTTACATTTTCGACAAAAAAACCGGATTCTCGGGTAAATCTGTCAACTTAGGGTAAACCTAATGTAAACCTTTTGGCTAAATATCCGGCTTCGGAAGCAAGAAAAGGTTTACATCTCCAACCGTCGGGCAAGAGCGATGTAAACCTTTGTCAACCTTGCGCAACCCGGCCGGGGTTTCCAAGCCGGATTGAGGAGGCAGCCCAGCCAATGATGGCTTGAACTACCCCGGCGCTCACGGCGTTATTTCGGTCTGCGAGAGCAGACGCGTCTCAACAGCTGGACCTGATGCAATGTGGGTTCCGGGTCGCTGTGATTGCTCAACTCACGCAGGAAGCGTAACCAAGCGTGCTCGTTGGACGTCAATGCTTCGTTGTGCATACTCTCGTCTCTCATTTTCCAAAGAGCGACTTGATCGAGGCCTGTGACCTGCTGGTCAGCCGGGGATCGGAATTGCCGGAGGCCTCACGGATCGCTTTCAGCCAGGAGCGTTCGTTCTCGGTCACCGGATCTCCGAAAATCTCGAGAACAGACGCAGCGGCTGTTTCTCCGATTGCCTGCTCTAATGAAAGACGCATCAAGTAAGCAGGATCGCACTCCAACGCCTTGGCGAGAGCAGGCACGCGATCAAGCGCAACCTTTGAACTTCCCTGTTTGATCATCGTGATCATATTGGCGTTGGTATATCCGGCCTGTGATGCAATATCGGCCTGGCTCTTGGTCGGTTTGAGTTCAAGCACCCGGCGTTCAACGAACTTTGCCAGACGCGAGCTATCATAAGGTTTCTTGCGCATCGCTTTCCTTCCTGAAGTAACGCAGCGCTTGCTGCATGTCTTCTCTATAGCGACGGCGACCTAGGGACTGCGCCCAGGGAAAACTGGAAGACAGAGGCTGCGATCATCCAACCGACTAGACGCTCGGAAAACGACCCGATTGATTAGGATGGAAATACCTCCGTCTCTTTGACGGTTCCGTAGACAAAACTGGTATCGATCGAAGCAATCCCGCCAATTGGGTGGATCCGGTTGCGGATAAAGCTTTCATAGGCTTCGAGATCAGACACCAAGACCCTCAACTGATAGTCCATTGCTCCAGTTAGAACATGACATTCGAGCACTTCGTCGATCAACCGAACCTGTTTCTCGAATTTCTGGACATCCGTTTCATTGTGACGTTCCAAACGAATGCGAACGAAGACGGTGATAGGCAATCCATAGGCGGCTGCGTCAACGTTGGCGCTGTATCCCCTTATTACCCCGCTTGCCTCGAGGTTTTTGACACGGCGCAGACACGGCGATGGGGAAAGATTCACTTCATCGGCGAGATCCTGGTTTGTCATACGTCCGTATCTCTGCAGCGCTCGGATGATTTGTCTGTCCTTGTCGTCCAATTTCCCACCTCCTTAGCAGATTCTGCCAATATTTGGTCAGAAGTTGGCATATTTCGCAATCTATTACCTCATGTATTGGCGCAAACTGGTTTCAACATGAACCAGGAGCTAGCCATGACCAGTTCGACAGGATTTGCCACCCGCGCCATCCACCACGCCTATGATCCGCTGGAAAATGGCGGTGCCTTGACCCCGCCACTGCATCTGACTTCGACGTTTTCATTCGAAACGGCTGAAGCCGGGGGTGAGATGTTCGCGGGAGAACGTCAGGGTCATATCTACAGCCGTATTTCAAACCCTACATGCGATCTTCTGGAGCAACGCATAGCCAGCCTCGAGGGGGCGGAGGCCGGACTGGCGCTGTCCAGTGGCATGGGAGCCATCACTGCTGTGTTGTGGACGCTGTTATCGCCGGGGGATGAGATCATCGTGGACAAGACGCTCTATGGCTGCACCTTTGCCTTCATGCGGCACGGGTTGGCGAAATGGGGCGTGAAGATAACCCATGTGGACATGACCGATACGAAGAACCTCAGTGCCGCAGTTTCGGAAACGACGCGCGTGGTGTATTTCGAAACGCCAGCCAACCCCAACATGCGCCTTGTTGACATTGCCGCCTGCGCCGAAATCGCACATTCGGTCGGCGCACAAGTTGTCGTCGACAACACTTATGCCACCCCCTATCTGACGCGCCCGATCGAATTGGGGGCGGATATAGTCCTGCATTCGGCAACCAAATATCTGGGCGGTCATGGTGACGTGGTCGCTGGTCTGGTAGTCGGGTCTGCCGACCAAATCGCGGAAATTCGGCTGGTTGGGATGAAGGACATGACTGGCGCGGTCATGGCCCCATTCAACGCGATGCTGATACTACGCGGGTTGAAAACTCTGAACCTACGCATGGATCGACACTGCGCGTCAGCCCGGGTTGTCGCTGAATTTCTCGAGGGACATCCGGCCGTTCGAAACGTGTATTTCCCGGGTCTGGAAAGCTTTGCCCAGCACGATCTCGCGCAGCGACAGATGTCACAGCCAGGCGCAATGATTGCATTCGAAGTCAACGGCGGCCTGTCCACCGGGATCGCCTTCATGAACAGTCTGAAAATGATTCAACGAGCCGTTTCACTTGGCGACGCGGAAACCCTGATCCAGCACCCGGCCTCGATGACCCACTCGACCTACACGCCCGAAGAACGAGCCGAACACGGGATCAGCGACGGGCTGATCCGCCTCTCGGTCGGGCTGGAGGATGTCGAGGATATCTTGGCCGATCTTGCACAGGCCCTGCCCCACCCCGCCAGCAACGCCGCCTGACACCGGAGAGTTCCATGCCCATTGATCCAACCCAGTTGAAGATCGTCGAACAAAGGCTGCTGTGGCTGTCGCATTGGATGATCCATCATGCCAACCATGTCCGACCCAAGGTCGACGGGATCAAGGTGGGTGGGCACCAGGCCTCTTCGGCGTCTTTGGTGTCCATCATGACGGCACTGTATTGTTCGGCCTTACGGCCCGAGGACAGAGTTGCCGTCAAACCACATGCATCACCCGTATTTCACGCGATGCAATATCTAATGGGGAACCAAACCCGCGAGAAGATGGAGAATTTCCGCGGTTTTGGCGGCGTGCAGAGCTATCCCAGCCGGACCAAGGATGTCGACGACGTTGATTTTTCAACCGGTTCGGTTGGGCTTGGCGTTGCAACCACCTCGTTCGCCTCGATCATTCAAGACTACATCAAAGCCAAGACTTGGGGCGCTGACAGCCCCATGGGGCGGATGGTTGCCTTGGTGGGCGATGCCGAGCTCGACGAGGGGAATGTCTACGAGGCATTGCAGGAAGGTTGGAAGAACGACCTGCGCAACACTTGGTGGATTATAGACTACAATCGCCAGTCGCTGGACGGGATCGTGCGCGAAGGGTTGTTCGAGCGTATCGAGAAGATCTTCGATGCCTTCGGATGGGACGTCATCCGCATAAAATACGGGGTGCTGCAGCGCGCGGCTTTTACTGAACCCGGCGGTGACCGGTTGCGGGACTGGATCGACTCTTGTCCGAACCAGGAATATTCGGCCCTGACATTTATGGGAGGTGCGGTCTGGCGACAGCGCCTTTTGGATGATCTTGGGGATCAGGGTGACGTTTCTGCCTTGATCGAGCGGCGCAGCGACGTCGAACTGGCCGCATTGATGGAGAATTTAGGCGGCAACTGCGTTGAGACCATGGCTCATTCCTTTGCCGCAATCAACCATGACCGACCGACTTGTTTTCTGGCCTACACTGTCAAGGGTTGGGGCACCCCGATCGCAGGCCACAAGGACAATCACGGCGGATTGATGAATACCCGCCAATTCGCAGAGTGGCAGGCCCATATGGGTGTTCCAAAGGGCGATGAATGGGAGCCCTTCGCCACCGTCAAGGACCCTTCCGCGTTCCGACGTTTCCTGGCTCAGGTGCCGTTCTTTGCCAAGGGGCCACGCCGATACACCGATGAAAAGCTGGATGTGCCGGCGATAGCAGTCGACACCAGTCGAGAGATTTCAACCCAGATGGCGTTCGGAAAAATTCTGGATGACCTGTCAAAAGGCGACAGCCGCCTGGCCGAGCGGATCGTCACAACCTCTCCAGATGTCACCGGCACAACAAACCTTGGCCCGTGGGTCAACCGTCGCAAGCTGTTTGCCCGGACCGAGCGGGCCGACACCTTTATCGAGCATCGGATTCCATCAACGGCCAAATGGGAATTCACCCCAGATGGACAACATATCGAACTAGGAATCGCCGAAATGAACCTGATGCTGCTGCTGGGAGCGGCAGGCTTGTCGCATTCCCTGTTCGGCAAGCGATTAATCCCCATCGGCACGGTCTATGACCCGTTCGTTTCCCGCGGTCTCGACGCGTTGAACTATGCTTGCTACCAAGATGCGCGCTTCATTCTTGTGGGCACACCGTCAGGCGTGACTCTGGCGCCGGAGGGCGGAGCTCACCAATCCGTTGGCACCCCGCTGATCGGAATGAGCCAGGACGGCTTGGCGGCCTTCGAACCGGCGTTTGCCGATGAACTGGCGGTGATCATGGAATGGAGCTTTGATTACGTCCAGCGCGATGGCGATGGCCAGCCTGACGAACGCACCTGGTTGAGGGACGAAACAGGTGGCTCGGTCTATTTGCGCCTGACAACGAACCCGCTCGAACAGCCGGGTAAGCGCGTTGATGACAGCTTCCGGCAGGGCACCATCGACGGGGCGTATTGGTTGCGCCCGCCGGGTCCAAACTGTGAAGTCGTGATCGCTTACCAAGGCGCTGTCGCCCCGGAGGCGATCAAGGCAGCGGGAATGATCGGAGAAGGCCGCCGGGACATCGGGGTGCTGGCTGTCACCTCGGCGGACAGGTTGAACGCAGGATGGACAGCCGCACAACGGGCGAGAATGCGTGGAAACACCGGCGCCAGATCGCATATCGAGGTCTTGCTGTCACAGCTGCCGCGCCACTGCAAGTTGGTCACCTTGATCGACGGGCACCCCGCGACGCTGGCTTGGCTCGGTTCAGTCCAAGGCCACCAAACAATTCCGATGGGCGTCGAGCACTTCGGACAAACTGGCACGATCGGTGATCTCTATCGGCACCATCTCATAGATGCGAAAGCCATCGTTGAAGCAGTGAGCAACTTGACCCGAGGCAGAGACCTTGCGCCTGCCCTTCTGGATTAAACATGGGCCTTGGAGGCAAAGAAAGCCGTTTATCCAATCCTTATGGAAGTCATGTAGACAGTGCTCTTTGGTTCATTGAACCTGAGGCACCAAGACTAAATTGGTTTCATGGGCAAAACGCTGTGTAAAACAGGGCTCTCTTGACCAAAAAACAGCAACTTGGCCATTGCCCCCGGTCTTCGGGAGGCAGGGGTCGGAGGTTCGAATCCTCTCACTCCGACCAATAAAACAAGGCGCCCTGTGGCGCCTTTTTTGGTTGGTCGTATCTCCAAACATGTCCGGGGCAGCAACGTGCTGAATTATTCGGCATCCGCGCACGATCTGCCATCTAGATAGGCGCTTTCCAGGGAATTGAACGCAGCGCTCCGAGGGTGGCATTGCCTCGCTCTGCCTGCTTGGTCAGTTCGATGTTATGAACCAAACGTTGACCGTTGTTGTTGTCGAACAGAACCCGGACCGCGCCGATGCGATCCTCGAGGCCCTGAAAGCGGCGGGGAGCGTCGAGGCGCAGGTGATCGATGGCGTGTCTGAATTGCCGAGCAAGATTGCTGTCCACAATCCCGATGTCGTTCTGATCGACATCGACAATCCATCTCGGGACATGCTTGAAGAACTGACAACCGCCTCCGGCCCGATGGAGCGGCCGGTTGCCATGTTCGTATCCGGGGCTGCAGGCGGCCTGTCCAAAGCTGCGGTCGAAGCAGGTGTCTCGGCCTATGTCGTCGACGGTTTGCATCCCGAAAGGGTCAAGCCCATCATCGACACCGCCATCGCCCGTTTCCAAGTACTGCGCCAGATGCGGACCGAGTTGGCCGAAACCAGACGCGCATTGGAAGAGCGCAAGGTGATCGACCGCGCGAAAGGGGTGTTGATGAAAGCAAAGGGCATTCAGGAAGATGAAGCCTATGCCCTGCTGCGCAAGACCGCCATGAATCAGAATCGCCGGGTGGCCGATGTGGCCGAGGCTTTGGTGACGGCTTCGGGGCTGTTGTCATGAGGGCGGTCTCGCTCCGAGCGGCCTATATGCCGTTGGTCGATGCAGCCCCCCTGATCGTGGCGCACGAGATGGGATATGATCAGGCCGAGGGCATCTCTCTGGACCTGCGCCCTGCCCCGTCCTGGTCCTCGTTGCGGGACATGCTGGCCTTCGGACATGTTGATGCGGCACATCTACTGTCCCCTGTCCCGGTGGCCATGGCGCTGGGGCTTGGGGGGATCGTCACGCCCCTTTCGGCCGTATCGGTCCTGTCGGTCAATGGAAACGTGATCGGCGTTGGCCGCCAACTGGAGGCGCGGCTGCGCGAAAATGGCTATGCCTTCGATTTCAGCGATGCTTTTGCGGCCGGAGCGGCCTTGGCAAAGGCGGCCGGTGGAACGCTGACCTTCGGGGTTCCGTTTCCGTTTTCCATGCATGTGGAGCTGCTGCGGTATTGGGTCAGCGGCACGGAACTCGCCTCGACCCAGGTTGAGATCCGCACCGTTCCCCCACCGTTGATGGCCCAGGCCCTGGCCGCCGGTGAGATCGATGCTTTCTGCGTGGGTGAGCCCTGGGGGTCGTTTTCCGTCGATGACCGGGTGGGTGCGCTCCTGCTCCCGGGAAACGCGATTTGGTCCTGCGCCCCTGAAAAGGTGCTGGCCGTGCGAACGGAATGGGCGCAGACGGAACCACATCTGACGGGCGCGCTGCTGCGGGCGATCTGGCGGGCGGGCCGGTGGCTTTCAAATCCCGAAAGCCTGACTACGGCGTCGGAGATGCTGGCGCAGAGGCTCTATCTGGATGTTCCCGCGGACCTGGTCGACCGGGCATTGACCGGACAATTTGCGATTTCAGCGCGCGGAGACCAGCGTCAGGTCGACCGGTTTGTCACTTTTCATGAAGGCGCAACGGGTTTTCCGTGGCGCAGTCAGGCCAAATGGATCGCGCACCACATGGCGCGAAGATATGGACTGGATCCGTCAGATGCCGAGCGTACGGCAGCCGATGTGTTCCAAAGTGACCTGTATCGGCGCGAGCTGCAGGGAATCGGTGTTGTCATGCCCGCCGAATCTGAAAAGCCCGAGGGTGCCGGCAACGATCCGACGCTCGTGTCAGGCCCGGGCGGAAAGTTGATGTTGCCGCGAAACGTCTTTTTTGACAGTCGGATTTTTGAGCCTTCCCAGTAAGCGCGCCTAATTTTTTTGCACTGCAGCGTCAAATTATGCTGCATTGCAGAATTTTCACCTGATGGCCGTCAATTTCGGATGACTCATCTGCTCACCGGTGCCTTTATCAGGACAACGGCAGGCAACGTCGCCCACCGTAGGAATTCGCCCGATGTCTTGGGCAAAACTTCTGAGCAAAGCCGCTCGACCAACCGCCTTCTCCTTCCGGCGGTGTGTGTCGGCGGCTTTTTTTTGGCCCGAACGTTGCTCGGGCCGCCACCCAGCCCGGTTTGGGCCGGACCGAAAGGAACAAAGATGAAAAAACTCATTCTGAGTCTTGTTGCGACGACAGCCCTTGTTGCGCCGGCCACCGCAGAAATGCTGGAGCTGGAAAAGGACGAACTGACCTTCGGCTTCATCAAGCTGACCGACATGGCGCCGCTGGCCGTTGCCTATGAGCAGGGGTATTTCCTGGACGAGGGCCTGTTCGTGACGCTCGAGGCGCAGGCCAACTGGAAGGTTCTGCTGGACGGCGTGATCGGCGGCCAGCTGGACGGTGCGCATATGCTGGCCGGTCAACCGCTGGCGGCGACCATTGGTTATGGAACCGAGGCGCATATCATCACGCCCTTCTCGATGGACCTGAACGGCAACGGCATCACGGTATCCAACGAGGTCTGGGCGGAGATGAAACCCAACATCCCGGTGATGGACGACGGCCGCCCGCAGCATCCGATCAGCGCCGAGGCACTGGCTCCGGTGGTCGAGAAGTACAAGGCCGAGGGCAAGCCTTTCAACATGGGCATGGTGTTCCCGGTTTCGACCCACAATTACGAACTGCGCTACTGGCTGGCCGCCGGGGGGCTGAACCCGGGCTATTACAGCCCTGAAAACGTGACCGGTCAGATCGGCGCGGACGTGTTCCTGTCGGTCACCCCGCCACCGCAGATGCCCGCGACGCTCGAGGCCGGCACGATCCATGGCTATTGCGTAGGCGAGCCGTGGAACCAGCAGGCGGTGTTCAAGGGCATCGGCGTTCCGGTCATCACCGATTACGAGCTGTGGAAGAACAACCCTGAAAAGGTGTTCGGCATCACTGCCGAATTCGCCGAGGAATACCCGAACACCACCTTGGCCGTGACCAAGGCGCTGATCCGTGCGGCGATGTGGCTGGACGAGAACGACAATGCCAACCGTCCCGAGGCGGTCGAGATCCTCAGCCGCCCGGAATATGTGGGGGCCGATTACGAGGTGATCGCCAACTCGATGACCGGCACGTTCGAATACGAAAAGGGCGACAAGCGCGAGGTGCCCGATTTCAACGTGTTCTTCCGCTACAACGCGACCTATCCGTTCTATTCCGACGCGGTCTGGTACCTGACCCAGATGCGCCGCTGGGGGCAGATCCCCGAAGCCAAGGCAGACAGCTGGTATGACGAGGTCGCCAAGTCGGTCTACAAGCCCGAGATCTATCTGCAGGCCGCGCGCCTTCTGGTCGAAGAAGGCCTGGCGGACGAGGCCGATTTCCCCTGGGACAGCGACGGCTACAAGGCGCCCACCCCAGCCGAGGACATCATCGACGGCATTCCCTTCGATGGCCACGCGCCGAACGCCTATCTCGAAAGCCTGCCGATCGGCCTGAAGGGCGACCAGAAGGTCGTCGGGACCGAAATCCAAGGCTGACCCCGAACCGCTCTGCCCGGCTGCGGTCGGGCAGGGCCCCTGAAACGCCCCGCCATCGCAAGGACGCATCAGATGACAACGGTCGATCCGGAATTCAACGCAGACGCCGCACGGGACGCGCGCCGCGCCCGTCTATTCACCCGCATCAACGCCGCCGACAAATGGTTCCAGGTGCTGGGCCTCAGCTGGGCCACCCCGGTTCTGAAGGCCGCCGCCGGCGACAATCCCCGCGCCCAGATGGCCGAGATCTGGCGGCTGCTGATCGTACCGATCCTGTCGATTTGCGCCTTCCTGCTGCTGTGGGCGACGCTGGCCCCCAAGGTACAGACCTCGCTTGGGGCGGTGCCCGGCCCGGCGCAGGTCTGGGAGGAAATGGTCAACCTGAATCAGGACGCTCAGGCCAAGGCCGCCAAACGCGCCAAGTTCGAGGCGATGGTCGAAAAGCGGAACCAGAAGCTAATCGAGGCCGGCCGCGCAGACGAGGTCAAGCAGGTCGCCTATACCGGCGCGCCGTCTTACTACCAGCAGATCTGGACCTCGATCAAAACCGTGTTCTTCGGGTTCCTGATCGCCACGGTCGTGGCGGTGCCGCTGGGCATCGCGGCGGGGCTGTCGCCCACCGCAAACGCGGCGCTGAACCCGCTGATCCAGGTGTTCAAACCGGTCTCGCCGCTGGCTTGGCTGCCGATCGTGACGATGATCGTCTCGGCCGTCTATGTCACCAATGACGGCTGGTTCGCGAAATCCTTCCTGATCTCGGCCATCACGGTGACGCTGTGTTCGCTGTGGCCCACGCTGATCAACACCTCGTTGGGCGTGGCCTCGATCGACAAGGATCTGGTGAACGTGTCCAAGGTTCTGAAGATGAACACCTGGACCAAGATCACCAAGCTGGTGCTGCCCTCGGCGCTGCCGCTGATCTTCACCGGCCTGCGCCTGTCGCTGGGCGTGGGTTGGATGGTCCTGATCGCGGCCGAGATGTTGGCGCAGAACCCGGGCCTGGGCAAATTCGTCTGGGACGAGTTCCAGAACGGCTCGTCCAGCTCGCTGGCCCGGATCATGGTGGCGGTCTTCACCATCGGCATCATCGGCTTCCTGCTGGACCGGGTGATGTACGCGTTGCAGTCCCTGTTTACCTTTACCAACAACCGGTGAGCGTGATGAGCATCCTCAGCTTCGAAAATGTCTCGAAATCTTTCGGCGAAGGCACCGGGCGCACCGATGTTCTGAACGGCATCGACCTGCAGGTGCAGGAGGGCGAGTTCCTGGTGATCCTGGGCTTTTCCGGCACCGGCAAGACCACGCTGATCAACCTGATGGCCGGGCTGGACATGCCCAGCCGCGGGCAGGTCACCTTCAAGGGCGCGCCGATCAAGGGGCCGGGGCCGGAACGCGGCGTGATCTTTCAGAACTACTCGCTGATGCCGTGGCTGACGGTCAGCGGCAATGTCGGACTGGCGGTCGATACGGTCTTTCCGGGCCTGCCCAAGGCCGAGAAGGCCGCGAAGGTGGCCAATTACGTCAAGATGGTCGGCCTCAGCCACGCGGCGACGCGCCGTCCGGCCGAATTGTCGGGCGGGATGCGCCAGCGGGTCAACGTGGCCCGGGCGCTGGCCATGAACCCCGAGGTCTTGTTGCTGGACGAGCCGCTGTCGGCACTGGACGCTCTGACCCGCGCCAACCTGGCCGACGAGATCGAGCGCATCTGGGAAGCCGACCGCAAGACCTGCGTGCTGATCACCAATGACGTGGACGAGGCGATCATTCTGGCCGACCGGATCATCGCCCTGAACCCCGACGGCACGCTGGGGCACGAGTTCCGCGTCTCGATCCCGCGCCCGCGCGACCGGGCGGCGATGAACACTGACGAAACCTTCAAGCGCCTGCGCGCCGAGGTCACCAAATATCTGATGGATGTGGGGATCGAGGCCAAGGTCGAAGGCACCCGCATCCTGCCCGAGGTCACGCCGATCCACGGCGTGCCCGCCGCCGTGACCGAGGCGCAGAAGGGCATGATCGACAGCCGGTTCCTGGATTTCTCGCAACTGCACAAGGTCTATCCCACGCCCAAGGGGCCGCTGACCGTGGTCGAGGACTTCGATCTGAAGATCGACAAGGGCGAGTTCATCTCGCTGATCGGCCATTCGGGCTGCGGCAAATCCACGGTGCTGACCATGGCGGCGGGGCTGAACGAGATTTCCAAGGGCGCGATCAAGCTGGATGGCCGCCACGTCGAAGGCGCCGACCCTGAACGCGCGGTGGTGTTCCAGTCACCCAACCTGTTCCCGTGGCTGTCCGCGAAAGAGAACGTGGCGATCGGGGTCGACAAGGTCTATCCGAACGCCAGCCAGGCCGAACGGCAGGACGTGGTGGAATACTACCTGGAACGCGTCGGCCTGGCCGATGCGATGGACAAGCAGGCCAGCGACCTGTCGAACGGCATGAGACAGCGCGTCGGCATCGCCCGCGCCTTTGCCCTGTCGCCCAAGCTGCTGCTGCTGGATGAACCTTTCGGGATGCTCGACAGCCTGACCCGCTGGGAGCTGCAGGAGGTTCTGATGGAGGTCTGGTCGCGCACCAAGGTCACCGCGATCTGCGTCACCCATGACGTGGACGAGGCGATCCTGCTGGCCGACCGGGTGGTGATGATGACCAACGGCCCGCAGGCTACGATCGGCAAGATCACCCGCGTGGACCTGCCGCGCCCGCGCACCCGCAAGGCGTTGCTCGAACATCCCGACTACTACGCCTACCGGCAGGAAGTTCTGGATTTCCTCGAAGAATACGAACACGGCGCCAAGCCGAAATCGCCCGCCCCCAAGGCCATTGCAGCGGAGTGACCCCATGAAACAGAAACTTGTCGTGATCGGTGCCGGGATGGCGTCGGGCCGCGTGCTTGAACATCTGACCGAGACCGCGCCAGATGTGTTCGACATCACGCTTTTCAACGCCGAACCGCGCGGAAACTACAACCGCATCATGCTCAGCCCGGTTCTGTCGGGCGAGAAGACCTATGAGGACATCGTCATCCATGACGGCGACTGGTACGCGCAACGGGGCATCGCCTGCCGCTTTGGCGAGCATGTGGTGAAGATCGACCGCGAGATGAAGGTGGTCGAGGGCGAAAACGGCCATGTGCCCTATGACAAGCTGCTGATCGCAACCGGCTCGGCCCCGTTCATCATTCCGGTTGCGGGCAAGGACCTGCCCGGCGTCATCACCTATCGCGATCTGGACGACACCAACGCGATGATCGACGCGGCCGCCAAGGGTGGCAACGCGGTGGTGATCGGCGGCGGTCTTCTGGGGCTCGAGGCCGCGGCGGGGCTGGCCGAGCGCGGCATGACCGTTACCGTGGTGCACCTGATGGGCCACCTGATGGAGCGGCAGCTGGACGAAGCCGCCGGATACCTGCTGCGCAAGGATCTGGAACGCCGCGGGATCACCGTGCGGACCCAGGCCTCGACCAAGGCCATTCTGGGCGAAGGGCGTGCCGAGGCGGTGCTGCTGGAAAGCGGCGAGACGCTGCCCGCCGATCTGGTGGTGATGGCGGTCGGCATCCGCCCCGAAACCCGGCTGGCCACCGATGCCGGGCTGGACGTGGCCCGCGGGATCGAGGTGAACGCGCAGATGCAGAGCTCGGACCCGGATGTGCTGGCCGTGGGCGAATGCGTCGAATTCGACGGCCACCTGTTCGGCCTGGTGGCGCCGCTTTACGATCAGGCCAAGGTCGTGGCCAATACCCTGCTGGGCCAGCCGGATGCATTCGTGGTCAAGGAACTCGCCACCAAGCTGAAGGTCACCGGCTGCGACCTGTTCAGCGCCGGAGACTTCGCCGAGGGCGAGGGACGCGAGGACATCGTGTTCCGCGACCCGGCGCGCGGGGTCTACAAACGGCTGGTGATCGAAGACGACCGCCTGATCGGCGCGGTCATGTATGGCGACACCGCCGATGGCAGCTGGTTCTTCAGCCTGATCAAGGACGGCACCGACATCGACGAGATGCGCGACACGCTGATCTTCGGCCCGGCCTATCAGGGGGGCGACACCGCGGACCCTCTGTCAGCCGTTGCAGCATTGCCGCCTGAGGCGGAGATCTGCGGCTGCAACGGCGTATGCAAGGGCACCATCGTCGAGGCGATCGCCGCCGGGGCCACCGATCTGGCCGCCGTGCGCGCCAGCACCAAGGCCAGCGCATCCTGCGGAACGTGCACGGGTCTGGTCGAACAGGTCCTGCAGGTCACGCTTGGTGATGAGTTCCAGATGCCGGCGGCGCAACCGATCTGCGGGTGCACCGATCTGACCCACGAGGACGTGCGCCGCCTGATCAAGGCGCAAGAGTTGAAAAGCCAGGCCGCCGTCTGGCAGGAGCTGGGCTGGAAAACGCCCAATGGCTGCCATGTCTGCCGGCCGGCGATCAACTATTACCTGCTGGCCGACTGGCCGCTGGAGTATCAGGACGACCCGCAAAGCCGGTTCGTCAACGAACGCAAACACGCCAACATCCAGAAGGACGGCACCTTCAGCGTCGTGCCCCGCATGTGGGGCGGCATCACCAACCCGGCCGAGCTGCGCGCCATCGCCGACGCAGCCGAGAAATACGACGTGCCCACCGTCAAGGTCACCGGCGGTCAGCGCATCGACCTGCTGGGCGTCAAGGGCGAGGACCTGCCCGCCATCTGGGCCGATCTGAACCGGGCCGGTCTGGTCTCGGGGCACGCCTATTCCAAGGGTCTGCGCACGGTCAAAACCTGTGTCGGCACCGATCACTGCCGCTTCGGAACCCAGGACAGCACCGGCCTTGGCATCAAGCTGGAACAGATCCTGTGGGGATCGTGGACACCGCACAAGCTCAAGCTGGCGGTTTCGGGCTGCCCCCGCAACTGTGCCGAGGCGACCTGCAAAGATATCGGCGTGGTCTGCGTGGACTCGGGCTATCAGATCGGCATCGGCGGGGCGGCCGGGATGGACGTCAAGGAAACCGAACTGCTGTGCCAGGTCCCGACCGAGGACGAGGCGATCGAGGTGGTGATGGCCGTCACCCAGGCCTATCGCGAGGGCGGCAAGTATCTGGACCGGCTGTACAAATGGCTGGCCAAGGTCGGCATGGACTGGGTCAGGGCCAATGTGGTCGACGACCTCGAAAACCGGCGGGCATTGGTCGAGCGGTTCGAACTGTCGCAGAGCATCTATCGCAAGGACCCCTGGGCCGAGCATGTGCGCGACAAGGCGCCGAGCTATGCCCCGATTGCAGATTTCACCCTGGAGGCCGCGGAATGAGCTGGATCGACATCGGACATATCGACGACGTGCCGCTGCGGGGCGCACGTCTGGTGAAAACCCGTCTTGGCTGCATCGCCATCTTCCGCACGGCCGAGGCGGAACTGTTCGCGGCCAGCAATGCCTGCCCACACAAGGGCGGCCCGCTGTCCGAAGGCATCGTGCATGGCCAGTCGGTGACCTGCCCGCTGCACAACTGGGTGTTCGACCTGAATACGGGCGAGGCTCAAGGCGCGGATGAAGGCCGGATCACCACCTATCCGGTTCGGCTGGAGGGCGGGCGCATCCTGCTGGACGCCCGCGCCGTCACCGAGCGGAGCGCCGCGTGATGGACGGCTCGAACCTGCCCGAGGTGCGATCCACCTGCGCCTATTGCGGCGTGGGCTGCGGCGTGCTGCTGCGCCCGGACGGGGCCGGCGGTCTGACCGTGCGGGGCGACCCGGTCCACCCGGCGAATTTCGGACGGTTGTGTTCCAAGGGCACAGCTTTGGGTGAAACGGTCGGGCTGGGCCACCGCCTGCTGACACCGCGCGCCTTTGGCCGGGATGTGGGCTGGGACGACGCACTGCAACTGGTGGCCGACCGGTTCCGCGAAACGATCGCGGCGCATGGTCCCGACAGCGTGGCCTTCTATGTCTCGGGGCAGTTGCTGACCGAGGATTACTATGTGGCCAACAAGCTGATGAAGGGCTTCATCGGATCGGCCAATATCGACACCAATTCGCGGCTGTGCATGGCCTCGACCGTGGCCGGGCACAAGCGGGCCTTTGGCACCGACACCGTGCCCGGCACCTACGAGGATCTGGACCAGGCCGATCTGGTGGTACTGGTCGGGTCGAACCTGGCGTGGTGCCACCCGGTTCTGTACCAGCGCGTTCTGGCGGCACGGCAGGCGCGCGGCACCCGGATCGTGGTGATCGACCCGCGCCGCACCGCCAGCTGCGATCAGGCCGATCTGCATCTGGCGCTGAATCCGGGCAGCGACGTGGCGCTGTTCAACGGGCTGCTGACCGAGATTCATCGGCGCGGGGCCGTGGACCCGGACTTCGTGAGGCTAACCTCGGGTCTGGAAGCCGCACTGGAAACGGCCGGAAACGACCAGATCTCGGAAACCGGCCTGCCTGCCGAAAAACTCGCCGCATTTTTCGATCTATGGATCAATACCCCGCGCGTCGTGACGGTCTTCAGCCAGGGAGTGAACCAATCCTCCAGCGGGACCGACAAAGTCAACGCCATTCTGAACTGCCATCTGGCCACCGGTCGGATCGGACGGCCGGGAATGGGCCCGTTCTCGGTCACCGGCCAACCCAACGCGATGGGTGGGCGCGAAGTGGGTGGTCTGGCCAACACGCTGGCTTGCCATCTGGACATCGAAAACGCCGATCATCGCGCCGCGGTTCAGGCGTATTGGCAGGCGCCTGCAATACCGCAGTCTCCGGGGCTGAAGGCCGTGGACATGTTCCGTGCGGTCGAAGATGGGCAGATCAAGGCCCTTTGGATCATCCACACCAACCCGGCGGCAACCATGCCCGAAGCTGACAGGGTCAGCCGCGCAATCGCCGCCTGCTCGTTCACGGTCGTCAGTGATCTGACGTTGAATACCGATACGGCGCGTCTGGCCGACGTTGTGTTGCCGGCCGCTGGGTGGGCCGAAAAGAACGGAACTGTCACGAATTCGGACCGAACCATCAGCCGGCAACGCGCCGTTTTGCAGTCACCGGGCCAAGCGCGCCCGGATTGGGACATCCTGGCCGAAGTTGGCCGCCGCATGGGATGGAAAACCGCGTTCGACTACGCTTCACCGGCCGAGATATTCCGGGAATACGCCGCAATGTCCCAAATCGCCGCGCAGTTCGGGAAAGACTTCGACATTTCGGGCTTCTCCGAAATTGACGAGGCGGGCTATGCCGAATTGGAACCCACCCGCTGGCCATTGGGTCGCAAGGGTGCAGGTGGGAGATTTTTTGGTGACGGACACTTCTTTCACTCCGACAGGAAGGCCCGGATCGTTCCCGTTGCTCATCGGCGTCCGGCAGCCCTGCCCGGACCGAAATATCCCTTTGTGATGAACACCGGACGCACACGGGATCAATGGCACACCATGACCCGGACCGGTCTTTCAGCCCGCCTGTCCGCCCATCTGGCCGAGCCGTTTGTGGACATTCATCCCCAGGACGCCGCCCGCGAGGGGATATCCAGCGCAGATCTTGTCGAGGTCACCAGTCCCACTGGGCGTGGTATTTTTCGCGCGCGCATCACCCAAGATGTTCGCATCGGTCACGTCTTTGCCCCCATCCATTGGACTGCGGAAACGGCCCCTTCGGGCCGGGTGGACATGCTGGTTCCCGGCACTACTGATCCGATTTCCGGACAACCCGAAAGCAAGGCAACACCCGTTTCGATCTCGGTCATGCAGGCGGCGTGGTACGCCTTTGCAGTCTCCAGGAACCCCCTGATCCCCTCGGTCGCTTACCGGGCGACGGCCCGAACGGACAACGGTTACAGGACAGAGCTGGCTGATCATGCCCGGATACTGAATTGGGAAAAAACCGCCCGCGAATGGTTTGCGCTGACCGATGCGGACGCGGTCACGGCAGGTGACCCCGCCCGCGGTTCATTTCGCATTGCGTTGTCGCAGAACGGATGCCTGCAAGCGGCACTGTTCGTGTCGCCGCGCCCGCTGCCCCTGATGCGGGACTATCTTGCGTCGATGCCGGACATACCACCCGCACAGTTTCTGACCGGCCGCGCACCCGCAGATGCCAAGGACACCGGACCGATCATCTGCGCCTGTTTTGGCGTCGGGTTGAAGACGATCGTTGACGCGATCTCGTGCGGGAAAGCGATCAGTGTCGACGCTATCGGCGCGGCGTTGAGCGCCGGAACAAATTGCGGGTCTTGCCGGCCTGAATTGGGTGCCCTGATCGACCGGTATTCCCCGGATGCCGCCGACAACCTGAGCCGACAATTGCAGGGAGACGTCGCCTAGCCCGGTCGCATTTCTGTTGACAGGTGATCCCGCGATGGGCAGCATTTTTCTATCGGATCGACAATCAGAGTGATCAAGCCGTGATTGACTGCGCCAAAGATACCCAAGGCCGCCGGGCAACCGGTTGCAACCTCGTCGTCTGACGAGGGACGGGTTTTCGCAGTCTCCGGATGCTGAACCAGCAGCCCGGACCGATCTGAAACTTCTGCCCATGGCTTCATTTTATGCACAATCACGCTGGGCTTCGGCTGGCCGTCGATATTGGCGGCACATTTACCGATACCGTTCTGATGGACGGGCAATCCAATATCCTCGCAACGACGAAAACTCCGACGACACCGGACAACCCAACCGTCGGCGCCTTGATTGGTGCAAAGCGCGTTCTGGATGACGCCAATGCCGGTTTCCCGCAGATTTCCGGGTTCATTCACGGCACCACTCTGGCCACCAATGCCCTGATCGAGCGGCGCGGTGCCTCGGTTGCGACAATAACCACCGACGGGTTTCGGGACATACTCGAGATTGGGTATGAACGTCGTTACAGCCAGTATGACATCAATCTGGTCAAGCCCGACCTGCTGGTCCCACGCGCTCGTGCCTTCACGATCGGCGGGCGAATGGATGCACGTTGTGACGAACTGACACCGCTGGATGTCGCGGGAATGGACGATCTGGTGCGCCAGATTGCGGATAGCGACGCCCAGGCCGTGGCGGTGTGCCTGATGCATTCCTATGCCAACCCAAAGCACGAGCTGGCTCTGCGGGACCAGTTGCTCAGGGCTCTCCCCGACCTGGCCATCTCGCTCTCGCACGAAGTCAGCCCCGAGGCGCGCGAATTTGACCGCCTGTGCACCACCATCGCCAACGCCTATATCCAGCCCCAGATGGCCGGGTATCTGGCCGAGTTCCAATCCCGCTTCGCCGCAGAGGGGCTGAGCTGTCCCATTCTCATGATGACGGCCGGTGGTGGTATGACAACCCTGGAAACGGCCGCCCGCCTGCCGATCCGGTTGGTCGAATCCGGCCCGGCCGGCGGGGCCATCCTTGCAGCACGGATCGCGGCTGAAACCGGTGCGCGCGCCGTAACCAGCTTTGACATGGGCGGGACGACGGCCAAGCTGTGTCTGATTGATGCTTTCCGCCCGCAGACCGCGCGCAGGTTCGAAATCGCAAGGGCCGCGCGCTTCATCAAAGGCTCAGGCATGCCGGTGCGCATCCCCGTGATCGAGATGATCGAAATCGGCGCAGGCGGCGGCTCGATTGCCAGAGTCGACCGGCTAGGTCGCCTGCAGGTTGGCCCCGAAAGTGCCGGCGCACAGCCAGGCCCTGCCGCCTTCGGCAATGGCGGCAGGGCGGCGACCGTAACAGACGCCGATGTGGTGCAGGGCCTGATCGAACCCGGCCGGTTTGCCGAAGGCCGACTGACGATTGACACGGCAGCCGCCGAACAGGCCATCACCGTGGAAATCGGGAGCGCACTGGATTTGGCGCCGGACCTAGCTGCACGTGGTCTCAGCGAAATCGTCGACGAAAGCATGGCCGCCGCAGGTCGGATGCACGCGGTCGAGTCCGGAAAAGAGTTGGCAACCCGAGTGATGATCGCCTTTGGCGGCAATGGGCCATTGCACGCAACGCGAGTGGCCCGGCGGTGTCAGGTCGACCAAATCGTGATCCCGAAGGACCCGGGCGTAGGGTCAGCGGTCGGATTTCTATATGCGCCGGTCGCCTTCGAAATCGTCCGGTCGCGCTATGCCACGCTGGACCAGCCGGGTCTCGACGGCCTCAACGCCTTTTTTGACGAAATGACAGCCGAGGCGCTGGCCGTGGTCCGCGCCGGTGCACCTGAAGCCGAGTTGTCGATCCGAAAACAGGCCTTCATGCGGTACCACGGCCAGGGTCATGAGATCGAGATCGCGCTTCCGGATCGGGCACTTGGGCCTGCAGACATCGAAATCCTGCGCCGGGATTTCGAATCCGAGTACAGCCGATTGTTCCGCCGCGCTGTACCGGGAATGGCGATCGAGATTCTCAACTGGTCCGTCGAGGTGTCGTCACCCGCCCCTGCCCTCAGCCGGGTTCCTGACGTAGCCCAACAGCGCACGGCGCGGCCGTGCGACCATCGACGCATTCTTTGTGATGTCAGCGGGCATTGGTGCGACGCCAGTATCTACGATCGATCCGGTCTTGAACCCGGCGATTGGCTGCGCGGACCGGCGCTGATTGCCGAGCCTCAAACCACCACATTCGTCAGCGCGGATTTTCAGGCCAGCGTCGATGGCGGCGGCAATCTCTGGCTCAACCGGATACAGGAGGACGCCGAATGAACACGACGAATACCCGTCTGCAGGTCATGTGGAACCGGCTGCTAGCGGTGGTCGAAGAACAGGGCCAGGCGCTGATCCGCGCCGCCTTTTCTCCGATCGTTCGTGAATGCGGCGACATATCCGCCGGCATTTTTGATGTACGCGGCCGTATGCTGGCCCAAGCCGTTACTGGAACGCCGGGCCACATCAACACGATGGCCGAAGCGGTTAAGACCCTGTGCGGGCGATACTCCCGCTCCGAAATGCAGCCAGGCGATATTTTTCTGACCAACGATCCTTGGATCGCATCTGGCCATTTGAACGATTTCCTGCTGATGATGCCGGTTTTTCATCGTGGCAATGTGGTTGGGTTTTCGGCCTGCACCTCGCATCTGGTCGACCTCGGCGGTTTGGGCATGGGTCCCGAAGGCTCGGATATCTTTGATGAGGGGCTTCGAATCCCGCCGTGCAAACTGGTCGACCAAGGTCAGTTGAACGCGCTGCTGATGGATATCGTCAAAGCTAACTCGCGCGAGCCCATCGCCAATGAGGGCGACATCTACGCATTGATCGCGTGCTGCGAAACGGGCGCAGCGCGTCTGGCCGACATGATGGTCGAGTTTGGCATCGATACTCTGGACAGCCTGGCCGATTACATCATCGAAACCTCGCGCCGCGGCACGATCGAGGCCATTTCGGCGCTGCCGAATGGCACGTGGCACAATGTGCTGACCGTCGATGGGTACGAGTGCGAGATCGACTTGTGCGCGGCCCTGACCATCGCGGATGACCGGGTTCTGGTCGACTTTTCGGGCACGTCGGGCCTGTCGCGCAAAGGCATCAATGTCCCGCTCAACTATGCAACGGCTTACACGGTATTTGCCCTGCGCTGCATCATCGGCCCAGACATCCCCAACAACGCAGGCTCTTTGGCGCCATTCCACGTGACGGGACCGGCGGATTGCATTCTGAATGCGCAGCCACCCGCTCCGGTGGCCATGCGTCATACCTTGGGACAGATGACCCCGGATCTGGTCTATGGCTGCCTGTCGCAGGCTATACCGGACGCCGTGCCGGCCGAAGGTGCATCGTGCATGTACGACCTGCCTCTGCGCCACGCACCCGAGGCGGTTTCCCGCGGTGGCACGCAGTTTGCTCTGGAATTGGTGTTCAGCGGCGGAACCGGCGCAAGGCCAAGCCTGGATGGCCTGTCGGCGACGGCCTTCCCCTCGGGTGTCTGGGGCAGCCAGGTCGAGACAACCGAGGCTGTCGCGCCTGTCCTGATCACGCGTCGCGAATTGCGCCAGGACAGCGGTGGCCCCGGTCGCCTCCGCGGCGGATTGGGGCAGGACATCGAAATACGCTCCTCCACCGGCGAGGATTTCATGCTGTTCCTTTCGGTCGAACGCATCGCAAACCCAGCCAAGGGACGGCACGGCGGACTGGCGGGCGCGCCCGGTCGCATCCGTCTCGGCCCCGACGGCCCGGACTTGCCGGGCAAGGGCGAGGTGCGAATTGGCGGCGGCGAAACGCTGATCTTCCAAACTCCGGGCGGCGGCGGATTTGGGCCACCCGATGAAAGGTCACCCTTGGCTGTTCGACAGGATGTGCGGGACGAGCTTGTGAGCGCCCGGGCCGCGCAGCATGTCTATGGGGTAAAGCCATGATCCGTCCCGTTTCCCATGTCGCTGCCATGTCACCCTATGCGTTGGCTCAGCTGGATCCGCCGGCAGGACAGCGCCTTGTTTCGCTGTCGCAGAACGAAAGCCTGCGCCCGCCAAGTCCCTTGGTCGGACAGGCCGTCGCAGAGGCGGCAGCGAACGGGCACCTCTACCCGGACCCGGACTGGACGGCATTGCGTGCGCGACTGGCGGAGCTTCATGGCCTGCCCGAGCAAGGTCTGTTGTGCGGGAACGGGTCGATGGAGCTGATTGCGGGTCTGGCGCTGGCCTTTGCCGGACCAGACGCCGCCGTTCTTGCCCCTGCGAACGCATACCCGTTTTTTCGTACCGTGGCTCAGTTGGCTCGCGCCCGTTTCGACACTGCCGCCGAGGTGGACGGATGCGTATCCGTCGACGCGCTTCTGGCGGCCGTGCAACCGGATACCAGGTTGGTGTTTGTGGCCAATCCCGGCAACCCGACAGGCACCCGTATCTCCCGCCGCGATCTGCTGCGGCTTCGGGAAGGGTTGCGGGACAACACCCTGCTTGTGATCGACGAGGCCTATGGCGAGTTCGCCGATGATCTGAACGAGCCGATGTTCGACCTTGTCGCGCGGGCGGACACGGTCGTTCTTCGAACTCTGTCCAAGGCCTACGGGCTGGCCGGGTTTCGCGTGGGCTGGGGCCTGTTCCCGCCGCAGATCGCCGTCCAGATACGCAAGGTGATGAGCCCAAACAACGTGTCGGTGTGCGGACAGGCGGCTGCCTTGGCCGCTCTGAACGATCAGAGCTACATGCGCGAGACATGTGCCCTCACTGCCGAGCTGCGCGACCGGTTCGCCAATCGCCTTCGGTCCGCCGGGTTCGACGTTCCCAAAAGTCATACCAACTTTCTTCTGATCCGCTTTGCGGACCAATCCACCGCGACCAGAGCCGACAAAGCCCTAAGGGAAAAAGGCATATTCCTGAGACCGCAATCCGGCGCGGGACTGGCCAATTGCCTACGTGCCACCATCGGTCAGACTGCAGACCTCGAACTCATGGCCGCGGTTCTGGAACGTTGGGCCGAGGAGTATCAGCCATGACGCAGAGAAATTTCCACCCATCCAGAGGCCGGTCCCGTTTCGGTATTCTCGTGCCGTTCACGAACACCAATCTCGAACCCGACATGACGATGCTGCGGCCCGAGGGCGTTTCACTGCACTTTGCCCGAATGGGTGGCTATGATCAGGAAGAAATACCCGATGCTGCCCAAATGCACGGTCTTGGCACCGCCGATCTGGATGAGCCGCTCAGGCTTTTGCATGGTGTCCGGCCGGATGTCATTCTTTATGGGTGTACCTCGGCAACGCTGACCCATGGCCCGGCCTTCGATCGCGAACTTGCCGACCGTATCAGGACCAGCAGCGGGGCGCAGACCGTTACGGCCGCGGGCGCCTTGGTGCATGCACTGCATACGCTGGAGGCGACACGCATCGGCTTTGCCTCTCCCTATGTCGCAGACATCAATGACTTGGCAATCCGGTTCCTGGCCGAGACTGGCATTTCAACCGTGTCGCGGTCCGAAGTGACAGGCCAGCTGGACAATTACGGCCAAGGCGCCCTGACCCCACAGGCGGTGTTTGACCTGGGTTTGGCCGCAGACTGCCCCGAGGCCGAGGTGTTGGTTTTGTCCTGTACGGACATGCGCAGCGTGGAAATCATCGACCGGCTTGAAAAAACTGTTAGCAAGCCCGTTCTAACTTCAAATCAGGCGATGGCATTCCAAGCAATGCAAATGGCCGGGATCACCACACCACCGGCCGGATTTGGCCGGCTGATGCTGAACCTGCAACGCTGAGGTCGAGCGCCAGAATGCGCAGTATTTTCAGCCGAGGCTTTTTGGGGTGTTCAAATCTTAAACGCCCTCAATGCCTTGGATTGCTCGTGCTGGAAATACCCGTTGCGGTCACACAGGTCGTTCAAATCGGATTGCAGTTCCTTGGCCTCTTTCGTTCTGCCTTCCTGCACCAGAACCTGCACTTCGGCCGACAGCAGCCAGGCGACGAAGGCTTCCATCTCCATGTCACGCGCCAGTTCAAGACCTCGGTTCAGGACCAGCCGGGCATCCGGAAGTTCACCCAACACCGACTGCACCCGAGCCAGGGGAGCCGCTGCGAAACAGCACAGAACATCGATTCCAGCATCGTCCGACACGCGCAAGGCGCGGCGCAACGCAATGGCGGCGTCAGCCGGTTCGTTTCGCTGCCAGCACCAGATCCCCCGCGCGATCAGCGCAAAACTCAGGTCATAGGCCTTGCCGGTTTCTTCGGCGATCGACAGCACCTCGCGGATACCGGTATCCGCTTCGTCAAACCGATGCATCATGCTGTTGGCGTTGGCACGGGTCGCAAGCCCGAGCACCGAAATCGACCCGGTGGTGCCCGCTTCGGCCACACGGAACATCGTCTGGAACAGATCCGCATGTTGATCAATCGCCGCCCGTGCGGCCGCGAAGTTGCCGTGAAACCACGCAGCCTGCGCCAGTGCAAAGGCCGCGTTTGCCTGCAGGCGCGGATCTTCGGCGTCGGTTGCGGTTCGCAGCGCGCGCTCAGACACCTCCATTGCTTGCCGCACATCCGCCAAGATCGTCAGCATGATCGCCTGGTCGACCTGAAACGCAACGCGCGCGGATGTGTCCCCCAACGCGTCGGACAAGGCTTCCGCCTCGCGTGAGATGGTCAGGATGCGGTTGAAGTTGCCGCTGGCGACCAGCGAAACGCGCAGACCGCGCCGGGCACGTAGCCCGAGGTCAACAGCCACCTGAGTACCGGTCCGCTTTTGAACTTGGTCGATGCACCGCAGGGCGTTTTCGAAATATGAGACGGCAGCCTCGAATGAAAACAGCTTGATCGACATCTCGCCGCACCGCGTATAAGCCTCGGCGGCCTCCAGCCATAACTCGCCTTTGTCCGCGTGACGGGCGATGGACTGTGCCACGTCCAAATCGTCGGATGTGCCGCGGCTCAGCAGAGTTTCATGGATCGCACGGTGCAGCCTTGCGCGGCGCTGGCGTGGAATACTGCGATACCCGACCTTCTGCACCAACGCATGACTGAACCGCAGCTGCTGGCCGTCCTGAGATTCCGGCAGTTCAAGAAAACCGCGTTCCACCAAGGTCGAAATCTGGGCTTTGGCGTCGAAGCCCAGCCGTTGAAGCGTGTCGGCGAGAACGCCCCACGTCCACTGCAACCCGCCGACGGCAACCAGCTGCAGAGCTTTGCGGTCCTCGCTTTGCAGGGCATCAATCCGGGAGGCGATCAACGGTTGAACCCGGGCGGGGATCTCGATGTCGCCCAGGCTGTCCATCGCTCCGTCCTTGAACCCGGCTTGCGACATGCGGTCCCGCATGTGGTGGGCAAATTCTTCAACGAAAAGCGGTGTGCGGCCGCTCATGGCTTCGATGTATGAGCCCAGCTGACCATCGATGTCGCTCTGGCCCAGCAAGCGCGTGATCAGGTCCTTGCAGGCCGCCTCGCCCAGCGGGGCGACCGGAACGACCTTGAGCAAGCCCATCGGGTCGTTCGTGAACAGGTTCGCGTTGCGCGATGTCAGGAGGATCAGAACATTCGTTCCCCGCACCTGCCCCAACAGGTTGTCGATGACGTCCAGAGTCCCCTGGTCGGCCCAATGCAAATCCTCGAACAACAGAAGCAGGGGCTTGTCCTGCTTCATCGACAGAACCAGCCGCGACAGCATCTGGTTCAATTGCCTCCGTCGGCGAGACGGATCTACAGCCGAAAGCGCCGGTTCCGTTTGGAAACGGCTGAACAGTGAATACAGGGCCGATCGGGTATGCGCATCCAGGAACTTGGTCCCGCCCAGAACCTCGGACAGCTTTTGGTCCAGTTCGGCATCGGATTTGGTGTCCGACAGTCCCAAACGGGCATTGATCACGCGGGTGATCGGCAGATACGCAGCTTCCTGATCCAGCGAAAAGCAGTTGAACTCCAGAACCTGGTGCGCGCCCAGGGGCCAGTTCTCGACCAGCTCATGCAGCAGCCTGGATTTGCCGACGCCAGCCGCCCCCAACAACAGAACCGAGTTTCCTTTGCCGTCACGCGCCTGGTTCCACGCCGCAACAAGCTCGGCCAGTTCCCTTTCGCGCCCGACAAATGGCGAACGTTCGCGGCGCGCCCGCGCCATCCAGCGCGACACCTGTTCTTTGCGGCCGGTGATTTCGAACAGCTTGATCGGACCCGCACCCCCATCCAGCTCGAGATCGCCCACATGGGTATGGTCGAAAAGATCACCGGCATTCTCCAAAACCTGACCGGAAACCGTGACCACGTTCTTTCTGGCGGCGGCCTCGATCTTGCTGGCGATGTTCATGACCGGTCCTAGAAAGGCCTGCTCTTCCCCGAGGGTGTGTTGCAACTGGCCCACCAGTAGTTCGCCGGAATGAACGCCAACCCGCACATCCAACTGCCGATCGTCCAGCTTGCCGATGCGGTCGATGATCCGCTGGGCGCTGGCTATTGCCTTGACCGCGTGATCCTCGTCCGCGTTCGGTGATCCAAAAACCGCGAGCGCGCCATCGCCGGTGAACAACGTGGTTGCGCCAAACTTTTCGCAGATCGACATGATCAGTTCGATGGCAGGGCCCAGATGGCTGACGGCGTCTTCGGGATCCAAACTGCCGATCATCATGGTCGAACGAACAATGTCGGCGAACAGAACCGTGCACATTCTGCGCTCGGTCGGTTCGATCTGGACCTGTTTCCTCATGTTCAAGCGCCCCCCGACTGCCCGAGTTCAGTATGTCGCTGATCAAGGCCTTTTTCCAGACACCACGCAAGGGTGGCGCGGACCATCCACGGCATTGATATTGAGTAAAAAAACTATTAACAATTGGCCTTGTATTGCGAAAGGAACAATTATGAGTGACCACCATACTCGGGGTTTGACCCTGGAAGATGTTCAGCAGATCATTGGCCGCGGCATCCTTGACGAGGCCTTTCGAAAAGAATTCATCGACAACCCCGAAGGCGTAGTAAACCGCTTGGGAATCTCGCTCGATCAGGACGGCGAGGCGCGCAAGCTGTTGGCCGCGATTGGGAACGTCTTTTCCGGTGAATCCGACCTGAAGTCGGCGATGCAAGATATCAAGAATGCCTACGAAGATACGTCCGACGGTGTGATCCGGCCCCGCTGCGCGTAACTTCGCATGAGCGAAAGCGCGGCCGTCTCCAGTCACGACCAAGGCGCAGCTCTGCATAAGCTGTGTCTGGTGTCCATGCCGTTTTCTTCGCTGCAGCATCCCGGGCTTGGGATGTCTCTTCTCGCACAGCTGGCGCGGGACAACGGCTTTGCGACGACCGAGAAGTACTTCAGCTTCGACTACGCCGAGGCGATCGGCCTCGATGAGTATTTCATGCTGTCTGATGGCCGCTGCTATCAGGCGCTGATGGGTGAATGGATATTCAGCGATCTGATCTACCCGCGCAGCGATCTGGACGCGATGGACTACCTGACCACGGTGCTTGGTGACTATGTATCCGGAGTCGAGTGGCTGGCGTTCATGCAAAACGCCATCGCAGCCCGAAAGCAAGCCGGAGCGTTTGTCGAACGTTGCGCCGATGCGGTGGTGGAACAGAACCCGACCGTGATCGGGATTACGTCGTCGTTCCAACAGGTCATGGCCTCGATCGCACTGGCCCGGGCTGTGCGGAAACGGTCAGCCGACGTGATCATAGTGATGGGCGGCGCTAATTGCGAGGGGCCGCTCGGGCGCGCGCTTATACAGGCACATCCTGAACTGGACGCGGTTTGCATTGGCGAAGGCGACCATGCCTTTCCCGAGTTTCTGAAAGCCCTGGGGCCAAGCAGACCCTTGCCCGTGGTCGAGGGGTTTCTGAACCGGAGCCAATTGGATAACCCGCTGGAGGAGTCTCGACCGCGCCTGACCACGGATCTGGACAAGCTGCCCATACCGGACTTCAACGCCTTCTTTGATCAATTTCAAAACACTGCGGGACTATCAGAGCGCCTTGTGCCATCTGCTACGATCGAAACATCGCGTGGCTGCTGGTGGGGAGCGAAACACCATTGCACTTTCTGCGGATTGAACGGTCAATCGATGACCTACCGGAGCAAGTCAGCCGAGCGGGCTTATGCCGAATTCTGCACGCTTGCCGATCTCTATGGCCCGGATCTTGTCGTGGTCGACAACATTCTGGATCACCGCTACCTCAAAACCCTGATCCCGAAACTTGCGCAGGACACGAGACCATTCCTGATGCATTACGAGGTAAAATCAAACCTCTCGCCGACCGTGATCGCCCGTCTGGCCGACGCCGGCGTTCGAAAGATCCAGCCGGGGATCGAGACCTTCGATACTCCGACCCTTGCGCATATGAGGAAAGGGGTCAGCGGAATTCAGAACATCCAGACGCTGAAGCTGTGTGCCGAGGCCGGAGTTTTTGTCGAGTGGTGTTTCCTCTACGGGTTTCCCGGTGAAAGCCCCGAGGCCTTCGAACGGATGGCAAAGCTTATTCCGCTGCTGCATCACCTGCAACCACCCGGCTCGATTGGCCCGGTGCGAGCGGACCGGTTCAGCCCGTATTTTGAACACCCCGAGGCATTTGGGGTCGAGGTCGAACCAGCGAAGCCGTATTCATTCATATTCGACCTGCCGCCCGAAGAAGTCTGGAATTTCGCCTACCATTTCGACATCGTCGACAACGGTCCAAGCCCGCCAGCGCTGCGCGCGGCGTCGACGCTGGATGCTCTTTCTGCATGGCAAAGCGAGGCCGGTACGTCAGCCCTCTACGTCGAGGGCAACACGGTGATCGACCGGCGAGCGTCAGGCAAACGCGTTGTTCACCAATTGGACGATGCGGCTCGGGCCATCCTTGACCTGAGCCCAGTGATCATCGGCAGGGCGCTTCTTGGTGATCAGGTATCCGACTTGTACGGGGTGGACGCTTTTGACTCTGCGATGGACCGCCTTGAGAAGCTTGGGCTGATTTATGTCGAGGACAAATCCGTGCTGTCCCTGGCCCTCAGATCGCCTGGCTTCCAGCGGGCGCCGACCTGGTCCGAGATCCGCAATGAGCCAGAACGTGCTTTCGCCGCTCAATTTCCCGCAGAATTCGCAAGTGAACAGGTAGCGGGACCACAACCCGCGGAATGAGACCGGACCCGGAGCGTATCAATTCCCCGGATCCGCCTAACACTTATAGAGCGGCCCTGAACAATCCGGTCAGGTTTTCCTCGGTCAACTCGATGGGGTTGCCACCGCACGAGGGGTCGATGATCGCACCCTTGACCAGCTCCGGGATCGCATCCTCGGTCACGCCCAGATCGGACAGCTTGCGCGGGATACCCAGCGAGTCGTTGAACTCCTGCACGAAGGCCCGGAACCCGTCGAACCCGCCCGAAATGCCCAGATAGGCTGTGGCTGCTTCGAACCGGTCGGCGATTACAGACGCATTGAACTCCAGAACCGCAGGCATGCAGACCGCGTTGGTGGTGCCGTGATGGGTGTTGAACACCGCGCCGATCGGGTGGCTCATGGCGTGGATCGCGCCCAGCCCCTTCTGGAAAGCCGTTGCACCCATGGCGGCCGCGCTCATCATCTGGGCGCGGGCGTCGATGTCGGTGCCGTCCGCATAGGCGCGCGGCAGGTACTCCTTGACCAGCCGCATCCCTTCCAGCGCGATGCCCTGGCTCATCGGGTGGTAATGCGGGCTGGAATAGGCCTCGACACAATGCGCGAACGCATCCAGTCCGGTCCCGGAGGTGATGAATTTCGGCATGCCCACGGTCAGTTCAGGGTCGCAGATCACCACGGTCGGCAGCACCTTGGGGTGGAAGATGATCTTCTTGGCATGGGTTTCCGAATTGGTGATGACGCTGGCGCGGCCGACTTCCGAGCCGGTGCCGGCCGTCGTCGGCACCGCGATGATCGGCGCGATCGCCTCGGCATCCGCGCGGGTCCACCAATCGCCAATGTCCTCGAAATCCCAGACCGGGCGAGTCTGACCGGCCATGAAGGCAACCATCTTGCCCAGATCCAGCCCCGAACCACCGCCAAACGCGATCACACCGTCATGTTCACCCGCCTTGTAGGCGGCCACACCGGCCTCGAGGTTCTTTTCATTCGGGTTCGGATCGACCTCGCTGAACAGGCCCCGGCCCAGCCCGGCGGCCTCAAGAATGTCTAGCGTCGCGGCGGTGATCGGCAGATCGGCAAGGCCGCGGTCGGTCACCAGCAGCGGGCGCTTGATCCCAGCCGCCGCGCAGGCCTCGGGCAGTTCCTTGATGCGGCCCGCGCCGAATTTTATCGTGGTCGGATAGGACCAGTTTCCAACAAGACTCATGTCAGCTTTCCTTGTGTCTAAGGCCTGCCCCGGCGAGGGGGTCGGTCCGGGGCAGGCAAATCGTCCTCAGCCCGTCACCTTTTTCAGGTGGTAGGATTTGGGACGTGTCAGGTTGTGATATCCGATGATCGACAGGCCGCCGCCACGACCGGTATTCTTGCAGCCGGTCCAGCACAGACCCGGGTCCAGATAGTCGGCCCGGTTCATGAACACGGTTCCGGTTTCGATCCGGTCTCCGATGCGTTCGGCCCGCGCCACATCGCGCGTCCACAGCGAGGCGGTCAGGCCAAATTCGCTGTCGTTCATCAAGGCAATGGCCTCGTCATCCGAAGACACCTTCATGATCCCCACGACCGGGCCGAAGCTTTCGTCGCGCATCACGCGCATGTCGTGCGTGACGTTGGTCAGGATCTGCGGCGTCAGATAGGCGCCGCCGTCATCTCCGGCAAAGGTCTCGATATGCGCCACTGCACCGGCGGCCACGGCCTCGGCGATCTGGGCGCGCACCTCGTCGGCAAAACGCACGTTGGCCATCGGCCCCAGCGTCGTCTCCGGATCCAGCGGGTTGCCCAGCTTGTAGCCCCTGACGATCTCGACCGCCTTGGCGACGAAATCGTCATACAGGCTTTCATGCACATAGATCCGCTCGATCCCGCAGCAGCACTGGCCCGAGTTGAACATGGCCCCGTCGATCAGCGTGTCGACCGCCGCGTCCAGATCGGCGTCCTCCATGACATAGCCCGGGTCCTTGCCCCCCAACTCGGTGCTGACGGGGGTAAAGGTACCGGCCGCCGCCCGCTCCATCGCCTGCCCTCCGGCGACCGAGCCGGTGAAATTCACGAAATCGAACGCCTTGCCGGCAATCAGATCGTTGGTCACGTCATGGCTCAGGAACAGGTTCTGGAACACGTCCTCGGGCACGCCAGCCGAGTGGAAGGCCCGCGCCATCCGCTCGCCCACCAACAAGGTCTGCGTGGCATGTTTCAGCACAACCGTATTGCCCGCGATCAAGGCCGGCGCCACAGTGTTGATCGCCGTCATGTACGGATAGTTCCAGGGCGCCACGACGAACACCACGCCATGCGGCTCGCGCTTGATGTATCGCTTGAACGTCTCGTCCTCGCCCACGGCAATATCAGCCAGCGCATCGCGCGCGATGCCCGCCATATAGGTCGCGCGTTCGCTGAAACCGCCGAACTCGCCGCCATAACGCACCGGCCGCCCCATCATCCGGGCCAGTTCCGGCACGATCTCGTCATTCATCGCACCCACGGCGGCAACGCCGGCCATCACCAGATCGATGCGCTCCTGCAGGGGCCGCGCTGCCCAATCCGCCTGCGCCGCCCGCGCCTGGCCCGCTGCGGCAAATGCCGCGTCACGATCCAGCGTGTTCCGCTCGGCAAACACCGATCCGTCGATCGGCGAGATACATTTCAACACCTGACCCATTGGTCACTCCATCCTCAAGCAAAGCAGACCCGCTGCTTCATCTGGCCAAAAATATTCCGGGGAGCGTGAGGGGCTGGCCCCTCACATCCGCCCTCTACGCCCGCTCGAACCCGCGGGCAATCTCCCAATCGGTCACCACGCGCTCGAATTCCTCGATCTCGACCTCGGCGGCGCGGACATAGTGATCCACCACGTCATTGCCCATGGCCGCCCTCAGCATGGACGACCCATGCAACGCATCCCGCGCCGCGCGCAGGTTGCCCGGAATCATGCCCGTATCCCCCTGATAGACATCGCCCTTGGTCGGCGGCTGCAGCTCGAGCCCCTCCTCGATGCCCGCGATCCCTGCGGCCAGCATGCCCGCGATGGCCAGATAGGGGTTCATGTCCGAACCCGGAATCCGGCACTCCACCCGCACCGCCTTGGTGCCATCCCCGCACAGCCGGAACCCCGCGGTGCGGTTGTCCACCGACCAGATGATGCGCGTCGGCGCAAAGGTGCCCTTCATGAACCGCTTGTAGCTGTTGATGTAGGGTGCCATGAAACAGGTATAGTCGGGCGCGTATTTCAGCAGGCCCGCCATGTAGTTTTTCATCAGGTCCGACATGCCCAGCGGATCGGCCTTGTCAAAAAATGCCGGTTGCCCGTCCGCCCACAGCGACTGATGCACATGCGACGAACTCCCGACCCGGTCATGATGCCATTTCGGCAGGAAGGTCGCAGCATGGCCATGCTGCCACGCGATCTCCTTGACCGCGTTCTTGGCGATCGAATGATACTCGGCCGTCTGCATGGCCGGGGCGTATTTGATGTTCAGTTCTTCCTGCCCGGCCTCGGCCTCGCCCTTGGAATTTTCGACCGGAATGCCCGCATCCCACAGGTGATTGCGGATCGGCCGCATCACATGCTCTTCTTTGGTGGTCTGCAGGATGTGGTAATCCTCGTTATAGCCCGAGATCGGTTCCAGACCGCGGAAACCTTCCTTGCGTATCTGGTCAAAGCTCTTCTCAAAGAGGAAAAACTCCAGCTCGGTGGCGCACATCGCGTCATAGCCCATGGCCTTCAGCCGGTTGACCTGCTTCTTTAAAATAGACCGAGGCGCGTGTGGAACCTCTTCATGCGTATGGTGATCCAGCACGTCGCACATCACCATCACCGTGCCCTCCAGCCACGGCACCGGGCGCAGGGTGCTGAGGTCGGGCTTCATGACATAGTCGCCATAGCCGCGCTCCCAGCTGGTCGAGGCATAGCCGTCCGGCGTCGCCATCTCGAGATCGGTGGCCAGCAGGTAGTTGCAGCAATGGGTTTCTTCCCAGGCCCCGGCCACGAAGTGACCCGCGTGGAATCGTTTGCCCATCAAGCGGCCCTGCATGTCCACCATGCAGACCAGAACCGTATCGACCGAGCCTTCGGCAACCTGGGTCTTGAGCGTGTCGAAGTTGAGCATGAGCCACCTATTTCTGCGCCGGCGCCACCTGCCGGACTGACGTTTGCATCGGCCTGCCCCCGGTATGAGGGCAGGCCGGTTTCACCTTAGCCGTACCGGTAGGGACGGCCAGCCTTTTGCATGTCGGCATTGTATTTCTTGATGATCTCCACAACCTTCGCCTTGGTCTCGGACTCGGCTGCAATCTCATCCCAGAAGGCCACTGCGGCGGCTTCGACCTGCGCCCATTCTTCATCCGGGATCGAGGTCAGCTTCATCTTGTCACCATTCACGCGCAGCGACGCCTCGCCGCCCCAATACCACCACTGACGGTAGTAATGCGACTGGTCGGTGCAGACGCGAAACAGGGTCTGCAGATCTTCGGGCAGTTCGTTCCAACGGTCCATGTTGGCAAAGAACGACCCTGCCCAGGCGCCCGAGATGTTGTTGGTCAGGAAGTAGTTGGTCACATCCGCCCAGCCTACAGTGTAGTCCTCGGTGATGCCCGACCAGGCGATGCCGTCCAGCTCGCCGGTCTGCACGGCGACCTCGATGTCCTCCCACGGCAAGGTCACCGGGACCACGCCGAACTGCGACAGGAACCGGCCCGCCGTCGGGAAGGTGAACACCCGCTTGCCCTGAAGGTCCGCCAGGCTGTTGATCGGGTCCTTGGTGGCGAAATGGCACGGATCCCACGCACCGGCCGAGATGTGCTTGACGCCCACCTTGGAATACTCTTCGTCCCATATCTCGTTCAGACCGTACTGGTTGAACAGGACGGGAACATCCAGCGAATAGCGCGACGCAAACGGGAAATAGCCGCCGAACACGGTTACTTCGGTGGGCGAGGCCATCGAGTCGTCATCCGACTGCACCGCGTCGATCGTGCCGCGCTGCATGGCGCGGAACAGCTCGCCCGTGGGCACCAGCTGGTCGGCATAGAACAGCTCGATCTGCATCCGGTCTCCGGCGATCTGGTTGAACATCTTGATGGCCGGGTCGATCACATGCTCAGCCAATGCCGGGCCGGCATAGGTCTGCATGCGCCAGCGGATCGTGGATTGCGCAAGCGCCGGGGTGGCCAGCGCGGCTGCCGGGGCCGCGGCGGCCCCTTTCAGGAATGTGCGTCTGTTCGTCATCTTCTCTCTCCGTTGTCGGTTTCGATGGGCGAGAGACCAACCTCTCGCAGGTGCCCCGGTATGTCCGGGGTCATTTGTTGTAGATGTAGTCGGGCAGCCACAGCGCGATCTGCGGGAAGGTCATGATGATGGCCAGCGCCAGCGTCATCACCATCACGAAGGGCAGGATCGAGCCGTAGATGTCGCGCAGCGAAATCTCGGGCGGGGCCATCGCCCGCATCAGGAACAGGTTATAGCCGAAGGGCGGCGTCATATAAGCGATCTGCGTGGTGATCGTGTACAGCACCCCGTACCAGATCAGGTCAAAGCCCAGTTCCCCCACCAGCGGCACATAGAGCGGCGCCACGATCACCAGCATCGCGGTGTCGTCCAGGAAGGTGCCCATCAGGATGAAGCTCAACTGCATCAGGATCAGGATCACCCAGGGGTTCAGACCCAGCCGTTCGGTGAACAGGGTCTCGATCGCGCGCACGGCGCCCAGCCCATCGAACACCGCACCAAAGGCCAGCGCGGCCAGGATGATCCACATGAACATGCAGGTGATGCCCAGGGTCGAGCGCACCGAGACCTCGAACACCTTGCGCGTCATCCGCCCTTTCAGCACGGCGGCGGCAAAAGCCGTCAGCGCGCCGATGGCAGAGCTTTCGACCAGCGAGGTCCAGCCATTGACGAAGGGCACCATCATCGCCGCGAAAATCGCCAGCGGCAGCAGTCCCGCGCGCAGCAGCCGCAACTTTTCCGCCATCGGCACGTCGCGCTCTTCCTTCGACAGGGCCGGGCCGAGTTCCGGGTTTATCCGGCAGCGGATCACGATGTACAGGATGAACATCCCCGCCATCATCAGGCCCGGCAGGATGCCCGCCAACCACAGCTGCCCCACCGGCTGACGCGCGATCATCGCATAGAGAACCAGCACCACCGACGGCGGTACCAGGATGCCCAGCGATGACCCGGCCTGGATCACTCCGGTCACCATTTTCTTATCATAGCCGCGTTTGAGCAGCTCGGGCAGCGCGATGGTGGCCCCAATGGCCATCCCCGCGACGCTGAGCCCGTTCATCGCCGAGATCAGCACCATCAACCCGATCGTGCCGATGGCCAGCCCGCCATTCAGCCCGCCCATCCAGACATGGAACATCTTGTACAGGTCGTCGGCGATCTTGGACTCGGCCAAAACGTAACCCATGAAGATGAACATCGGCAGCGTCAGCAGCGGGTACCATTTCATCAGCTTCATCGCGGCCGAAAACCCGATGTCATAGCCGCCGCGGTCGCCCCACAGCAGCAGCGCCGCCACCACGGCCACGAAACCGATGGCACCGAACACGCGCTGACCGGTCAGCAGCATCAGCATCATGGTCGAGAACATCAGGATGGCGATCAACTCATACGACATCAGATCACCTCGCGCGGGATGTCATCGCCCTTGAGGCGTAGAATATCTTTGAACAGTTCGGAAATGGCCTGCAGCAGCATCAGGATCAGCCCCACGACCATGATCACTTTGATCGGCCACAGATAAGGGCGCCACGCGGTCGGGCTGCGCTCGCCATATTGCAGGGAATAGCTGAGCGAGTCGAAACCGCCATAGATCATCACGCCGAGGTAGAAGATCAGGAACAGAACGGTGATGGCGTCGGCCCAGGCCCGGCGCCGGTGCGACCATTCGCTGTAGAGAAGGTCCATCCGCACGTTCGAACCCATCTGGATCGAATACGGTCCGCCCAGGATGTAATAGGCGACCATCGCAAACTGCGCGACTTCGAGCGTCCAGAGCGACGGAAGGAAAAAGGTCTTCGAGATCGACGACCACAGCAGGATGCCCATCATCACGAAGATGCCGTACATGACGACCCGCCCGATCCAGCGGTTCATGCGGTCAATGACCGCAATATATCCCCGCATGAAGCTCATACCTGCACCCCTGTCCTCATGTGTTCTGCCCTGCGTCGGAAAAGGTTTCGACCGTGGCGGCCAGTATTGGCGTCAATAGCCCCACGATCCGATTGACCCCGGTCGGCGTGTCGATCAGATCATTGCGGATCTCGATCATCACGTTGGGCAAGCCCCGCGCGATACCGTGCTCACGCAGAGTGTGCGTGACACCATCCTCTGGCGAATACGGTTCGTTCAACGCCACTCTCAGCCCGCAATGCGCTGCATGGTTCAGCATGACCTGAGCCGCACGGTCATCAGAGTCATGCAATATCCCCAGTTCGACCGCCCGGGTCTTGCCGTTGTAGATTGGTGTGAAACTGTGGATCGTAATCAGGACAGGCGGTTCTGGGCGGCGGTCCAGCGTTTGCGACAAGAGACCCCGGAACGGTTTATAAATGTCGCGAACTCGCTGGGCGCGCTGTTCCGCGGTCAGACCATGATTGCCTGGCACCGCGAACACCTCGCTGCGCGGCGGCATCGAGTCTTCCCGTTCGGGCGGGCGATTGCAGTCATAGACCAGTCGGCTGACCCGCGAGTGTACGAGAGGTGCATCCAGGGCGCCGGCCAGTTCAACTGCAACCTCCAGTGCCCCGATATCCCAGGCCGCGTGTGAACGGGCCGCCACGTCGTCCAACCCCAGCCCATCCAAAGCCGCAGGAATGAACCGGCTTGCGTGTTCGCACACCAGAACCGCGCGCGCCACGCCACGCGCGTTCAACACACGTGCGGCGGGCACTTCCAGAGGGGATAACAGAGATGACTCGGTCTTGGACTGCATGCGTAGCATTTGTTACAGCGGCCTTGAGCCTGTCAAGAAAATTTCTGTAGACAAAATTACAATCGCTCATATCCTGTAGCAAATTGAATAATATGAGGGCACCGATGGCCTCTGTCGCCAAAACGGTCAAACAACGCATTCAGGACGAACTTGAAGGCCTGACCCGCTCGGAACGGCAGCTGGGATCGGTCCTGTTGCAGGATTATCCGATGGGTGGGCTGCAATCGATCACCAAGCTGGCAGCGGCGGCACAAGTGTCCACCCCGACGGTCATTCGCATGGCGCGAAAACTGGGTTTCGATGGGTTTCCGGCGTTGCAGGAGGCGCTGCGCGAAGAAGTTGCGGCACAGATCCAAAAGCCGATCTCGAAACGCGATGCCTGGATCGTGGATGATGAAACCGAGCATCCGATCACGCGTTTTGCTCAAGCCGTCTGGACCAACATGCGACACACGCTGGAGCGGCTGGACAAGTCGATGTTCGACGCGGTTGCCCAGTTGCTGGCCGATACCGAGCGCCATTTGTATGTCGTGGGCGGCCGCATCACCCGCTCGAACGCCGACTATCTGTTCAACCACATGCAGATCATCCGGCCCAACGTGACCATGCTGGGCAACTCGGCCAACGTATGGCCGCAATACCTGCTGGACATGGACGAAAGCTCGGTTCTGGTCATCTTCGACATCCGCCGCTACGAGGCGCATCTGGAAAAGCTGGCACAAGTTGCGTCCGATCGCGGGGTGACCGTCGTGCTGTTCACCGACCAATGGGGGTCGCCCATCGGCAAATCGGCCAACTATACCTTTCACGCTCTGGTCGAAGCTCCATCAAGCTGGGATTCAACGATCGCACTTCAACTCATTTCGGAAACCCTGATCGCCGAGGTTCAGGAAGCCCGCTGGGAAGAAAGCAAAGAGCGTATCGAGGAGTTGGAACGCTATTTCTCGACCACACGGATTTTCCGCAGCCACGAGGCGTGAGCCTTGGCTGCCTTCAATCCCATTGTTCCATTGGACCGCGACCTGTAGGGTGTCGGCCAACGCGAGTCTGAAACCTGCTTCCAACCCTTGATGACTCTTTGTCTGGTGGGTTGGGTCCGACAGTGACGGACATCGCGGCGAAACGACCCGGGCAAGTGGTCGAAAAACCAAGAGGCCGAGCCAGTGGAACGCCGCAATTCAATGGATGCATTGCGCACCGACGAAGTCAGGGATGCACGGAACCGAGGGGTTACGTTTCTCGGGATTGCGTTCCTGTTCAGCATCTTCGTCAACCTGCTGATGCTGACGGGGCCGTTGTTCATGCTCCAGGTCTATGACCGCGTTTTGGGGTCTCGCGCCGTTGAAACGTTGACCGCACTATTTTTGCTGGTTGCGCTGCTGTACGCTCTGATGGCCATGCTGGATTTTGCGCGCGGTCGCATTGTCGCGCGATTTGGTGCCCGGTTTCAGTCGACTCTGGACCAACGTGTGTTCGATGCAACCTTGCGCGATGCACTGGTGCCGCAAATCCGTGCAGCTCCGGCAAGAGCGCTGCGCGATTTGGAAGCCATTCAAACGCTGTGCTCCTCGCCCGTTTTGCTAGCGGCCATGGATATCCCGTGGACACCCGTTTTCCTCGCGGCGATCTTTCTTTTTCATCCACTGCTCGGATGGTTGGCCGTAACAGGCGGAGCGGTGCTGATCGTGATCGCAATCCTGAACCAGATGATGACCCATCGCAAAGTGGCTCAGGCACAGGCTGCGTCCGCGTTGGCGAATTCAATGTCCGAAAATGCACGCCAGGCAGCCGAGGTCATTCGCGCCCAAGGCATGCGAAAGGACATAACGCGGCGTTGGTTGACACAAAGAGCGGCCGCGCTGTCCCAGAGTATTGCCGCCAGCGACTGGACTGGCAGCTTCACCTCACTGACCAAATCGCTCAGGCTGTTTCTGCAATCGGCTATGCTCGCCTTGGGAGCCTGGCTTGTACTGCAAAACGAAATGACCGCCGGTGCGATGATCGCAGGCTCTATCCTTTTGGGCCGCGCACTCGCGCCGATTGAGCAGGTCATTGGACAATGGGGCGCGATCGAGCGGGCCCGTAGCGCCTGGTCATCGCTTAGCCACTATTTGGCCCATGTCCCTGTCGAACCCTCCAGAACCCGCCTGCCCACACCGGAAGCCCGTTTGTCGGTCCGGAACCTGACGATCATACCCCCTGGATCCGAAACCCCCACTATCCAAAACGCCTCGTTCGTGTTGGAGCCCGGCCGTGCCCTTGGAGTGATCGGCAAAAGCGGTTCGGGAAAAACCACGCTCGCCAAAGCGCTGTTGGGCCTTTGGACACCTGCTGCCGGAGAGATCAGATTGGGCGGCGCAACTCTGGATCAATACGACCCTGATGAGTTGGGGCGCCACATCGGCTATCTTCCGCAGCATGTCACACTTTTCAACGGAACGGTGGCCGAGAATATCGCTCGCATGTCGCTGAAACCTGATGAACTGGCTGTTGTTGCGGCAGCGAAGAAGGCCAATGCACATGACCTGATCCTCTCACTTGAAAAAGGCTATGATACCGTCTTGGAAGGAGCCAACAGTCAACTATCCGGAGGCCAGCAGCAAAGGATAGGGCTGGCCCGGGCATTGTACGGCGATCCTGTCCTGCTGGTACTGGATGAACCGAACTCGGCGTTGGACACCGAGGGCACCGATGCCCTGAATGCGGCAGTCCGGGAGTTCAAAGCGGCCGAGCGCGCCGTGATCATCATGACGCACCGACCGATGGCGATTTCAGAGTGCGACCACCTGGCCGTAGTCGAATTGGGTCGGATCGCCAATTTCGGCAGCCGTGACGAAGTGTTGAACGCCATGGTCCAAAATGCGGGTGCAATCCAGAAACAGTTTCGCAAAGCGGGTGAAGCATGACCGAGGTTTCAAGCCCGCCGCCATGGCGGATCACTTTCCCCGCTCTTGTTGGATTCGCCGCGTTGGCCATTCTGGTCGGCGGGCTTGGGGTTTGGAGCGTCAGGACCCATCTGGCAGGTGCAATCGTGACCCAGGCCGTTGTCGAGGTGCAAAGCAATCGGCAAGTTGTGGAACATCCGGATGGCGGTGTCGTGGGCGATATTCTGGTTCGTGATGGCGACCGGGTCGAGCAGGGTGATTTGCTGCTCAGGTTCGATGACACGTTTCTCAAGTCGGAAAAAGTCATCGTGGAATCGCAGTTGTTCGAACTCTTGGCGCGGAAGGTTCGGCTGGAGGCAGAAAGAGACGGGGCAGACGCAAACGCGCTTGCCGACCGGATGCAAAAGCTGGCCGCCGCGGAACCCATCGATCCTGAATTGATTGATGGACAGACCCGGCTGTATTCCGCTCGGTTGGAAACCCTGTCCAAGAAGATCGATCAACTGGGCAAACAAAGGGTTCAGATCGAAAGCGAAATCGACGGGACGAAAGCGCAGCTGGTGGCCCTGCGCAGGCAGCTTGAGCTGATTGGAAACGAGTTGGAGGATCAGCAGAACCTTCTGACACGCGGGTTGACCCAAGCCAGCCGAGTGTCAGCCCTGCAACGTGAAGAAGCCAGCCTGACCGGCGAAATTGGGCGCCTGGAAGCTGCAGTTGCCCGCTTGAATGGACAGATTGCCACCACGGAATTGCAGGTCGTCGAATTGGCCGCCGCTCGTCGGGAAGAGGCCATTGCCGAGTTACGGCAGGTACAATCCGAGGTCGTCGAACTGGCCCAACGCAGGTTATCCTTGAATGAAAGGTTGGCGCGTCTCGACATCCGGGCCCCGGTCTCAGGAACCGTTTTCGGCAGCCAGGTCTTTGCAGTGCAATCGGTCGTCCAGCCAGCGGAACCTATGATGTATGTCGTCCCACAAAACACGCCGCTTGTGGTGGCTGCCCGCGTCGGAGCAATACACGTGGATCAGTTGCACGTCGGCCAACCTGTCGCCCTGCGCTTTCCGGCCTTCAATCAGCGTGAGACACCAGAAATCGAAGGTCGGGTCATCAATGTTTCGGCAGACACGCTCAAGGATGAACAAACTGGATTCACCTATTATCGCGCCGATGTTGTTCCCGTTGAGGGCGAGTTAGAGCGTCTGAACGGACAGGTACTCCTGCCCGGCATGCCAGTTGAGGCCCTGATTAAGACCGACGAGCGTACGCCGCTTTCATACCTGATCAAACCGATGGCGGACTATTTCAACCGGTCGTTCCGCGAATAGCCAGCTCACACCGCCTCGAGATTCCCAAGCAGGATCGACGTCATGTCCACACTGAACACCCCATCCAGGACCACAATCGCAGCGCCGGTTTGATAGTCGACATTCGTGGGCGTGATTGAGGAAAGATCGGCGTTCTGGTCCAGATAGACCCATTCCGGCTCGTGTGCGGTGGGCAACCCAACGGCAACCTGCAGGATGGCCAGGGCATCCAGTGCATTGACGGTGCCATCCCGGGTGATATCGGCCGCGATGAGGTTTTCGGGGGCTGCGGGTCCCCAGGTTGGTCGCAAACCGACCGCTATCCGCAAAACCTGCAGCGCATCGAGGGCCGTGATCTCTCCGCTAGCATGTGAATAGGACTTGATGATGTCCACATGACCCGGCAACGAACCTGATGGCAAATCAAGATCGAATTGGCCATGATCGTCGGCCTGTACCGATATCGGGCTGTTTCCAACTGGCTTGAACACGATCTCAGCATCGCTCAACGCGGGGTTTGAACCGGAAGACTCTACCGTGACTGGACCCGTCACACCGGCCGAGGCCTCGGGCCCCGTGAGCACGCCAAAGTCAACGGGGATATGATCCGGCCCCTTAAAACCGGACCCGAAGATTTCGGCGCTGGTGAGTGTGCCACCGTCGGCCGAAAATAACTCGACGGTTTCATCCATGAACTCAATCCGAGCCCCTTGTGCCGTTGACGTCACGGTCAGCTGCCCGGGGTTGCGTAACATCGGGTAGTCGAACAGATCCAACCGATCGGTTCCGGCCTCGAAATCCGTGATCGTCGTCAATCCACTGCCGAATCGCATAACGAAGATGTCCGCGCCGGAACCGCCCTGCATGGTGGTTTCACTGCGACCGGCAATCAGAATGTCGTCACCGGCACCGCCCTGCAAATCAGTGTCCAGAACGCCGGCGCTCAGCATGTCGTCCTGAGCGGTTCCAGTTACGATTCCATTCCCCTCGATGACGTTGCCCAAGGTGTCCAGAGACACTGTCAGCTGGGTAAGCCCTGCATCCTGCTGCGATGCCACAAAGATTTGAAGGTCGCCGCCAACATGGGCCACCTCGATGGTCTCAACATTCTGAAGACCGCTATCCAGCGTATCCGCAAAGCTGTCCAAGTAGATCAGCTTGCCATCAGGGGTCATCGTCAGCAGGGTCACCCCGTCATCTCCGCCACCGGCAACGACAAAGACACGTCCATCGACTTCGACGACCTTCATGTCCTGAACTGCGCCAAAACGGGTACCCAACGTGTCCAACGCATGATCCTGTGGAACTAGTGTTCCGTCTGCGCGCAGCTCCATCAAACTGATGGAGTTGCTGCTGGACCCGGCCACCAGAATCCAGGTGTGTCCATACGCATCAACGGTTTCCAACGCTGTCGGAGAACTGATCCCAAGCGTTTGGGTTGTCGTGTTGTCCACTTCGATCAGCGTCCCGCTTCCCTGATCGGCGCTGAACACCCGGATCGCATTGTCGGCGGCATTGGCGGTGACGACATACTGGTTGCTGCCCACCGCCGCGGTCTGCATCGCCCCGGCATTACCCGCGACCGAGCCGACATGACTGAGCAAACCATTCGAGTTCACCACGTAGGTGCCGATGAGCCCACTGTCCTGATGGGCCACCGTCAGGTAGTCGACCGCCCCCACCGAGTACTGGACCAATGCGGTGACATCACCGCCTCCGGGAATCGCCGCCGTTTCCTGCAGCGCCCCGATCGTGCCATCCGTATTCAACTCGTACCCGACAAGGCCTGAGGCGTTGTCGACGTCCAGTGCCAACAGGTCGCTTGCGCCCAATACGACCAGAGCGCCAAGGCTGCCGACCTGCAACGATATGGTGCCGCTGAAATACTGATCGTCGTGGAATTGCGGAGCGCCACCGTCCACAAGCTGCCAGACCACGATGCCGCCGCCAGCCCGGGTCGTGCTGTACAGATACGTAACACCGTTAAGCGTTTTTAAAGCCGTATCGCCGATACCTGAATCGAGCGCCGGACTCCCCGTTGCAACCACTCTTTCGAACTGAAGCATCAACTCAGATCACCCCCAATGCCATCTCTGGCAGTCCCTTCGAGGGTGACGCGGTGCCAAGGCAAAGACGAGAACGAAATTGTGGTGAAAACGAGGAATTCGGCTCCAGATTAACTCAATTTTTCAAGGTCCGTCCGCATGAATAACTCGGCAGCAGGAAAGAAGAACAGAACTTGGCTTCTTCGGTCTTGCCGCGCGGGTATCCGCGGCCACCAATTGTGAGGACATGATGACGATGAAACCTGTTTCGCACGAAGTCTCCATCCAGAAGGACTCACCAGATGCAGGGCATGAGAAGCATGTCCGCAAATGGGTCAAAGCGCGTCTGCGCCGATGGGCCGGATCGGGCGTCGGCGGTGGTTTGGCCTCTGCCCTTCTGGCCTTGCCGGCGCTGGCCCAAGCCACTGAGGAGGAGTTGAGCACATTTCAGTTTGCCGATGTCCTGCCCGGTGTCCAGTCGGTCAAACTGCTGCCAAACGGCGACGTTCAACTGAAGCTTTTGGACGGTCGCACAGTCCTGGTTTCCGCGGAAAACGTGCACGTTCTGGAAAACGGTTCGATCATGATTGCCGAAGACGTGGCCGTTGAAGTCGCGCAGCTTGCAGTGGCAGCTGAAGCCGCCGGAGCAGCGGCAGCTGGTGGTGGCGGCATGGGAGCCGCAGGCGCGGTGCTGGGTGGTTTGGGTCTGGCCGGTGCGGCCGCCGCTGGCGGCGGTGGCGGCGAAGATGCCGCGACGCCCGAGGAATCTCCGCGCCCGCCCAGTCTGAACCTGTCACAGTTGCAGGGAAATTCGCTCAACAGCACCACCGCCAAGGCGTCAGCACCTGACGGCACCGTTTCGGTCGAAGTAACCATCGGGTCGGTCACCAAAACCGTTTCAGCGGGGCCGGACGGCAGTTGGAGCGTTTCGCTTAGCCAAGTCGAGGCGGCAGGGTTGCCTCAGGGGGTCACATCCGTGACGATCCGACACCTGGATGGAGCCGGAGGTGAGATCGATGTCGAAACAGCCACGTACAACATCGACACCATCGCTCCGACCATCGCGGTAACAGGATTTTCCCACGGGGCGGTCATGAATGGGGCCGAGAGCGCGTCAGATCTGGAAATCAGTGGTACGACCGATGCGGAAAAAGGTCAGATGGTGACTGTGGGGTTGAACGGTCAGATCTATACCGCAACCGTGTCCGGCGGCACTTGGAGCGTCACGGTTCCGGCCGCCGATCTGGCGTCTCTGCCCGATGGCGCGACCGTCACTGTGACCGCTGATGTGGTGGATCGGGCAGGCAATCCGGCGGCTCAAGCCACCAACAGCTTTGATACTGACTTTTTCGCCCCAGCCATAACAATAGACGCTGTCGCAGGCGGCCAGATCGACCTTGTAGACGTCGGATCGGACCTGACGATTACCGGCACGACGACCGGCGAAGATGGCCAACCGGTTGTGCTGACCTTCAATGGCCAGACTTACAGCGGCATCGCCTCAGGCGGTGCTTGGAGTGTGACCGTTCCCGCAGCCGACCTCGGCGTTCTGGTCAGTGGCAGCCCCATCAGCATCAGTGCCGCGATCAGCGATGCCGCCGGAAACCCGGCCACGCCTGTTGCGGTTTCGGTACCCGTGGATCTGAGCGGACCGTCCATCTCGATTTCGCCTCTATCCGTCGGTGCGGTGTTGAACGCAGTCGAAGTCGGGGCGGATCTGACGATCAGCGGCACAACCGGGAATGTCACCGATGGCCAGACAGTCACCGTAACTTTGGACGGTCAGACCTACACGGGCCCTGTGTCCGGAGGGACGTGGAGCGTGACCGTGCCGAGCGCGGATTTGATTGCCCTGGCCGACGGCGCAACTTTCACCATCACCGCCGACGTGACGGATGCCGATGGCCTCGTGGCCCCGCAGGCGAGTGCAGGAGTTTCCAAAGACGCGACCGCCCCAACGATCAGCATCGACACGTTTTCGGACGGCGTGGTCATGAACGCGGTCGAACAGGGAACCAACCTCAGTATATCCGGAACGACGACCGCCGAAGACGGCCAGACCGTGACCATCGGAATGAACGGCCAAACCTACAGCGCTACCGTTTCAGGTGGAAACTGGGTTGTCAGCGTTCCCGCAACCGATCTAGCCGGCCTCTCCGACGGAGCCACCGTCACCGTGACCGCCGATGTTTCGGACCTTGCTGGGAACCCGGCCACACAGGCCACTGCCAGCTTCGACACGGACTTTACGGCCCCCACTCTGTCAATCTCGACGGTATCGTCCGGGGGCACCATGAACCTGGCAGAGCAATCCGGCGGAATGACCGTCTCTGGCATTTCCGACGCGCCTGATGGCACGATCGTCTCGATCCAGGTTCAACGAGCGGACGGGACTGTGGATGTCTCAGGCACCGCTACAGTGACGAGTGGCGCGTGGACCTACACCGCTTCACCCCTCGACCTTAGCGGCCTGCAAGATGCCGAATCCTACACGATTTCCGCGTCAGTCAGCGACGCAGCCGGAAATACACAGACGACTTCGACTGGGTTCAACACCGATTTCAGCGCCCCGACCATCTCACTGAACCCTCTGGGAATTGGATCGGTTCTAGACGTCACCGAGAAGGACAGCGACCTGACAGTATCGGGGACAACAACTGCCGAAGATGGGCAAACAATTACTGTCGGGCTGAACGGGCAGACCTATACTGCCACCGCTTTGGGTGGGGTCTGGTCGACCACCATTCCTACGGCTGATCTGAACGCTCTTTCTGACGGAGCAACTTATTCTATCACCGCATCGGTTTCGGACTTGGCTGGCAACCCCGCTCCTCAGGCGGCAGACTCGGTGACCACTGACTACCGACCCATCCTGACCTTGAATGAGGTCGGTACCAACGACGCGGTTTTGCTGAGTGACGCGCAATCCAGCGGCCTGACGGTCAGCGGTTCATCCATAGGTCTCGGCGCAGGACAAACCGTTGAGGTGATGCTGAACTCGGTCTCTGTTGGAACAGCCACGGTCGCGGCCAACGGCACGTGGAGCCTGAACGTACCTGCCACGGCGTTTTCGGGTACAACGGCGGGTGACCTTTTGGATTTTTCGGTTTCAGCGACGGTTACCGGAGGACCGAACCCCCTACCCGCGACAGACCAGGCGACGGCTCACGTTCCAGCGGCCTATTTCATCTCCGAGGCAGGCCGGAGCGGGTCGACGATAGCTTTCGAAATACATGCCGATGCGGACCGGGACATATCCAGCGGGATGGCTTTCACGGCCAACTTGGGTTTTGACCCCGCGGTCGTGACCTATGACACGGGATCCGAGGTCGAAAACACCGATTTTGATCTGTTTCTGGCAAACCCGAACGGGGCGGCGGAAATCGGTTTTGCCGGGGCCGCAACAAGCGTCAGCGATCTGACCCAGCCTGTCGTCACGTTCACGATGACGGTGCTGGACCCCACGAAGCCGATCGAGTTGACGATCAACACGCCCGATGGTGGCCCTACCCGTTGGGTATTGGGAACAGAAGGCGCAGACACATTGGCGGCCACGGGTATCGACGATGTCATCCGCGGTGGGGACGGCGACGATGTGATCGATCTGTCCGGCGCTGGCCGAGATCTTATCGTTTTCGAAGCGGACCCGACGGCCAACGGCACCGACATCGTAACGGGTTTCACCCTGGGGCCTGCAGCCGACATGGCCGACGCCATTATGGTCAGCGGGTTGGATGTCTCATCGCTTCGCGGTGATGGAACAGGTGTCGAAACACTGGCGCTCGGCGACATGATCGCGGCCGACACAGGTTTTGTTGGGCTGACAACCACACTCACCGATCTGACAACCGATACTCTGGAAGCCGCCGCCGAAACGCTTACCGGGGCTCAATCCGGAGATGAGATCTATCTGCTGGCCAGCGATGGAACTGACAGTGTGCTGGTCAAGGTGGACTATTCCGCCCCAACCTCTGCCACGGTCAGCACGGTCGCGCAGTTTGACGGCCTAGGTGATCTGAGCGGTCTGAGCAGCGACAACATCCTGCATACCGATCCGACCGGCGCGTCAAGTTGATCCTGACAAGCGTGAAAAGGTGGGGCCGCCCCGGCCCTTTCTTAACGGACCAGCGGAGACATCAATGGCACAGAACGGCCCAGTACCCGTCACTTTCGACAGACATTCCGATCGCTCGTGGCACAGATTTACATCCTACGGTTTCGCGCGCTGCAGATTGGAGTGCGAGATCGTAAGTGCGGAAGTCTCAGAAGCCGCCGCCGCTTTTCCAATTGCGTTTCGATCCTCGGGGGGCGGGGTATCGCCGCATGCTATTCTGGCGACCGCAGCTTCTCCGGAAACACCATTTGTTTCGGACCAAGGACGCTGGCGGGCCACCTATGTTCCTTCCTTGCTGAGATGCCATCCGTTTTCGATCGAACTGGTCGGTGGCGAAGCAGGATCGCGCACCAGCTCAGGCAAGCTTGTTGTAGATGAAACCACCGGACTCGTGTCCTGTGACCAATCCGGCAGCCCGTTCTTCGCAAAGGACGGCTCGATCTCCTCTGAACTGGAAACCCTGAAGGGCTTCTTGAAGAGCTTTCTGGCCGATCGCAACGCAACCCGACGTGCCTGCGCGCTGATAAAGGAATTGGGCCTATTCGTCGAATTGACCCGTTTTAAGGATGCGGAGTTGCCCGACGGTTGGATGAGCGTGGACTTTCGACGCTTCAACCAACTTGGGCCGGCGCAGACAGCGGTTCTGCAATCTAGTGGAGCGATGCAGTTGATTTACGCTCATCAAGTCTCGCTCAACCATCTTCTGTGGATGCACCACTGCCAGACGCATTCTCCCAAGGTGATCAGCACTCCCGCAAACGGCAGGGACTCCGACCTTGTGGGGTTCTTGGATGCCATTGCCCGGGAACGAGACTTGTCGGATGCGGAGGCCAAATATGCCTACATCTGATCGACTCATCTTGCCTCTGCTGATCGGTTTGGTGGCCGTGCTCACTGCGGCTTGTGAGCCGGTTCCGGATCTTGCCCCGGTTGAGATGGCTTTTTCAGAGGGATCAACGGGTGCTGGCGCGACTAAGCCGTCGGACCATCTGACTCGCAGTTCATTTGGCCAGAGAATACGGCGCGCGGTAGAAACCAGCCCGAACCAGGCGCAGAGCGAGACCGGCGTTGACGCCGCCTTTGCCGATATGGACGCGGCAGAAGGAGCCTTTCTTCCGCAGGTGTCACTTGGCGTGAATGCCCGATCGGAACGGGTGGATTCGGATATTGCGGATGTATCACCATATCTGCGGGTTTCACAGCTTGTATACGACGGGGGAGCTGCCGCCGGAGACTTGGCAGCGGCGCGGGCCCGTGTCCTCGAAAGCCGCGGCGATCAGCTTCAAACCGCAGCCGCGACGGCCCTTGCCGCAATTGAAACCTATGTGTTGGTCATCGACCGGCGGAAAATCGTTGAAATCGCTTGGGAAAACGTCCGCCGCCATGAGGAGATCGAGAAGCAGATCTCCGACCGCGCCGCGCAAGGGGCCGGTTCCGCTGCCGACGTTCTGACGGCGCGTTCTCGGGTCGCGGATGCCAGGACCAAGTTGGCGGATGCCCGGGCTCAGGCTGATCGTGCCAATGCGCGATTCCAAGAGGTGTTCGGTACCCCACCAGGCAAACTGGATCCCCCTGTCCCAGCGCCCAACCTGTCGAGAAGCGACGCCGTCATCGTGATGGACAGCCCGCAGGTTCGACGCGCAGACGCTGCGGTTCTGGCGGCACAGGCAGACCGCTCTGCCGCAACTGCGAGGCGTCAGCCGGACGTGCGGGTTTCGGCATTTGCCAACCAGGACGACAGCAGGGACGCTAATTTCGGCGTAGACCTCTCGGTAAACTACGAGCTGGACAGCACCGGTCAACGGCGGGCTGCAATTGCCGCCGCCGAAGCGCGGGTCAAACAAGCGGAATATGCCCGTGAGGTTCTTGTTCGGGAAATCCAGCGCGAGCTAGGTTTCATTCGATCCGACCAAAAGGCCGGCGCCCAGCGTCTGCGCGAGGCCCGCATCGCAGTTGCCGCAAATGCCGACAGCGTTGCCGCCACTCAAGAGCAATTCCAGATCGGGCGCAGCAGCCTAATCGAAATACTGGACGCGCAGCGCGATTTTGTGAACGCCCAAGAGCGACTGATCCTGGCGGAGCAGAATTTCTTCCTAACGAACTACGCCGCGCTCAGCCTTACGGGCGACATCATTGATCTGCTCGGCATCCAGCTCAGAACATGGGGCAACTGACCATGACCCAACGCAGCCAGCCTCCTACATCCCTGCCCCTCACCAACTTTGAGGAATGTCTGCTGCATGTGGCGGCAGAGCTTGGCCGACCATTGACCAAAGCCAGCCTTTTGGCGGCCCAATCCTCGGTCTCTGGTGGGTTGAAGGTGCAGGACGCGATCGCACTGGCCCATGACCATGGATTGCAGGCGGGCTTCGGGCCGCGCCGGCTGTCGGAGTTTGATCCCAGCCTCGCACCGGCGATACTGTTGCTCGAGGACCAGCGGGCCGTGGTCTACCATGGCCGTTCGAAGTCTGGCCGTCTGTTGATCCACGACCCAGAGCTTGGAGACAGCATTGGTGAGATGGATGAATGCCAGCTCGACACCGTCTATTCCGGCTATGCGATGTTGTTTCGTCGAGCATACTCCGAGGAAATCAAAAACAACCCAAGCCAACCAAGCCGTCACTGGTTCCGATCAGCGCTTGTGGCCAATCGTTGGTCGTACTTGCAGGTTGCTCTGGCCGCGGCTCTGACGAATATTCTGGGGCTTTCAACCTCGGTTTTCATCATGACCGTTTATGACCGGGTTCTGCCAAATGAAGCCGTGGAATCTCTGGTCGCATTGACCATCGGTGTCGGCATCGCGCTGTTTTTTGATTTTGTGCTGAAGATCCTGCGCGCCAGTTTCATCGACCGGGCAGGACAGAATGCGGACATGTTGATGGGTCGGCGTGTTTTCGATCAACTTCTGAATATCCAGATGAAGTCCCGAACCGGATCAACCGGCGCCATGGCGAACACGGTGCGTGAGTTCGAAACACTCCGCGAGTTCTTCACGTCGGCTACGCTGGTCATGGTGGTTGATTTGCCGTTCATCGGTCTGTTTTTGCTTACGATCTACATGGTCGGCGGACCGCTGGTTCTGATCCCAGCTCTCGCCGTACCAGTCGTGCTGATCGCCGGGCTCGCCATTCAGCCGCTTTTGTCCCGCTTGGCGGAACGCAGTTTTTTGGATGGCCAGTCAAAGCAATCCGTGCTGATCGAAACTCTGGCCGGTCTGGAAACGATCAAGACGACCACTGCGGCCGGCACGATGCGGCGACGCTGGGAAGAGGCGATCGAACGACAATCCGGCAACAGTGTTCGGTCGCGTGCCATCACTCAATTCGCATTGAACCTGACCGGTTTCACGCAGCAGGCGGCCCAGGTTCTGATCGTGTTTTACGGTGTCTTTCTGATAGCGGACGGCCTGACCAGCATGGGCGCTTTGGTCGCCTCAGTGATGCTGACCGGACGGGCTTTGGCACCGTTGGGCCAGCTGTCTCAAACCCTCACCCGGTTCAACCAGGCGCGCAGTGCATACCGGAACCTAGACGCAATGATGCAAGCCGACAGTGAGCGGCCGTCGGGGCGCACCTGGATCAGCCGCTCCAACTTCAAAGGGCGTATCACGTTCAACAACGTGTATTTCGCCTACCCAGACCAGGATGAGGACACACTGAAAGGCGTGTCCTTCGACATCAAACCGGGGGAAAAAGTTGCGATTCTCGGCCGGATCGGATCAGGAAAAAGCACCATCGCAAGACTGCTTCTGGGATTGTACCAGCCCCGTATCGGTTCGGTTCTTTTGGATGGGATTGACATCCGCCAGATTGATCCGGGGGACCTTCGGCGCAACATTGGGTCGGTCCTGCAGGATATTTGGCTGTTTTCGGGCTCGGTCCGCGAAAACATTATGGCCGGTGCGGTCCGCCCGCGCGACGAAGATCTAATCCGGGCCGGGCGCATTTCGGGCGTCGAAGACTTTGTATCGCGGCATCCCAGCGGGTACGATCTGATGCTGGCCGAACGTGGCGAGGGGCTCTCGGGCGGGCAACGTCAGACGATCGCCCTAGCCCGGGCATTGATCGGGCAGCCGCCCGTCCTGTTGCTGGACGAACCCACCAGCGCGATGGATCTCAAGAACGAGGCAAACATCATTCAGCGGCTGAAGGCTGCGGCCGCGGATACGACTATGGTCATCGTTACGCATCGGGCCAGTCTGTTGGAACTGGTCGACCGGGTCATCGTGATCGAAAACGGCAAAGTGGGCGTTGACGCCGTCAAGTCAGTTCTCACCAAACGAGCCAAAGACGCGCGGAGGCACATGAATGTCGCGGCATCCTGACCTTGAAAAATTGGCCCGCGAGATGAACGGCGGCTCGGGGTTTCGCGGTTCGGTATTGCTGCTGGCCGTGTTGGGCTGCATGCTGACCGCCGGCGTATGGGCTTACGTCACCGAACTGGACGATGTGGTTCGCGCGGACGGTCGCGTTGTGCCTTCTGGCGACGTTCAGGTGATCGAAGCAACCGAACCTGGGGTTCTTCAAGCTGTTCATGTTCAAGAGGGTCAGATCGTCGACAAGAACGCTTTGCTGCTGGAATTGGACGCGACACAAATCGGCAGCGAGCTGGACGCCGAGCGGCAACGGGCATTGGGACTAAGGGCGCGTATTAAGCGATTGCAGGCCGAAATCGACGGATCCGATTTGCGGTTCGAGCCCGAGCTTGTGCAACAAGCACCAGACGTCGTTCGCTCGGAAACGGCTCTGTATCTCGGCCGAAAATCGGAGTTGGCCGACGAGATCGCCATTCTGGAACGCCAACGTGAGCAGAGGCAGCGCGAATTGGAAGAGGGGTTGGTGGACCGGGTCACTGCAGAAGAAACACTCAAGGTCCTGTCCGAAGAGCGCGCTTTGATGGAGCCTCTGGTCCGCCGCAAGATGGAACCTGCAACAACTCTGCTGGCCCTGCGACGCAGCGAGGCGGAATGGAAGGGGCGCAAGGTAAGAGCCGAGGCCGCTGCAAACCGTCTGGAAACCGGGCTGAGTGAAATCGATGACCGCATCACGGCTACCAAAAGCCGGTTTCGCAGCGCGGCACTGACCGATCTTGCCATTGCCACTGCGCAGCTTGCGGCGCTTGAGCCCGCCCTGCCCGCGTTGGAGAACCGCGCGGCGCGCGCGCAGGTTCGTGCGCCAGTCCGAGGCATCGTAAACCGAATCCACCGCACGACCTTGGGCGGTTTGGCCCGCAGCGGCGAGGATCTTGTCGAAATCGTTCCGCTGGACGACAACCTGCTGGTCGAAGCCTATGTCCGCCCTGACGACATCGCATTCCTGCGCGCGGGTCAGCAGGTCAAGGTCAAGATCACCGCCTATGATTTTGCCAGATACGGCGCGCTGGATGGCGAAATTGTTCGCATCGGTGCGGATACGATTACAAGGTCAGAGCGGCAGGACGAGGAAGTCTTCGTCGTCGAAATCCGAACCAGCGGCACCTTGTTGGACGCCGATGGCTTGGCAGTAGAGATCATTCCGGGGATGATCGCACAAGTTGACATTCTGGCCGGCCGGAAGACCGTTCTCGACTACCTCATCCAGCCTGTTCTCAAGGTAAAGAACCAGGCTTTGCGGGATTGATTATGCAGCCGGTGTCTTGAATTGCTGATCGAACAGGCGGCGGAAGCTGCCATTCTGTTCCATCAACTCATCCAACTTGCCCTGTTCGATCACCTGACCGTCCTGAACAACCATGATCTTGTCTGCCTCAAGCACGGTCGACAGCCGGTGAGCGATGACGATCGTGGTCACGTTCTCCGTCAGTTTATCCAACGCCTGCTTCACCAGAGCCTCGGACTCGGCATCCAGCGCGCTGGTCGCTTCGTCGAGCAGCAGAATTTCGGCCTTCCGAAGAATGGCGCGGGCAATGGCCAACCGCTGTTTCTGCCCTCCCGACAGAAACGCACCGTTCTCTCCGACTTCGGTGTCGTATCCCTTGGGAAGCGACATGATGAAGTCATGCGCATGCGCGGCTTTGGCCGCATCGCGAATCTCGTCTTCGGTCGCATCGGGACGGGCATATCGCAGGTTTTCCATGACCGTCGCGGAGAACAAAAACGTATCCTGGCCAACATAAGAAATCTTGCGCCGCAGGGAGGCAAAGCTGACATCCTGCAAATTCTGTCCGTCGATCTCGACATAGCCTTGGTCAGGATCGTAGAACCGCATGATGAGGCCAAAGATGGTAGACTTGCCTCCACCCGACTGCCCCACCAAGGCGGTTGTTTTTCCGGCCTCGAAGGTCAGGTTCATCCCATTGATCACCGGCATACCACCGCTGTAGCCAAAGGTGACGTTCCGCAGGCGTACCTCGCCCGGACCGGACCGCAGCTCTTGGGGTTGCGGGCTTTCGCGCATTGGGTCTTCCTGATCCAGCAGTTCGAACATCATCTCGATCGGAACCAACGTGGATTCGATGGTCACCCGCATCCGGGACAGCCGCTTGGCCGGTTCATAGGCCATCAGAAGCGCCGTGATGAAGGACATCAGCTGACCCGCGGTCGGCGGTTCAGTTCCGGCAATTCCCATTGTGCTGACGACCAACACGCCGGCAACGGCTACACCGGCCAGAAATTCCATCATTGGGCTGGCGATGGACTGCAGCTTGGCAATTTCGTTCGAGCGTTTTTCAACGCTTCTTATGGCCGAGTTCATCCGCTCGGTCATTCGATCTTCGAGTGCGAAGACCTTGATGATTTTGATCCCGGCCGATGTTTCCTGCAGAACCCGGATGATTTCGGCCAGTGATTTGAGCTCGGATTGCATGATCGAGCGGACGCTTTTCAAAAGATAGCGCACGCTCAGCAGCGCGACCGGCCCAACAATGAAAAACAGCCCCGAAAGCACAGGCTGCTGATAAACCATCACAAAGATGAGACCCACGAGCGTCAGCGCATCCCGAACGAACGTGGTCACGATCACATCGACCAGCGTCCGCGCGGCCGACGCGCCCCGGGTCACACGCATCAGAAGGTCCGAAGACTCACTTTTGGAAAAGAAATCCACCCCACGCCGAAGCAGTTTTTTGTACAACTTCTCCTGCTGCTCGGCGATGATGCGGTTGCCGGCGCGAGCCAGAAACACGGACTGGACGTAAGAAGCCAGCGCCTTGACCAGGAACAGCACGATTACTGCTGACGCTATGATATGAACCTGAGACCGCATGTCAGGCGACGTCATGGCATCGACGATGTTTTCCATCATCCAAGCCGTCCCTGCGGTGGTCGCGGCGACGATCATCATGGCAAACATGGCAACCGCATATTTCTTGCCTTGTGCCCGCAGGCTGTCGCCCACCAGCCGACCGATATGGCCGGATCGCCACTTGGCCCAGGTTTTCCTGATCATAAGGGTCTCCAAATCAAGCTGACGCTTTCTTGCGCGTCAGCGCAGAGTTTGCAAGCTGCCATAGTTACGCGCTTCAATACCGCACCGCAAAGTGTAGCCGGCAGAAGTTAAGGTCACTTCAGCCGGATTTCCAGAGGCAGCCCAAGAAACCAGACCGCGTCACCAGTGGTCTGGTTCGGCGTCGTGCAAGTCGAATTCAACCGGCGGAATTGGTCAATCCCATGCGACATCCCCCAGAAAAATATACCCCGCGCCGTATATCGTCTTGATAAGGCGCGGGTTTTTCGGGTCTTCACCAAGCTTCGTGCGCAGGCGCGAAATACGCACGTCCATCGCCCTGTCAAAGCTTTCAACGGCTGCGCCACCCAGTGTTTCCTGCATCTGCGCGCGGCTGATCAGGCGTTTGGGGCTTTCCAGGAACAACCGCAACACTTCGCCTTCGGCATGGCTAAACGGTGTTTCAGCGCCGGTATCGGACAGCAACACATAGCGATCGAAATAGGCAGTCCAGCCGTTGAACCGAGCCACATCCGAATGGTGTTGCTGTGCCTTGGGCGCACGCAGACGGGCGCGAATGCGGGCCACCACCTCAGCCGGGTCAAAGGGTTTGGTGATGTAGTCATCTGCCCCCAACTCCAGCCCCGTCACCCGGTCCTGTACCTGTGCCCGCCCCGAGATGATGATGACCGCCGCCCCCTGTTCCAGCGCCAGCCGATGCACCAGCGCCAACCCGTCTGTATCCGGCAGCGACAAGTCCACCAGGCAGACATCCGGCGTAACCCGTTTCAGTGACGCTTCGAATTCGCGGGCGCGGGCAAAACTCTGCGTTCTAAACCCGGCATCCTCCAGCGCTTCGGTCAGAATCCGGCGGATCTCGGGTTCGTCGTCCAGAATGGTCACCAGGGGTTGGGTCATCAGGCGGCCTCGGTTCGGATCAGCGCGGACAATTGCGCGCGGGTGAAGGGTTTGCGCAGGACCGGCGCCTTGGCAAGAGCCTGACGGTGCAGCGGGTCATCATAGGGTAGCGAGGTCATCAGGATCACCGGAATTGGCAGAGCAAGCCGTTCGACCAGATCAATGCCGGTGGCAGCGCCCTCCAGCCGGATGTCCGACAGGATCACCGAGATATCGTCCAGGCTGGTGGCCAGGACCAGCGCCTCATCCGCCGAGGTCGCCTCGATCACCGACAGGCCCAGATCGACCAGCATGTCGCGGAACTGGTGGCGCAAGTCGTCGCTGTCTTCGACCAGAAGCGCCAGGCCCGACTGGACAGGCGGAGCGGGCCGGTAGGGCAGCCGCAGCATCACGGATGCGCCCGAGGGCGTATTGCGCAGTTGCAGGTCTCCGCCTGCCAGCTTGACCGTGTCATAGACCATCGGCAGGCCCAGCCCCGACCCCTTGCTGCCCTTGGTGGTGAAAAACGGGTTCAACGCCTTGTCCAGCGCATCCGGCGAAAACCCCGGACCGGTATCGGATACGGTGATTTCCACCCAGATCCGGCCGATCGCATGGGCACTGATGGTAATCTGCCCGCTGCTGCCGCAGGCGTCGCGGGCGTTCAGCACCAGGTTCAACAACGCGTCCTGAACCATGCCCGGGTCCAGCATCAGCGCCTCGTCCGGCAGGGTGTTGACCACCGACAGCCCCACCCCACGCGGAAGCGAAGGCGAGGCCAGCACCCGCAGATCCTCAAGCAATCCGCGCATGTCGGTGGCCTGTGGCTGCGGAGTGCGATTGCCGGTCATGTCGGCGATGCGGTTCAGCAATTGCCCGCCGCGCCGCGCGGTCTGCTGGGTTGCTGCGACAAGCTCGGCGGCGTCTTCGGGTAGGTCCATCTTCTCCAGTTTGGCCTGCATGCCCAGGATGATGGTCAACAGATTCGAGAAATCATGCGCCAGCCCGCTGGTCATTTGCGCGGCCATCGCCCGGCGTCGAGTCTGCTGCAGGGCCACGCGGGCCTGTGTTTCCTCGGTGATGTCCACCGACATGATATAGACGCCGCCCGTGCCATCGGGCGTGAACGAAACACGGATACGGCGCGAATCTTGATCCTCGGTGAATTCGAACACCGAGGCCTGCCCGCCATAGGCCTGTTGCAGATGCGGCCGGACCCGCTCGTAGGCATGCGCGCCGAGCGCCTGCGAGATGTGCAGCCCCAGGATGTCCGACGGCCGCCCCGGCAGGACCGAACTGAGCCGCCGGTTGGAATAGTCGTACCGCCCCTCAGCATCCAGATGCGCGATATGGGCCGGCATCATCTCGGTGGTCATGCGGGTGCGCGCTTCGATCTCGGTCAGCTGGCGCTTGGCCTCTTCCAGCGCGCTGATCGTGGCCGCCAGTTGCCGGTTGGTCGCCGAAAGCTCTTCGGCATGGCTCAGCAACTGGTCCGACAGCTCCTCAGACCGGCTGCGCAGCAGCTCTTCGACCCGCTTGGTGCTGGTGATGTCGGTATAGACGGCAACCCAGCCACCGGTGGGCAGCGGCGCGCCCTCAATCGAGATCACCTGTCCGTTGGGGCGCACGCGCTCCATGTAGTGCGGCTCGAACGCCAAGGCCTGTTCGACCCGGACGCTGACCAGATCCTCGACCGATTGATCGTGGCCATATTCGCCCCGGCTGGCCAGAAAATGGATCGTGTCGCTGAACAGCGCACCGGGCTGCACCAGGGCTTCGGGCAGGTCGAACATTTCCTGAAAGCGCTTGTTGCTGACCACAAGGCGCAGCTTGTCGTCATAGATCGACAGGGCCTGACCGATCAGGTTCAGCCCTGCGGTGGTCATCTCTTTGATGCGCTGTTCGGAAATGTCCAAGCCGATCCTCCCCTGGGCACAGGCCTATCACCAGTTTTCGGGCAGGTGTAGGGGGGCCGGATGCGACCGGTTGGCCCCTAACCGGGTTTGCGGGCGATAATCCAGACGGGGTGATAGGTCAGGCGCACGCCTTCGGGGCCGGAAAACGCGGCGCGATAGCGTGTGCTGAAATCGGTCAGGTCGGCGCGGGTCCAGACCTGCGCCGCACGGCCGTTCACCCCGGTCTCACGCAGGTGGCGCAGCACGTCCAACGGCGTGTCGAACCACAGCGGTTGCCGATCCTGCCACAGGTCAAGGATTTCAACCTCGGGGCCGATGCCTGCGGCCAGATCATCAGGGGCGCACAAGCCGGGCGCGCGGGCGGCCGACCCCAGCGCGGAAAGCTCGGCGTACTGGTCCGGGCCGAATCCCGAAATGGCCACCCAGCCTTCGGGTGCGACCTCGTGCATCGCGCGGCGAACCACCGCCGCCGGATCGTCCAGCCATTGGACCGTCGAGGCCGAGGCGATCAGGTCGGGCAGCGCAGGCCATGTCACATTTCGGATATCGCCTTGCAGGAAATCCGCGCCCCATCGCCGCGCGGTGTCCCGGGCCTCGGCCATCAGGTCGTTGAGCGTGGACCGGGTGAACGAAAACTGCTGGTGCAGCGCCTCGGTCAGATGGCCGGTGCCGCAGCCGATTTCGAACAGGGTGCCAAACTGGCGGGGTGCCCCGAGATCGACCAGCCGCTGCGCCAACGCGCGGGCGATCCGGGCCTGCGGGCCAGCGGCGCAGTGATAGCTGCCGAAGCTGCGGCTGAAACTGCGCCGGATGCGGTCCGTCGGCATGGCGTTCATGCGAACCACTCCGCCCAGGTCTGCCCCGCCGCGAAAGGCTGGTGCGGGCCGGGGATGCGGCGCACGGTGTCCGATTGGCCCCAGGCCATTTCCTGCGCGGCCGTCGGCACGATGCGGTCCGAGGCGGAAATCCAGACCCGGTCGAACCCGGGATCGGGCGCAGGTCCGCGCGCCGCGATGGCCCGCAGTTCCTCGGCCGCCGCGGCGAAACCGATCCCGGGCGCGGGGCCATCCAGCCCGGCCCGGCGGCAGAACCGGGCAAAGCTGGCCGCGCTCAGACCATCGGCCGTGGCTGCTACCGTCTCGGGCGCGATGCCCCGGTCCGCATCCGCCGGAAACAGCGTACCGTTGACCGCAACCTTGCGGGCGCAGGTCAGCCCGTGACCCGCCAGCCAATGCGCGGCCGACGCGACCCCGAAAGAATAGGCCAGCAGCCGGACCGTGTCGTAATCGCCGGTTTCGGGCAGGGCGTCATCGAGGTTGCGATAGTCGTCAACCACCAGAACATCCGCCGCCCCGGTCAGGCCCGCAAACGGCGCAGGCCCCAGCGCCCATCCGCCGAACACCAGCGTCAACTGCGCTGCGCCGTCTCGGTTCAGCCAGTGCCGCCTCATGCGTCGCCTCGCGCGAGTTCGACCATGGCCGCCGTCACCCGGCTCAGCTCGTCGCTTGAAATCACATAGGGCGGCATACAGTAGATGTTGCGCGCGAAGGGACGCAGCCAGACACCGGTTTCCGGCGCCCGCCGATGGGCAATGCGCGGATCGACCGTGTGCTCCATCTCGATCACGCCGATGGCGCCCAGCACCCGCACATCGGCCACGCCGGGCAGGCCCCGCGCTGGCTCCAGTTCGGCCTTCATCTGCGCCTCGATGGCCCGCACACGGGCCTGCCAGCCGCCGTCTTCCAGCAGCCCCAGGCTGGCGATGCCGGCAGCGCAGGCCAGCGGGTTGGCCATGTAGGTGGGGCCGTGCATGAACACGCCGGCCTCGCTGTTGCCGATGCCATAAGCCACCTGTTCGGTGGTCACGGTCGCAGCGAAAGAGACATGTCCCCCCGTCAGCGCCTTGCCCAGGCAGATGATGTCCGGTGTCACCTCCGCATGGGTGGCGGCAAACAACTCTCCGGTGCGGCCGAAACCCGTGGCGATTTCATCGAAGATCACCAGAACATTGTGGGCCTGACACAGAGCTTTGGCCCGGCGCAGAAACTCGGGGTGATAGAAATACATGCCGCCCGCGCCCTGCACGACCGGTTCAAGCACCAGCGCAGCCAGCCGGTGCGCCTTGTCCCGCAGCAATTGTTCCAGAGCGTCGAGCCCGTTCTGCGACGGGTCCTCGGGCCAATCGTCGCCCAGACGTACCGAGGGGCGCGGCAAAAAATGCTGGATCGACAGCGCGCCGCGGAACAGCCCGTGCATGCCGTTGACGGGGTCGCAGACGCTCATAGCCTTCCAGGTGTCGCCGTGATAGCCGCCGCGGATCGTGGCGAACTCGACCTTGTCGGTGCGGCCATGGGCCATCTGGAACTGCACCGCCATCTTCATCGCCACCTCGATCGAGACCGAGCCGCTGTCGCAATAGAAGATCCGGTCCAGCCCCTCGGGCAGCAGGGCCACCATCTTGCGGCCAAGATCAATCGCCGGCCGGTGGGTCAGACCGCCGAACATGACATGGGGCATCCTGTCCAGCTGCTGCTGCATGGCGGCGGTGATCGCCGGGTGGCGGTGTCCATGGATGGCGCACCACCACGAGGACATCGCGTCAATCATCTTCGCCTCGTCCTCGCGGTACAGATACACGCCCTCGGCCCGGTCGATCAGATGCATCGGGCCCGGTTCGGCCACGTTCGTATAGGGGTGCCAAAGGTGGCGGGCGTCAAATTCCAGCGGGGTCACAGGGCACCTCGGATCGTGTCCATGTCGATCGCCTCGAAGGCGTGACGCAGGGTGTCGGGTGTCAGATTCTCGATCCGGCCGAGGCGTCCCAGGTGGAGCACCTGCGACATCTGGATGATGGTCTGTTCGACCCCGGGTTCAGGGTCGCCGATGAAGGCCACGCCGACCACCGGGCAGCCGGCGCCACGCAGCGCCATCAGCGACAGGGTCGTGTGGTTGATCGTGCCCAGGGCCGTTCGGGCCACCAGAATCACGGGTGCCTGCCAGCGGGCGAACAGGTCAAGGTAATAGTCCTGCCGGGTCAGAGGCACCATGACGCCCCCTGCCCCTTCGACCACCAGCGGGCCATCGGTCTGCGGCAGGGTCAGTCGGTCAAGGTCGATCTCGACCCCCTCGGCCTCGGCCGACAGGTGCGGCGAGGCGGGCAGGTTCAGCAGATAGGTCTCGGGCAGGACCGGTTGGCCGGACAGGCGCGCCACGATCTGGCTGTCGGTCTCCTCCTCAAGCCCCGATTGCACGGGTTTCCAGTACTGCGCGCCGAGGGCCGCGGTCAGCCCGGCGGAAAACACGGTCTTGCCGACGCCGGTGTCGGTTCCGGTCACGATCACTGCGGTCATGCGGTTCCTGCCTGTTGTTCGGCGATGGCCTGAAACACCGCCGTGATGTCCTGCGCGCCCACGTTGCCGGTGATCGAGACCCGCAGCCGCGAGCTGCCGCGCGGCACCGTGGGCGGCCGGATGCCGCGCACGTCAAACCCCAGCTGCTGGAGGTTCGCCGCGCGATCCATCGTGGCCGCGTCCTCGCCCACGATGACGGGCATGATCTGGCTGTGAAATCCGATCAACCCGCACAGACGCGCGGCCTCGGCATGGGCATGGGCCATCCGGTCGCGCGCGGCCAATGTCAGGCCCGGGTCCTGTCCGACGGCCCGCAACGCGCCCCGCACGATGGCGGCGTCCAATGGCGACGGGGCAGTCGCAAAGATGAACGGTCGCGCCCGGTTGATCAGGGTGTCGATCATTTCACAAGGTCCGCAGATCAGCCCGCCGCTGGCGCCCAGCCCCTTGCCGCAGGTGTGCAGGGTCAACGTCTCGGCGTCCAACCCATGGGCCAGTCCCTGCCCGTTCGGGCCGAAGACGCCCGTGGCGTGGGCCTCGTCCACCACCAGTACTGCCTGCTCGGCTCGGGCCAGTTCGGCCAGGGCGGTCAACGGGGCCAGATCGCCCTCCATCGAATAGACGCTTTCGACCGCGATCCAGACCTGGCCCGTGCCGCCTTGCGCGCGCCAGTCGGCCAGCACCGCGCGCGCCGCCGAAACGTCGTTATGTGCAAAGCCACGGGTCTCGGCCCTGCCCAGGCGCATGCCTTCATGCGCGCTGGCATGGACCAACTCGTCATGCAGGATCAGATCCCCGGCCGCAGGAAGGGTCGAAAAAATCGCTTGGTTGGCCTGAAACCCGCCGCCCATGTACAGCGCCGCCTCGGCGCCGAAAAAGGCGGCGGCTTCGGCTTCCAGCGCCTCGTGCTCGGGATGGTTGCCGCGCAGCAGGCGCGACCCGCCCGACCCCAGCGGAACACCCCGGTCCAGAGCGCCCTGCGCCGCGCGTTTCAGAACGTCGGACCCGGCCAAGCCCAGATAGTCGTTGGACGCGAAATCCAGCCCCGTGCGGGGCGCAAGCCTGCGCAGCCGATGGCGCGTTTCCAGCACCTTCAGCGCATTGCCCAGCCTTGCGGTCGCTGTCATTCGGCCGCGTCCACGCGGGCCTCGGACTCCGCCTCCATCGGCTGGATGCCCAGCTTGGCGAACAGGATCGCGTCCTTGCTTTCCTCGGGGTTCTCGGCGGTCAGCAGCGTGTCGCCAGCAAAGATCGAGTTGGCACCGGCAAAGAAGCACATGGCCTGCATCTCGTCGCTCATGTCGCTGCGGCCAGCGGACAGGCGGACATGGGATTTCGGCATCATGATCCGAGCCAGCGCGATGATGCGCACGAAATCGATCGGGTCGATCGGCTTGGCGTCCGCCAGCGGAGTATCGGCCTGCGGCATCAGCATGTTGATCGGAACCGAGTCCGGCGGCTCGGGCAGGTTGGCCAGCGTCACCAGCATGTCGATCCGGTCCTCGCCGTTTTCGCCCATGCCCAGAATGCCGCCCGAGCAGACCTTCATCCCCGCCTCGCGCACGCGGTTCAGCGTGTCGATCCGGTCGGCGAAGGTGCGGGTGGTGATAACCTCGGGGTAGTAACGCTCGGACGTGTCAATGTTGTGGTTGTAATAGTCCAGCCCCGCATCGCGCAACTGCACCACCTGGGTGTCGTCCAGCATGCCCAGGGTCATGCAGGTTTCCATGCCCATTTCTTTGACGCCTTCGATCATGGCGACCAGCGCGTCCATGTCGCGATCCTTGGGCTCGCGCCAGGCCGCCCCCATACAGAACCGGGTCGAGCCCGAGTCGCGCGCCTTGCGAGCTTCGGCCAGAACGCGTTCGACCTCGATCAGTTTCGAGGCGCTCAGCTTGGAGCCGTTGCGTGCGGATTGCGAGCAATAGGCGCAATCCTCGGCGCAGCCGCCGGTCTTGATCGACAGAAGCCGCGACATCTGCACCTTGTTGGGGTCAAAATTCTCGCGATGTACGGTCTGCGCCCGATACAGAAGATCCATCAGCGGCAGGTCATAGATGGCCTGAGCGGTTTCGCGGGTCCAGGTGTTCGATGTAGCCGACATTTTATAGATAATTTTTCCCGATGATTCAGATTTACCCGGGTTTATCAATAAAGCCGAAAAACGCAACATCCGCGATGTCACAGGCGCAGAAAATGACCGTGACCGCTAACGGCGATTCAACCGTGAAGTGGCTTGTTGTTCGCCGCCCGATAGGCCTGCACATAACCGCGCGCGACCGAACGGACGGCGCGGCCGATCTGGGAGTAAGCCTCGTCCGGCAAGTTGGCGAAAGACACCCGCGCGGACCAGTTCGGCGCATCGAAACCGCTGCCGTTCAGCAGCACGATCCCATAGTCCTCGGCCAGTTTGAACGCGATGTCCAACGGGTGGACGTTCTTCTTGATCCAGTCCACGACCTCTTCGCCGACGTATTTGCGCAGCCAGAATTCGAAGTCGATGATGCCGTAGTAGGCGTCATAGTGATCGCCCGGCTGGACCTCGATCCCCAAGGCTTCGGTCAGCAGGTGGAACCGTCGATGCACCAGTTCGATACAGGCGGTCTGATAGGCTTTCTTAGTGTCGACCAGCTCGCAGAGCGAGAACAACGTCATCATGACCTGCTGCGGCAGGGACAATCCGGCAGTGTGGTTCAGGGCCACATCCCGGCTGTCGGCCACGAGCCTGTCGACGAATTTGATTTCGCTGGGGTGCAGGCTGAGCGTGCCGTAACGCTTGTCGAGCTTCTGCTTGATCTCGGCAGGATGCGCGGCGAGCTTTTCGTCGAAGATATTGTCCTCCGCAACGGCGATCACGCCGAGCCGCCAACCGGTGCAGCCAAAATATTTCGAATAGGAATAAACGCCGATCGTGTTGCGGGGCATGTAGCCCATGACCGAGGTGAAATCATGTACGAAAGTGCCGTACACATCATCGGTCAGGATAATCAGGTCCGGCCTATGGTTCTCGACCAAATCCGCGAGTTTGCGCAGAGAAGCATTGCTAAGGGCCACCGACGACGGGTTGCCCGGATTGACCAGAAAGAAGGCCTTGACCTTGGGGTCCTTCAGCTTTTCGACTGCAGCATCGGTCAGTTGGAACCCATCTTCCTCGTCCGTTTCCACGTGAACGGACTCGAGGCTGTAATCCTCAAGTTCGGGCATTTCGAGATAGGGCGTGAAGATCGGCGTGCACAGGGCGATCGTGTCGCCCGGGTTCAACAGCCGGTTGGCCTTGAGCGATTTGAAGATATAGCACATGGCCGCCGTGCCGCCTTCCACCGCAAACAGGTCGAACTGCGCATCGGGACGGTGCCCGGCACACATGGCCCACATCAGGTATTCATGGGCGATGGCGGCGTTGTGCTTAAGAATACGGTCGGGAACAGGGTAGTTGTCGCCGATGATCGAGTCCGTCAGTTCGTGCACGAATTCGTCAGCGTCGAAACCGAAGGCCCGGATGGCGTGGTCGACCACATCCAAAAGCGTGTCGGCGCCCGGCATCTCGGAATTGGCCTTGCCCCACTCCAACAGACGGTCATGGCAACCTGCCATTGCCGGCATCCCCCCAAGACCTGCCGGATGATTCATGACGCGGCGCGACTCGGTCACAGCAAACTGGCCAAGCGCAAAGAACGCTTCACGCGGGCGGGTGGCGACCCAATTGGGATTGCCCCGGCCGGCATTCAAAAAGGCGCTGTTGGATTTACGCGCCTCGACCGAGGCCAGCTTGATCAACTCGTCCTTGATCTGAAAGGGGCTGAGGGCTTCGTAATCGTGCAGCTTCAATCTGTCCATGACTCAAGACCTTTCCAAATCAACTCAGGATCAAAACGACGACCATCCCGAATATCGTCAACAGGGTGTTTCCGATCGCGTAGGGCATGCCGTAGCCCAGGGCCGGAATCCGGCTTTGCGCGGCCTCCTGGATCATGCCGAGCGCAGCTGTCGTGGTGCGGGCGCCCGCGCAGGCGCCAAACAGGATGGCAGGGTGAAACTTGAATATGTAATGCCCGACATAAACCGAGAAAATCATCGGCAAAGACGTGGCCACAATACCCCATAACAACAGCGCGATACCCGCCTGCTGCAAACCGGCCACGAAACCGGGCCCGGCCGAAATCCCGATCACCGCGATGAAGACATTCAGGCCCAGCGTATTCATCAACCACAGCGACGGTGCGGGAATGCGACCGAAGGTCGGGTGAACGGTACGCAGCCACCCCAGCAGCAGCCCGGCCAGCAACGCGCCACCAGTGGTCGACAGGCTGATCGGAAAACCGCCCATTGTAATTGCAAGCGTGCCGATGACACCCCCGATGAAGATGCCCCAGCCCACAAAGGCCAGATCGGTCGTGTCAACGGGCCGGTCGGCGTACCCGATTTCGGCGATGGCCGCCTCGACATGTCGCTTGCTGCCCAGAATGGTCAGAATGTCGCCGCGGTGCAGAACCGTGCCCGGCAGCAGCGGCAGATCAATCATGTTCCGCGTCAGCTTGGACACATACACACCACGGGCCTGAGGCATCTTGCTGAGGTCATCCAATGTCTTGCCGTGCACGTCCTTGCTTGTGATCAAAACGTCCAGTTTTTCCGATGGGATACTCAGCAGCTCGGGCCCATCCGCTTCCTTGAGGCTGGGCTCGAGCGCTCCGACAAGATCACCGCGCCGGCCTGAGAACATCACGACATCACCCGCTTGCAGCACCGTGTCCGCGTCAACCTCGACGATCTTGCCACCTCGGCTGAGGCGTTCGGCATAGACGCGAACACCGGGCAAAAGGTCCTTGACCGGCTGGCCGAGCAATTCGCTGCCTTCGGGAATCTCAAAGGCGCGCGCCTCGATCGCGCGATAGGCCGAAACGATGCCGTTTCCGGTCTCGACATCCTCGCCGCCACTCAGCTTGGCCTCGTATTCCTTGCAGGCTGCCACCAGATCGACACCGATCAGGCGGGGGCCGATCTTGGCCAGAATGATCGCCGACCCGATCGTGCCGTAGATATATGTCACCGCATAGGCGACCGGGATCTGGTTGGAATAGGTTTTGGCCTGCTCGGCCGACAAACCCAACTGGTTGATCTGGTCCGTCGCCACTCCGATCGCCGCAGAAATCGTTTGCGAGCCGGCATACAGGCCCGCGGCGTAGCCAAGCTCGAGCCCGGCGATCTTGGCCGACACGACCGGAACGATCAGACACAGGGCTAAAACACTTAGCGCAAAAAGCACCTCGCGCGCGCCGTCAACCTTGAGGCCGCGAATGAACTGCGGCCCAACGCCGTAACCAACTGCGAAGATGAACAGAATGAAGAAGGTGGACTTCACCGCTGAATCGATACTGATCTGTGCCTGCCCGATCACGACGGCCGCCAACAGGGTGCCCGTGACCGAACCCAGGCTGAACCCCATGACCTTGATTGGTCCGACCAAAAACCCGATGCCGATGGCGAGGAAGACAGCCAGTTCCGGATAGGTTTGCAGGATATTCACCAGCCAATCGACCATACTGCGCCTTTCGGGTTTGTTGCGTCGCTCAGTCCACCCTGAACGTCAGTTGTCCGGAGGCCCGGACGAGTGCGATCAGCGCGGGAAATTCCAAGGTCACGATACCCCACGGAAACCGTTTGTCCATTGAATTATCTGGATTTGTTTGGCGTCCGAGGCGCGCGGAACTGTGTCCACCAGCGGCGGCACAGATTTTGAAAATCGTCGGCAACCGCCTGAATCAATCGAACCTGCGCACTGATTTCGGCCCCTGCGATGTCACGGAATGCAGGGAAAGGGAATGATCCATGTTCCGCATACGGTGGCGCAGCATTTCACGACCAAGCCGCGCCAAATCAGCTGCGTAGTCAGGGTTTGCGGCGACATTCTCGGCCTCGCCCCGACCGTGGTGGTCGAACAACAACGGCGGCAGGTCGGCTGCAAACTCGACCAGGGTAAAGCGTTCGTCACGCAGGATGCCCAGACACGAGTTGCTGTGACCCGTTCCAAGATCACGCTGAAATTGAGTGGGCGTCAGCGGATCGGCAAAGTCCAGCTCACTGAAGGAATACCGGCGCCAGTCCTGAGGCACGGCACCACGCAGCAGCGGCAACAAGGATCGACCATCCATCGAGTTCGGGATCTCTTGCCCAACCCAGTCCAGGATCGTGGGTGCGACATCAATTGACTCGGTCGGCACTTCGACACGCTGGCCGGCCATCTGAGCGTTGCCAGGCATGCGAATGATCAGCGGCGTGTGGTAAGCCGCGTCATATACCGACATTTTGCCCCAGGAAAAATGATCGCCCAGCATCTCGCCATGATCCGCGGTGATCACCAACAGTGTGTCATCGTACTGGCCACTGTCCTTGAGAAAGCGGATGACCCGGCCGATATGATGGTCAACCTCAGTTGCCAATCCAAGATAGACGGCCCGCAGGGTCTGCGTGTTCTCATCCGTCGGCTCCACATCGGCAAAACCTTGCACGCAGTCTTTTGGTGTATTCGAGTCCAGAGCGGGTCCAAAGAACGGGTGCACGGCCTTTTCGTCCTCGGGGCCGGGCAGACGGCTTGGCAAAAGCAACGCGTCGGGATCGTACATCCGGTTGTAGGGCGCGGGGGCCACCAGTGGCGGATGCGGACGGATATACGTCAAATGCGCGAACCATCCCGAGTTCCGATAGGCGGCAATTCCGTCCAGAAAACCGTTGGTCAGAAATGCGGTGTCGCTGTCCTCGGCCGTGTAGAGGGCCGGGTCGTTCAATTTTGGGGCCGACCCATCCGGCGAAACCGGCTTGTAGAGATCCCAGTAGTCTTCAAACTCGTATCCCCGGCGCATCAAGTAGGACCGCCAAGGATAGGACTCCTCAAGGCGCATTTCGAGCACTTCGTGAAACCCGTGCATCGGGTTTTCGTAGGTCTTCACCGATGGATCATTCGGATGATGAACCCGAGGATCGGCCGAGGTGTCCGTATAGCCGAACAGCATCGGCAGATAGCCGGCTTTTCGCATCTCGGTCGCGATGTTCGGCGTGTCATGACGCAGCGGCGTGCCATTGCGGACCGAACGATGGTTCATCGCATATTGCCCGGTCAGGATCGAGGCGCGGGACGGCCCGCAGGGATTGGTTACGGAAAAATGCCGGTCGAACGAAACGGCCTCGTCCATGAAGGAGCGCAGATTGGGCAGGTTGACATGATCAGCCAGAGCACCGCGCAGACAATCGGCCCGCAATTGGTCGATGATGATGAAAAGAACGTTTCCTGCTTGGCTCATGCCGTGATTCCCATTGGAAAACTGGTGTTCGACGGTGCGGACTGTGTCGGGGTTCCCTCGGGCAGGCAACCGGTTTTGCGCCAATTCTCGCCTCTTGGGCGACCCGGGCCGTGCAAACCGGTAACCCCCGCACCCAAATCGCCGCCCGGTTGAACAAAGCCATTGCGGCCCGGAACGGTTTCCCGTCTGATACCGGCATGACGAAACCCTCGATCGCAGTCGAACAGGAAGGCGGCACAGCGCGCGTGATTGTGTCTGGCGAAATGCTGACACAGTCATTGAGCGCCGTCGAAGATGCCTTTCGCGCCACCCGCCCGGATGCGGCGCATGTGACGGTCGACATGTCCGAAATCGATGCACTGGACACCGGCGGCGCGTGGCTGATCGCGGACCTGAAAAACCGCTGTGCAGCCATGGGGGCGACCGTGGCTTTCGACGGGTTGAAACCGGCACATTCCGCGCTGCTGGAAACCGTCTCGGAGAACATTCCCAAGGACATTCCCGCCGAAGCCCCACCAAAAGGCTTCATGCCTTGGCTTGAGAGCCTGGGCCAATCAACGGTGGGCGCCGGGCGCGACACCATGTCGATTCTCGGCTTTCTGGGCCTGACCCTGCACCGGCTGGGCCGCACGATGATCATGCCGTGGCGCCTGCGCCGCGCCGCGGTCGTGTCACAGATGGAGGAAACCGGGTTCAAGGCCCTGCCCATCGTGGCGTTGATGGGATTTCTGATCGGCGTGGTTTTGGCTTTTCAGGGGGCCACCCAGTTGAAACAGTTCGGCGCGGAAATTTTCGTGGTCGAGCTGATCTCGATCTCGGTATTGCGCGAACTGGGTATCCTGCTGACCGCCATCATCGTGGCTGGTCGATCCGGCTCGGCCTTCACGGCCTCGATCGGCTCGATGAAAGTGCAAGAAGAAATCGACGCCATGCGCACATTGGGTCTGGACCCGATCGAGGTGCTCGTCATTCCACGGGTTCTTGCACTGCTGATCATGCTGCCGATACTGGGCTTCGTGGCCGATATCGCCGGCCTTTTTGGCGGCGCCCTAATGAGCTGGATCGATCTGGGCGTCAGCCCCGGAATGTTCATTACGCGCCTGAAGGAGAACACCAGCGTCTGGCATCTGGCGGTTGGGCTGATCAAGGCGCCGTTCTTTGCCATGGTCATCGGGGTGATCGCCTGTTGGCAGGCAATGCAGGTCAAGGGTTCCGCCCAAAGCGTCGGCCAACGCACCACCGCGTCAGTTGTTCAGTCGATTTTCATGGTCATTGCCATCGACGCGCTGTTTTCCATTTTCTTCTCCGAGATCGGTGTCTGACATGGATGGATCCGCTCAGACATCGACCGCCAAGCTGGACGCGCAGCGCGAAGCGGTGATCCGTGTGCGCAATCTGCGCAACCAGTTCGGTCCGCAGGTGGTGCATGACGACCTGAACCTGGATGTCTGGCGCGGCGAAGTGCTGGGCATTGTCGGGGGGTCCGGGACCGGCAAGTCCGTCCTTCTGCGCACCATCGTCGGGCTGAACAAACCGGCGGCAGGCAGTATCGAAGTTTTGGGTGTCGACGTGCTGAACGGTCCCGAGGCCGACCGGCGCCGCATCGAGAAACGCTGGGGCGTGGCCTTTCAGGACGGGGCACTGTTTTCCTCGCTGACCGTGCTTCAGAACGTCATGGCCCCGTTGCGCGAACACACCGGTCTGAGCGAAAGCTTGATGCGGGCGCTCGGCAGCCTCAAGATCAGCCTTGTGGGGCTGCCGCAGCTGAGTTGCGGCAAGTTCCCGTCAGAGCTGTCAGGCGGAATGCGCAAGCGGGCCGCGCTGGCCCGGGCGCTGGCATTGGACCCCGAGATCGTGTTTCTGGACGAGCCCACCGCCGGGCTGGATCCCATCGGCGCCGCGGCCTACGACGAATTGATCGGAGAATTGCAACAGGCCTTGGGATTGACCGTTTTCATGGTAACACATGATCTGGACAGCCTGTACGCGATCTGCGACCGCGTTGCGGTTCTTGCGGAAAAGCGCGTGCTGGTGGAAGGTCCGATTGAAGACATGACCAAGGTCGACCACCCTTGGGTGCAGGAGTACTTCACAGGCCCCCGGGCCCGCGCGGCGCAACAGAAGGGGCAGGACAGGTAGAGGCGATGGAAACCCGGGCGAACTATATCCTGATCGGCGCGTTTACACTGGCGGGCATCCTGAGCGCGTTCGGCTTCTTCCTGTGGCTGGCCAAGTTCGAAGTCACGCGCCAATACGCTTACTATGACGTGCTGTTCGACAACGTGTCGGGCCTGTCAGCCGCCGGTGGCGTCAGCTATAACGGTCTGCCCGTGGGACAGGTGATTTCGCTGGACCTGGATGACGATGACCCGTCCAAAGTAAGGGTCCGGCTTGAGGTTGATGCCGACATTCCGGTGACCACGGACACGATCGCGCAGTTGCAGTCGCTGGGAGTGACCGGCGTCAGCTATGTCGAGTTGTCGGGCGGGTCGCCCGATGCCGAACGGCTGCCGCAGAACAGCATCATCAAAAGCAAGCGCAGCGCCATCCAATCCCTGTTCGAAGGCGCACCCAAGGTCCTGGACGAGGCGGTGACCTTGCTGGAGAACCTGAACGCAGTGGTGGATGACAACAATCGCAAGGCCGTGTCGGACATTCTCGACAACCTGGCTTCGGCCTCGGGTCGACTGGACAAGACCCTGAACGATTTTGAATCCCTGTCCAGCGATCTGGGCGGCGCGGCAAAGGACATCGGGGCCTTCACCAAACGCCTGGATCAGTTGGCCGATACCGCAGAGACCACGCTGACCACCGGAACTGATACGCTGAACAGCATCAAAACGGCCTCGGAATCGGCGAAAACCGCACTGGACAGCGCGAACCAGACGCTGGCCACGGCAAACAAGGTCATCGAAGACGACGTCCGCCCCTTCATCGAGCGCGGGTCGCAACTCGCGGACCGCCTGATCGGGTTGTCGGATGAAGCCGCGGTCACAATGGCAACGGTGAACAACACCTTTGCCAACGCCAACCAAACGCTCGACTCGGTGACCTCGGCCATGGATACGGCGAAAGGAACTCTGGCATCCGCAGAACGCGCGTTCGACTCGGCCAATCGCGTGATGGACGAAGACGTTGCACAGGTTGTTGACGACATCCGAAACGCCGCCACCAAAGTGGCCGAAACGGTAACGAACGTGACCGACAAGATCGACCAGATTTCAGCGGACGTTCTGAGCGCGTCGCAATCGGCATCGGACCTGTTGGGAACGATTGACGGCATCGTTCAACAAAACCGCCGGCAGGTTTCAGACTTCCTGCGGGTCGGACTGCCACAATTCGTTCGTTTCGTGGAAGAATCCCAACGCCTTGTCATCAGTCTGGACCGTCTTGTCGACAAGGTCGAGCGCGACCCCGCGCGTTTCCTTCTGGGCACCCAAGCATCGGAGTTCCGTCAATGATCAGGCCCCTTCTTCTGACCCTTGCAATCACGACGCTGGGCGGATGTGCCGGTCTGGGCACGTTGAAACAGGCCTCGAAACCGAACGACCTGTATCTGCTGACCCCCAAGAGCACGTTCTCGCAGTCTTTGCCCCGGGTGCAGAAACAGATCGTCATCCAGGAACCCACTGCGACCGCTGCGGTCAATAGCGACCAGATTGCCGTGCAGCCAACGCCCCTGCAGGTCCAGTATCTGCCGCGCGCGCGTTGGGTGGACCGAGCACCTTTGATCGTTCAGGCGTTGATGGTCGAAAGCTTTGAAAACAGCGGTCGCGTCGCCGCCGTGGGCCGTTCGACGGTCGGCCTGCGCGCCGACTACGTCATCGTTCCGGACCTGCGCGAGTTCCAGGGGATTGTCGTCGGAGAAACCGAAAACTCGAAAACCGTAAAGATCGAAGTGCGAATGAACATTAAGATCATCGACGAGTTCGAAGACAAGATCATCGCCTCAAGCTCGTTCCAGGAAGCGGTTGTTTCGACCAGCGACGAGACGCCGGATCTTGTCGCCGCTTTTGACACCGCCTTGGGCAAAACCATGCGCGACGCAGTTGAGTGGAGCGTGCGGAAGATTCATTCACACGCTGCCAACAATCCGCGCCCGTCGTTGAACTGACACGGATTGCCCACCCTTTATTTTGACAGGGATTGCGCCAGACGCATCAGGGTCACGGCTTCGGTCCGGTACCCGAAAGGATCGGCCCCACGGGCCGTGTTGCCCATCGCGATTGCATCATCATAGCCCCAGTCGGACAGGTAAGTGCCGCCGCGCAACAACTGGCCGAAACCTGCAATCGCGACGGAAAACCTCACGTCGTCCTTCTGGCGGCCCTGCCCGTCCAAGATCGGTTGCTCGATCAACTGGCTGCGCGTGTCGCCGGGTGTTTTGTACCGCAGCTTGAAATAGCCGATTTCATCACTGCCCGAAGCGGGGGCGGTGTTTCCATACCGTAGCGGTGCATTGCGAATTGCGTTGGAGCCGACCGGCGTGACTTCGTAAATCGCGGTCACGCTGTGGCCAGCACCTATGTCGCCCGCATCAACAGTGTCATTCAAAAAGTCCTCGCGGCGCAAAGCGCGGGTTTCGTATCCGATCAGGCGGTATTCGGCGATTTGGGCAGGGTTGAATTCGACCTGAATCTTGACGTCGTTGGCAATCGGAAACAGCGCACCGGTCAGTTGGTCAACCAGCACTTTGCGGGCCTCACCCAGCGTGTCGATGTAAGCCGCCTGTCCGTTTCCGTTCTGGGCCAGGGCCTGCATCGTCGCGTCATCAAGGTTACCGCGCCCGAAACCCAGAACGCTCAGATATGTTCCGCTGTCGCGCTTGTCAGAGATAAACTCCTTGAGAGCTTCGGGATCGGACAGGCCAACGTTGAAATCCCCGTCCGTGGCCAGAATGACTCGCGTCACCTCGCCCTCGGCGGCCATGTCTGCAGCAACCTGATAGGCTTGCTGAAGCCCGGCTTGTCCCGCTGTGGATCCGCCCGCGTCCAATTGTTCTAGCGCCCGCAGGATCTTGGCCTGGTCGGCTGCGGATGTCGGCTCCAGAACTTGGCCCGCACTGCCGGCATAGGTCACGATCGACACCTGATCCTCGGGTCGCAACTCGGGCAACATCAGGCGCAGGGACTGTTTCAACAAGGGCAGCTTGTTGGCGTCCTGCATCGAGCCCGAGGTGTCGATGAGAAAGACAAAATTGAGCGCCGGACGCTCCTCGATCACCGGAAGCGTTCCCTGAATGCCGATATGGACCAGTCGAGTACCGGTATTCCAGGGGCTGGGCATGACCGTGATGCTTGGCTGAAACGGCACAGCGCCGTCCGGCGCCGGATAGGAGTAGGGAAAGTAGTTTACCATTTCTTCAATCCGCACCGCTTCACGCGGGGGCAAGTGACCAGCCAGAAGCGAGGACCTGACGATGGCGTAAGATGCGGTATCGACATCAATCGAAAATGTCGAAACCGGTTCTTCCGCGGTGACCCTGAGTGAGTTGGTTTCGGCGTTTGCAAATTCTTCGGACGACTGCTCGGGTCGCGCTGGCGGACGAAAAGCGTCGCTCGAAACCGAAGGGGCCACTGTGCTGTCGGCGAGGCGGCCTTGCGAGAGAAGGCTGCGTTTTGCCAGAGGTTCCAGCGCTTCTTCCACAACCATCGGCGCTTCGACAACGGGTTCCTCAAGAACCATCTCGGCCGTTTCAGCGTCTGATTGTCCGGATGGTCGAACCGCCTGCGGCTGTCCTATCACCCGGGTCTCGGTATCGAAACTCGGGGAAAGCACACCGTCCCGTGTCTGCGGCACGATCATGATCAGCGCAACGGCAGCGATGGCTGTTGTAGCGGCCAGCGCGCCGCGGGTCGAAATTGCATTCAACATGGCTTTGGTTCCTTCTGTCACGCGGGCCAACGGGCCTCGCTTGACATTGGGACGCGTACCGGGTCGGGATCCTTGGAGATCAGCAAAGTTTTTTCTGGCCAGCTCCAAATTGACGGCCCGCCGCTTTTCATCTGCTGCAGGCGTTGCGGCATCCATCAGTGTTTTCAGATCATCGAGCTCATCACTCATTGGGCAAGCTCCTCTTGTTTGATCGCGCGCAGGCGCTTTCGGGCTTCGGACAGGCGCCATGAGACCGTGCCCTCGGACACGCCCAGCACGTCGGCGGCCTGTGCATGGGTCATTTCATCATCCAGCGTCAGCGCCAGTGTCTGACGCAGATCTTCGGGCAAGCTCAGCATGGCCCGTTGCAGCCATGACAGGGCCTCGGCCGTCTCGACGGCTTCGGCGCGCCGCATCTTTTCCACATCGCCCCAGCCGATTGCTGCACGGTTTCGGCTGGCCGTTCGACGCCGCGCATCGTGTGCCGCGTTGCAGACGACCCGATACAGCCAGGTCGTGAACTTTGAACTCGCTCGAAAGCCGACAATTTTGGCGGGCAAGGCGGCACATATGTCCTGCGTCAGATCTTCGGCGACCTCGGCGCTGCCGGTCAGCCGAAAGGCCAGCCGGAACACGCGGTCATAGTGCCGCCCAAGCAGCGTCGCGAACGCTTCCGCGTCCCCGTTGGTGGCCGCATGGGCCAATTCTTCATCCGAGGTCAGTTTGCTCATTCTGACTATTCAGACGCAAGACAGGAACGGATCCTTGGAACATTCGAGAAAAAATCAGAAATGGCTCGCCAACGCCTTCTGCCAATCCGCTGCAAATTCCTGCGGCACTGTGTCTTTCAACAAGGCACCTGGCTCGATAAAGGTGTAAAGTTCCGCGTATGAGCACTCGCGCTCATTGGCAATTCGGCGGTAGATATCGGATGGGCCGAGGTCAGATACGCGCTCTTTCCCCATTGCACCCAGTATTTCGCGAAAGCTTTCCAGAGTGGCGTCATGAAAGCGGTGAACCCGCTTGCGTTTCTGCGGCACGTTGACCGCGCGCCCGCGAATGGGATCCTGTGTTGCGACGCCTGACGGGCAGCGGTTCGTATTGCAATGCAGGGCCTGAATGCAGCCCACGGCGAACATCATCGCCCGCGCCGCATTGCACATGTCAGCCCCCAGCGCGAATTTCTCGATCATGTCATAACCAGTTGCCACTTTGCCTGAACAGACCACCCGGATCTTGTCCCGCAGACCTACTCCGCGCAGACAGTTGTTCACGAAGATCAGCCCTTCGTTCAACGGTACGCCCAGACGGTTGGTAAATTCCACAGGCGCCGCGCCGGTCCCGCCTTCGGCCCCGTCTACGGTGATGAAATCGGGCAGAATGCCCGTTTCCAGCATGGCCTTGCAGATCCCCATGAACTCGGACCGGTTGCCGATGCACAGCTTGAAACCGACGGGTTTGCCCCCGGACATTTCGCGCAGGTGTTGGACGAAATGCATCAAGCCCGTTGGCCCGTCAAAGGCCGAGTGAATGGGTGGCGAAATCACATCCTGATGCACGGGTACGCCACGAATAAGAGCGATCTCTTCATCGACCTTGGCCGCCGGCAGAACACCGCCATGGGACGGTTTCGCGCCTTGGGACAGTTTGATCTCAATCGCCTTCACGACATCCTTCTGGGCATTCTGGGCGAACTTGTCCTTGTCAAAGCCGCCCTCTACCGTCCGACAACCGAAGTATCCGGTGCCAATCTGCCAGATGATATCGCCGCCTTCGGCAAGATGGTGCGGCGACAGCCCGCCCTCGCCCGTGTTGTGTGCGAAACCGCCATCCTTGGCCCCGCCGTTCAGGGCGCGGATTGCGTTGGCGCTGAGTGCCCCGAAGCTCATCGCTGAAACGTTCAGCCGCGATGCAAGATAGGGCTTTTCACACTGAGGACCGCCAAGCATCACACGCTCTTCGCTTTCCGGAACGTCCTTGGGCGCAAGCGAGTGATTGGCCCGGTGATACCCGACTTCGGTGATATCGTACTGGGTGCCGAAGGCCTGAGTGTCGACCTGTCCCTTTGCTCGTGAATACACCAGCGCGCGAATAATCCTGTTGAAGGGCCGCCCGCTTTCGTTGGTTTCCACGAAATACTGGCGGATTTCCGGGCTGACGAACTCCAGCATGTACCGGAAATGGCCCAGAACCGGATAGTTGTTCAGTACGTTGTGTTTGGTGGTCAGCATGTCGTACAGCCCGACCAACGCGTAAGGGACCAGCAAAACCAGCAGCCAGAATGCCGGAGGCCAGTACAAACCCCAGACCACAGTCAAAGGCAGAACCACATAGGTCACGACATAATAGATTCGACGTACGATCATCTTGCTCTCCCTTGGGCCAACCGGTCAGAGGTTGGCCTTGAGTTCCTTGACCCAGTTGTCCCACTGCGCGTGTTCACCCTTGGCCAGCAGGATGCCTTCTTTCAGTTTAGACATGCCGAAACCCCAGGCCATCTTGGTATCGATATGCGGAGGCATGACCAACTCGCCGGGCGTGACCATGGCGTCGATGATGAATGGCTTTCGGCTGGCTTTGGCCCGCGCGACGGCCTCGGGGATGTCAGCCGCATGTTCCACACGGACCCCGTCCCCACCGCAAACCCTCGCATATTCCGCAAAGTCCGGGTTCACCAGATCGGTAGCAGCGGGGTTCAGCGGATAACCCGCCACCTCCATCTCCATCTTCACGAAGCCCAGCGTCTGGTTGTTAAAGACCAGCACCTTAATGGGCCACTCGTAGCGCACGGCAGTCACGAAATCCTGCATGGACATGCCAAAACCGCCGTCCCCGCAGAACGCCCAAACCTCGCGCTGCGGATCCAGCGCGGCGGCTCCCAACGCCGACGGCAACCCGGACCCCAGTGACGAATGGTTGAACGACCCCACCATGCGCCGTCCGCCTTTCATCCGCGTCTGACGCGCCACCCAGACCGTGCATTCGCCGATATCCATTGCAAATATCGCGTCATCGGCAGCCTTGTCGGAGACCTGCCGCGCGAATAGCTGCGGGTGGAGTGGCTCGGTGTCGCGCTCGAGACTGGAGTCGCGGTCTTGCTGCGCCAGCCATTTCGTACACAGCTTGACTTGACGATCGGCAAACGCCCTGTCGTCCTTTGCGGCCAGCTTTGGCAAGAGCAAATCCAGCGTCGCGCCCACATCTCCCAGCAATCCCGATGCGATGGGCGCGCGGCGTCCCAGATGTTCGACGTTGCGATCGATCTGGATGATTTTCGCGTTTTCCGGCAGGAACCACTCGTATGGGAAGTCCGTCCCCAGCATCACCAGCACATCGCAGTCGCGCACTGCATGATACCCGCCGGGATTGCCGATCAACCCGGTCATCCCGACCACGTTGGGATCATCATAGTCAAAAATGTCCTTGCCCTTGAGGGAATGCGTGATCGGCGCGTTCAGCCGTTGGGACAGAGCCAGAACCTTGTCTTTGGCTTCTCTGCATCCCACGCCGGCGAAAAGAGCGACTTTCCTGCCCGCGTTGATGATCTCGGCCGCACGGTCGATTTCGGATTCGGGCGGGATCAGCGTTGATGGCGTTTTCAGGATCGGGTGCAGTTGGTGCAAGCTGGGCACCTGCTGTTCGGACACGTCGATGGGCAGTTCGATCCGCACGACCTCGCGGTTGATCAAGGCGCGTTGCACGGCGATCTGAGCCAGTCGCGGCATCTGGTCCGGCGAATTGATCACGGCCTGATAGCCGCAGACATCCTCGAACACCTTCTCTAGATTGACTTCCTGGTGGTAACCGGTCCCGCGCTCCCGATGAGCGACCTGACCTGTGATCGCCACGACCCCTGCACCCTCACGCCGGGCGTTGTACAGTCCATTGATCAGGTGCAGCGCTCCGGGACCGACGGTTCCGGCACAAATCCCGATCCCGCCGGTCAGATGCGCCTGGGCATAGGCTGCATAGGCTGCGTTTTCTTCGTGCCTGACCCCGATCCATTCGAACCGGCCATCCCCGCGCATGGCTTCAAGCAGGGGGTTGAGCGCATCGCCCGTCACGCCGAAGATCTGGCGCCCTCCGGCATCCGCGAGAATATCCAGCAATACCTTGCATACGGAATTCGACGTCATGACCTGCCCTCTGGTTCCGACCCCATCGGGCCTGTCCCGATAGATCGTGGGCAGGTTGCCCTTTGATTGCAAGCCTTTGTACTGCCACCCCAAGCATCGGGCGGATTTGCGGTGGCTTGGTTGCGGCGGTTGAACCCGGGCGGCACAGCCGCTATCCAAATCCAAACCCCACAGGCGGAGAAGCGTCCTTGGCCAAAACTCAGGCGGCAGTTTCGGGGAAGCCCATGATGTACGCCGCCGTCTTTGTCGGAGGAGCGGCTGGGTCGATCCTGCGCGAACTGTTTGCGCTGGAAATTCCGGGGATGCCGTTGCTGACATCGACCTTCGGCATCAATGTCGTGGCCTGTTTCATTCTGGGATGGCTCTACGCCATACGGGGCCGGGTGCATGCCCATGTTCTGCACCTCGGGGCCGTTGGTTTCTGCGGCGGATTGTCGACGTTTTCGTCCTTTGCCGCCGAACTGGAACGGATCGCTGAAACCGACGGCTGGTCGGTCATCTTGCCGTTGGCGGCCGAAGTCATCTGCGGTTTGGGCGCGGCCATTCTGGGCGAGGCAATTGGACGCCGCCGCCGCTCAGGAGGGCCGGCCGAATGACCGATCTGTATCTGCATGCGGTGTTCGGGCTGGGCGGCGGACTGGGAGCAGTCCTTCGTCACTGGGTCGCACGGGCCATCACTCACGACCTCCCGGTCTCGACGCTGGTCGTGAACGTATTGGGCAGCCTGTTGTTGGGGCTTTGGATCGGGTACCTGGGCGGGCCCGTGGAGATGGCCGAAGAAGAAAAGCGCCTGGTTTTCGGCTTTTGCGGAGGGTTCACGACATTCTCCAGCTTTGCCTACCAGTCTCTTGAACTGCAGCGCGAGCGGACGATTGTCCTTGCGGGTGGAAACATCCTGCTCAGCCTCGGACTGTGCTGGCTGGCCTTGTGGCTGGGACTGTGGGTGATGGGCTAGCCGGTCGCTACATGCCCGGCATGTGCATCCGCATAGCCAGATTGCCCAGGATCCAGACCGTTCCAAGAATGATGATCAGAAGAACCAGCGTCGAGAACAGGACCAAATCCAGATCTTCGCGGCTGCTGCGGCGACGGTCGATATGCAGGAAATAGACCAGCTGAACAATCAGCTGCGCCAAACCCAACAGCCCAATTGCAAGGTAGACACCCTTGGTCTCGATGCCGAACCAGTAGGCGATCGCAAACACGGTGAGTGTCAGCAACAGCGAGCCGCCATAGCCGATCACATACCGGCGCCGCTCGCGCCTGTGCATCTCGGACCGTTTATCCATAGGTCAGCCCTCCGAAATACACGATGGTGATGATGCCGATCCAGATCAGATCAAGGAAGTGCCAGAACAGTGCCAGCCGCACCACGCGCGAAATCACGAGGTCGGTCATCCCCATGACCCGCAGTTGAATGCCCAGAACGACCAGCCACACACAGCCCGCCGCCACATGCAGCCCGTGCAGAGGCACCAACCCGTAGAAGGCAGACAGGAAACCGCTGCGCTGCGGGATGCCACCCTTTTCCGCCATCGACATGAAATCGCGGATTTCGAGGACCAGAAAACTCAGCCCAAGCAGCAGCGTAACCCCGAACCACAGGACGATCCGACCGCGCGGCAGGTTGTATTTCAGCGCCAGCATGGCAAGTCCAACAGTCAGGCTGCTGGTCAGCAGGATCAGGGTCTGGGCAAAGATGCTGTAGAGATCGAACAAGTCGTGCGGGCCAGGACCACCTGCCTGCGCGTCGATCATGGTGATGTAGACGCCGAACATCAGCCCGAAATAGACCAGGTCGCTCATCAGAAAGACCCAGAAACCGAAGGTCACCACTTCGGTCGCCTTGTGGGCGCTGGCATGACGCCGCCCAAGGTTCAGACCTGGGTAACTGTGGGTTGGTGCAGGCTTCATGTCGCTGCCTCCAGATCCGGTCGGGCAAGCCCGGTGTTTTCTGGCGCACCTTCGTGATCCCGGTTCACAGGGGTCGCGTTGCGGACCAAGTCCAGCCAGGCCTCGTGCTGCCTGCGCACGTCTTCAGCTGAAACCACTTCTTCGGTATCGGTCTGAAAGGTCCACAGGATGAATGACAGGATCATCATCACGGTCATCAGCGCCGCCAGCCACCAGATCCACCAGACCAGCGCAAACATCCACGCACCGCTGAGCACGCAGAGCACGAAACCGATACCGGTGTTGCGCGGCATGGTGATGTCCTCGTACCGGTCGGGGTGCGGGTAGGCCTCGCCACGCTCTTTCGCGGCGGCAAAATCGTCGCGGTCCGTGACATGCGGGATGATCGCGAAATTGTAGGGCGGCGGCGGGGCCGGGATCGACCATTCCAGCGTGCGGGCGTCCCAGGGGTCGCCAACCGATACGCGGCTCTGTTCGCGGTTGCGGATGCTGACCCACAGCTGCACGACGACCGACAGCAAGGCCGCCAGAATGACCAGCGCGCCGATGACGGCCGTGATCATGTAGGGGTGAAAGCTCGGGTCCTCCCAACTGTAGGAGCGGCGCGGCATACCCATCAGGCCCACGAAATACAGCGGCAGGAAGGTCAGCATGAAGCCCACCGTCCACAGCACGACCGATATCCGCCCCCAAGCCTCGTCCAGGCGGAAGCCGAACGCCTTGGGAAACCAGTAGTTGTAGCCCGCAAGCAATCCGAACAGGACACCCGGCAGCAACACGTTGTGGAAATGCGCGACCAGGAACAGCGTATTGTGCACCTGATAGTCAACGGTTGGGTTGGCCAGGATCACCCCGCTGAGCCCCCCGATCACGAACAGCATCAGAAAGGCCAGCCCGTACAGCATCGGCACCGAGAACCGGATGCGGCCGCGATACAGGGTGGCCATCCAGTCATAGACCTTGACGCCGGTGGGTATGGCGATCAGCATCGTGGCGATGCCGAACACCGCGTTGATCAGGGCGCTTTGGCCCATGGTGAAGAAATGGTGCAACCAGACGGTAAACGACAGCACCGCAATCGACATGGTCGCGATCACCAGCGAGTTGTAGCCATAGAGCCGCTTGGCCGAGAAGGTCGCGAAGACTTCGGAATAAATGCCATAGGCCGGCAGAACCAGAAGATAGACCTCGGGGTGGCCGAACAGCCAGAACAGGTTGGCATAGTTCATCATGTTGCCGCCCAGGTCATTGGTGAAGAAATGGAAATCAAGATACCGGTCGGCGGCCAGCAACAGTGCCGCCACCCCCAGGGGCGGCATGGCGAACACGATCAGGATCGAACTGCAGATGATCGTCCAGCAATACATCGGCAACCGCATGAATTTCATCCCAGGCGCGCGCAGTTTGTAGATCGTGACGGCAAAGTTGATCCCCGTCAGGGTGGTGCCGATGCCCGACACCACGATCGCCCAGATCCAGTAATCCGGCCCCACGCCCGGATTGAAGGCCGCGCCGGTATAGGGCGGATAGGCCGTCCAGCCGCCGGTGGAAAACTCGCCCACCACCAGGCTGACCATCAGCATCATGCCCGCCGAAACCGTCAGGCCGAGGCTGATCTGATTCATCACCGGAAAGGCCACGTCGCGTGCGCCGATCATCAGCGGGACGAGGAAATTCGCCAGTCCGAACACGAAGGGCACCGCAACGAAGAAGATCATGATCGTGCCGTGGGTGCTGAACAGTTCGGCAAAGTGTTCGGCCTCGAGGAACCCCTCGCCCGGCCCGGCCGCCTGTTGGGCGCGCATCACGACGCCTTCCAGAACGCCGCGCGCCAGCATGACGATGGCAAAGACGATATACATGATGCCGATCTTCTTGTGATCCGCGCTGGTCAGCCAGTCGCGCCACAGCGGCCCCCACAGGCGAAACCAGGTGAGCAGTCCCAGAACCGCGGCCACCCCCACGATCACCACGCCCGCCGCGGCATTGGCCACGATTTCATTCGTATTGGGGTCTTGGATCAGCCCGGCGATGGGGAAGGCATCCCAGTTCAGACGGCCGAAGAAACCGGACTCGGCAGATGTCATTGCTTGTCCTCCTGCCCGTATTGAGCGGTTCCCGGTTGCTGATCCTGCGGCAAAGGTTGCCCGTTGTGATACCGGCCCAGGATGCTGTGGAACAGATCGCCATCATCCAGGCGGAAATACAGCGCATTATCGGGCATCTGCGCGGTGCCAAGCGCGGCCTGAACCTCGTCCCGGTCCGTCCGCATGGCCAGTGTCCGATAGGTTGCCGGATTCAGAACGATACCGTTCTGCCGAACACGGTCGACCCATGAGTCGAAATCCGGCGGCGGCATCGCGACCGTCTGGAACTTCTGCTTGGTGAAGCCGCGCCCGTTGTACTGGGTGTTTTCGCCCTGCATTTGTCCGGGGGCATCAGCCACGAGATGCAATTGGGTCGTCATTCCCGGCATCGCATAGATCTGCCCCGCCAGGGCGGGAACCATGAATGACTGCATCACCGTGTCCGTCGTCAGTGTCAGGGCGACTTGTTGTTTTGTTGGCACCCCGAACTCACCCACCGTCGCGATGCCCAGGTCGGGGTAGATGAACAGCCATTTCCAATCCAGCCCCACCACTTGCACACGCAGGGCCGGTTCATCGCCGAACGGGGCCGCGTAAGGGTCCAGCCGGTGGGTTGCTTTCCAAAGATAAAAGGACAGCAGCGCCACGATCACCACCGGCACACCCCACATCGCGGTTTCCAGCATGGGCGAGAAATCCCATTTGGGCCGATAGGCAGCCGGGCTTTGCGCGCGGCGCCGATAGCGAAGAGCGATCAAGGGAACCAGAACCAGAACCGGAATGACCGCAATCAGGATCAACGCGGTCGCGCGCACCAGGTGTGTTTTTTGGACCGCCGCAATAGGGCCTTGAGGATCCATGAAACTGTCGCTGGCCAGAGCCGATTGCGCCGTGCCCAACCACAATACGACCACGATCAGCGCTGTCAGTACCGCAGGTATAGTCCTGTTTCCGCTCACGCCGGATCGCCCTCATCAAACTTCAGGTTGGTGCAACTATCGGCAGAGTCAGCAGATTTCACAAGGTTTTTCCCCGGCAGCCGGGAACCACCTCACCATCGAGTTGACTTGACCAGTGGGTCGGGTCAGTCATTGTGTCATGCGTTTACTGCTTATTCTGATTGGACTGATCGCGTTTTCCGGCGCAGCGATCGCGCAAGACCGAGCCGCGGTTGAGCGGCAGTTTCAGGACTGGTTGCAGCAACAGGTCTGGCCGTTGGCTCGGGCGCAGGGTGTATCGCGCCGCACGTTTTACAGCGCAACCGACGGGGTTCGCCTGAATTGGGAACTGCCCGATCTTGTTCCGCCGGGCTCTCCGGCGCGGACGCCCAAAAAGCAAAGGCAAGCCGAGTTCGGGTCCCCCGGCCGGTATTTCAACACAAATTCGGTGCAGGGTGCCGCCGCCGGCGGTCGGCGTATGGCCAAGCGTCATGCGGAAACGCTGCGCCGGGTCGAGGAACAGACCGGCGTTCCCGCCCGGATCATCCTTGCGGTCTGGGGCCGCGAAAGCGGCTATGGGCAGGTTCCGATCCGGCATGACGCAATCCAGGTGCTGGCCACCAAGGGATTCATGAGCACGCGCGCGGAGTATTTCACCGGCGAACTGATCGCCGCGCTGCAGATCGTCGAGGCCGGTCACGTGAACGGCCGCGCGATGAAAAGCAGCTGGGCCGGCGCGTTGGGCCAGCCCCAATTCATGCCGACCAGCTTTTTGAACCACGCGGCCGACGGCAATGCAGACGGCCGGGCCGACATTTGGGGGTCGGCCGACGACACGATTGCATCGATCGGAAACTACCTCGCGCGGCACGGTTGGGTCAGCGGCCGCGATTGGGGGTTCGAGGTGACCGTACCGGCGTCTGTGTCCTGCGCGCTTGAGGGTCCCGATCAGGGTCGCCCGATCCGCGACTGGGTCGCCATGGGCATCACACGCGTATCGGGCCGCCCCTTCCCCGAACACGAGCTGCGCGGCGAGGGCTACCTGATGATGCCGGCTGGCCGGAATGGTCCGGCCTTTGTCGTAACGCCCAATTTCTACGTTCTCAAAGACTACAACATGAGCGACCTCTACGCCTTGTTCGTGGGCCATGTGGGCGATCGCATTCAGTATGGCGTGGGCGATTTCAAAGGCCGCTGGGGCAAGGTGGGCGGTCTCTACCGGTCGGATATCGCGACCATGCAGCAGGCGTTGATCGCGATGGGGCACGACGTGGGCGGTGCCGACGGGCTCCCGGGATACAAAACCCGCCGGTCGATCGGCCGCTGGCAGGAAGAAACCGACCAGCCCCCAACCTGTTTCCCCGAAGCCGGCATGAAGTCGCGGCTGCGTCCCTGACCGCTGGCGATTCGCCTGATCGGGCGAAAGCGAGCGGCGAAATTCTGCCGAAACAGATCGCGCCTCGGGCTGCAATCCGGGCGGCCTGGGCACGAAAATATCGCAACGATACACGCCATCGTTACAAAATTTCGGCGACCACGCGTCACGAAGTTTCTTTCTACCTTTAGGCGATCCGGACTCATGGGAAGGCTTTAACCCTGCCCAAAATAGTGGCACGGTCTCGGCCAGCGAGAGGAAGCTCTTGCATCCACTTCACCGACTGCAATCCAGAAAGCTGCGACGCAGTGTTCCTTGCGAATTGGCACAACCCAAAATTCAAAAGAACCGGGTCCCAGCGGATGTCGGGCAACCAGGGCCGCCGGACGCCATCCCATATGGATGCGCAGACCGCCGCCACAATAATTGGGAGAAGATCATGAACACCATCCTTCGAAACTCGGTGGCGGGCCTGCTGTGCTCGACCTTCATCACCGGAGCCGCGCTGGCCGCGGGCACCCATCCGGTCACCGGCGAGCCGCTGGCCGATGACCAGACCTTCGTCTACCGCGTGCTGGACGAGCACAGCTCGGTCGACCCGCAGGTGGTCGAGGACGTGTCGGGCGCCGAGATTGTCCGCGACCTGTTCGAAGGTCTGATGAACCAGGACGAAGACGGCTACCTGGTTCCGGGCGTGGCCACTGGCTATACCACCAACGAAACCAAGGACGTTTACACCTTCACCCTGCGCGACAACGCCAAGTGGTCGAACGGCGATCCGGTCACCGCGCATGACTTCGTTTTTGCCTGGAAACGTGCCGTCGATCCGGCGCTGTCGTCGCCCTATGCCTGGTTCATGGAGCTGATGTCGATCGAGAACGCCGCCGAGATCATCGCGGGCGACAAGCCGGTCGAGGATCTGGGCGTCAAGGCGATCGACGACCACACGCTGGAAGTGAAGCTGAGCGCGCCGCTGCCCTATTTCCCGCAGATGACCACGCACTCGACCACCTTCCCGGCCCCGCAGAAGGTCATCGAGCAGTTCGGCGATGAATGGACCAAGCCCGGCCAAATCGTGTCGAACGGCGCCTATATCCTGACCGAGCACCTGCCCAACGAACGCTCGGTGCGCGAGCGCAACCCGATGTACTGGGACAACGACAACACCATCATCGACAAGGTCGTGGCGCTGGTCATCAACGATGAAAACGTGGCCCTGACCCGCTATCTGGCCGGTGAGCTGGACCGCACCGAGGTGCCCGCAGGCCAGTTTCCGCGCCTGAAGAAGGAATACCCGAACGAGGCAATCAGCTTCCCGCGCCTGTGCAACTACTACTACACGTTCAACCTGTCCGACGGCGGCCCCGAGGCCTTCAAGGACCCGAACGTGCGTCAGGCCCTGTCGCTGGCGGTTGACCGTAAGATCATCACTGAGAACATCCTGGCCGGCGGTCAGCCCGAAGCCTATACCTTCGTGCCCGAAGCCACCGCAGGGTTCACCCCGCCGGTCGTGGAAATGGCGTCGATGACGCAAGCCGAGCGCGACGAGCTGGCCAAGGAACTGCTGGCCGAGGCCGGATACGGTCCCGACAACCCGCTGAGTTTCGCGATGGTCTACAACACCTCCGAGGCGCACAAGAAAGTCGCCGTGGCCCTCAGCCAGATGTGGAAGCAGAAGCTGGGCGCGCAGGTCGAGCTGGCCAACATGGAATGGAAGATCTTCCTGGAAGAGCGCGGCAACCAGAACTTTGAACTGGCCCGCGGCGCATGGTGCGGCGACTACAACGAAGCCTCGACCTTCCTGGACCTGCTGCAGTCGGATTCCGGCTACAATGACGGCAAGTACAACAATGCCAAGGTCGACGAGCTGCTGGCTCAGGCCAAAACCTCGGACGATCCGGCCCCGCTGTACACCGAGGTTGAGCGGATCATCGCACAGGAAACCCCTGTGATCCCGATCTACCACTACGCCGGTGTCTACATGATGGACAGCGACGTGGGGAACTGGCCGGTGAACAACGTCGAGCAGAACTGGTACTCGAAGAACCTCTACAAGATCGCCGAGTAATCATCATCCTTTGATCGCGCCCTGCCCCGGACATGCTCTGGGGCAGGGCCAATAATTGGGGGCATGAAATGCTTGCCTATGTCATCCGGCGACTGCTGATCGCCGTTCCGACGATCCTGTTGCTGATCGTCGCCAGTTTCTTTCTGATGCACTTCGCGCCCGGCGGGCCCTTCACCTCGGAGCGGCCGTTGCCGCCGCAGGTTCTGGCCAATATCGAGGCGCGCTACGGGTTGGACCAGCCGCTGTGGAAACAGCTGTGGGACTACCTGTACAACATCGTGGTGCATTTCGATTTCGGCCCGTCCTTCAAATTCAAGGACCGCGACGTGAACGACATAATCGCGCAGGGCTTTCCGATTTCGCTGACCTACGGGATGCTGTCCTTCCTCGTGGCCACGCTGGTGGGTGTCAGTTTGGGCATCGCCGCCGCGATCCGCCACAACAGCTGGATCGACTATTTCGCCGTGGGTCTGGGTATCGCCGCGCAGGCACTGCCGAACTTCATCATGGGCCCGATCCTGATCCTGACCTTCACCTTGTGGCTGGGCTGGCTGCCGGGCGGCGGCTGGAACGGGGGCCAGTGGCAATACCTGATCATGCCCGTCATCGCGCTTGCGACCTCGTACATGGGCTCGATCGCGCGGATCACGCGTTCGTCGATGCTCGAGGTTCTGAACTCGAATTTCATCCGCACCGCGCGGGCCAAGGGCCTGCCCACCCGCACCGTGATCTGGCGCCATGCGCTGAAACCCACGCTGCTGCCGGTGGTGTCCTATCTGGGGCCGGTCTTCGTCTATGTGCTGACCGGTTCGGTCTTCGTTGACATCTACTTCTCGACCGGTGGGCTGGGGCAGGCCTATGTGGGTTCGGCCCTGTCGCGCGACTATGCCGTGCTGCTGGGGGTCACGATCCTCTATGGCGTTCTGACCGTGCTGGTGAACCTGCTGACCGACCTGGCTTATGCCTGGTTCGATCCGAAAATCCGTTACTGAGGGGGGCTGGCAAATGCTTGGAAAATCTCAGAAAGCCGCCCATCTGGCCGAAGACATCACCGATTACACGGTCATTCAGGGACGTTCGCTGTGGCAGGACGCGCGGATGCGTTTTGTCCGCAACAAGGCCGCCATGGCCAGCGTGTTCATCCTGGGCCTGATCGTTCTGTTCACGATCATCGGGCCCTACTTTGCCGTCTGGAGCAACGAGGAAATCGACTGGAACGTTATGGGCGACGTGGCCGGCATGGGTATGCCGTCCATCGAGACCGGGCACTATTTCGGCGTCGACGATCTGGGGCGAGACCTGTACAGCCGGGTCATCCAGGCCACCACCACCTCGTTGCTGGTGGGTCTGATCGGGGCGGCCACCGCGCTGATCGTGGGCACGTGCTATGGCATCGCCGCCGGCTATATCGGCGGGCGCGTCGATGGCGTGATGATGCGCTTCGTCGACATACTGCTGGCCATTCCGGCCACGCTGGTCATCATCCTGCTGCTGGTCGTGGCGGGGCGGTCGTTCTTCATGCTGTTCATCGCGCTGGGTGCGGTGGGTTGGCTGACCATGGCGCGGATCGTGCGCGGCCAAACCCTGACCCTGAAGAACCGCGAGTTCATCGAGGCCGCCCGCGCCGCCGGTGTCAGCGAGTTCACCATCATGTACCGCCACATCCTGCCCAACCTGCTGGGCGTGGTGATCGTCTATGCTTCGCTGCTGGTGCCCGAGATGATCCTGACGGAGAGCTTCATCTCGTTCCTGGGGCTGGGGATTTCCGAGCCCTATACCTCGTTGGGTCGTCTGATCGCCGAGGGCGCCGGAACCATGGGTTACGGCACGTTGTGGCAACTGATGTACCCCCTGGCATTTTACGTCACCATCATCATAACGATGTTCTTCATCGGCGATGGCCTGCGTGACGCACTGGATCCGAAGGACCGCTGACATGAGCCTGCTTTCCGTAAAGAACCTGAGCGTTCAGTTCGACACGCCCGACGGGGTGGTCGAGGCCGTCAAGAACATCAGCTTTGACATCGCGCCGGGCGAATGCCTGGGCATCGTCGGCGAAAGCGGGTCGGGCAAAAGCCAGACCTTCATGGCCGCGATGGGGCTGCTGCCGCCGGCGGGCCGGGCCACCGGGTCGGTGCTGCTGAACGGGCAGGAAATTCTGAACCTGCCCGTGAACAAGCTGAACCAGATCCGCGGCGATGACGTGGGCATGATTTTTCAGGACCCGCTGACTGCCCTGACCCCGCATTTGCGGGTCGGCCAGCAGATGCGCGAAGTCTTGCAGGTGCACGAAGGCCTGCAGGGTTCGGCCGCGCGGCAACGGTGCCTGGAATGGCTGGACCGCGTGCGCATCCCCGAGGCCGCGCGCCGTCTGGACCAGTTCCCGCACGAGCTGTCGGGCGGGATGCGCCAGCGGGTGATGATCGCCATGTCGATGCTGTGCAATCCCAAGCTGCTGATCGCCGACGAACCGACCACCGCGCTGGACGTGACCGTTCAGGCCGACATTCTGGACCTGATGGTGCGTCTGCAAAAGGACGAAGGCACCGCCATCGCCCTGATCACGCATGACATGGGCGTCGTGGCCCGCATGTGCGACCGGGTGCAGGTCATGCGCCTGGGTGAGTTCGTCGAGGCCGGAGACACGCGCGAGATCTTTCACGCGCCCAAGCACGACTATACCCGCACCCTGATCGAGGCCATGCCCCGCATCGACGCGGGCGACGCGCCCAAGGTAGTGGAGACCGAAGAGGCGCCGCTGCTGAAGGTCGATGACGTCAAGGTGCATTTCCCGATCCACGTTCCGGGCGGCATCTTTGGCCGCAAGGTGCCGTTGAAGGCGGTGAACGGCGTCAGCTTTGACATCCGCAAAGGTGAAACCCTCGGCGTGGTCGGTGAATCGGGCTGCGGCAAGTCCACCCTCGCCCGTGCCGTGCTGCAGCTGATCGAGCCGAGCGCCGGCAATGTCAGCTGGCTGGGCCATCCGATCGTCGGGCTGAAACGGGCCGAGCTGAACAAGTACCGCAAGGATCTGCAGATCGTGTTCCAAGACCCGCTGGCCAGCCTGGACCCGCGGATGACGATTTCGGCCTCGATCGCGGAACCGCTGAAAACCTATCGCCCCGACCTGACCGAGCGCGAGCGCAAGCAGATGGTCGCCGAGATGATGGAACGGGTCGGCCTGAACGCCAACATGATCAATCGCTACCCGCACGAGCTGTCGGGCGGCCAGAACCAGCGGGTGGGCATCGCACGGGCGATGATCAACAAGCCCAAGCTGATCATCTGCGACGAGGCGGTCTCGGCGCTGGACGTGTCGATCCAGGCGCAGATCGTGCAGCTGCTGAAGGAACTGCAGCAGGAATTCGGCCTGTCGATGATCTTCATCAGCCACGACCTGTCGGTGGTGCGCGCGGTGTCGAACCGGATCATGGTTCTGTATCTCGGCCGCATCGTCGAACTGGGCGATGGCGAGGTGATCTGCGCGAACCCGGTTCATCCGTATACGCAGTCGCTGATCTCGGCGGTACCGATCCCGGACCCGGATGTCGAGCGCAGCCGCCAAAGGCTGAAACTGCCGGGCGAGTTGCCCTCGCCCATGGACCCCAAGGCGGCGCTGCGGTTCCTGCCCAGCCGTCTGGCGGCGGGTCAGACCGACTATGTTCCCGCGCTCAGCGAGATTGCGCCTGGGCACTTCGTGGCCGAGCATGATCCGCTGGAAGCGATCATGGCAAACGCTTGATCCTGTCCCCGAAGCCGGACAACCGGCTTCGGGGTCCTTGCCCGTTAGGGCAGAGTTATTGGAACTGGGTGTTTTGACTTTGCCATGACCAAATGGCACCCTTCGGTCGTTTTCGGCCTGTTTTTTCGGGCATCATTGATTGATCCGGTTTCGCAGCCTAAGAGGAAGCCCCGGATGCACCACGTCCGCCGGCTAAGTTTTTGAATTTGAGAGGTCACATGTCACGCAAGGTCACCAAGGCGATTTTCCCTGTCGCAGGATTGGGCACCCGGTTTCTTCCGGCAACGAAATCCGTTCCGAAGGAAATCATGACGCTGGTTGACCGGCCTCTCGTTCAATATGCCATCGACGAAGCCCGCGCTGCGGGTATTACCGAGTTCATCTTCGTCACATCACGCGGGAAATCGGCGCTCGAAGACTATTTCGACCACAATCTCGTGCTGGAGCAGGAGCTGAAGGCCAAAGGCAAGGATGATTTGCTGGAGGTTCTCGAGAATACCAACATGGAAAGCGGTGCTATCGCCTATATCCGCCAACACAAGGCTCTGGGGCTGGGACACGCAGTCTGGTGCGCCCGCCGTCTGATCGGCGATGAACCCTTTGCGGTCATGCTGCCGGACGACGTTATTGCGGCCGACAAACCCTGCCTGCAGCAGATGGTCGAGGCTTATGAGGAAACCGGCGGCAACATGGTCGCCGCGATGGAGGTCGCACCCGAAAAAACCAGCTCGTACGGGATACTGGACGCCGCCGACAGTTCCGGCAAGGTGATCCGAGCCCGCGGCATGGTCGAAAAGCCCAAGGCCGACGAGGCACCGTCGAACATGGCGGTGATCGGTCGATACATTTTGGGGCCATCGGTGCTGTACAACCTCAATCAGATGAAGAAAGGCAGCGGCGGGGAAATCCAGCTGACCGATGCCATCGCCGAAGACATCGGCAACGGTGTCCCGGTTTTCGGATACCGCTTTGATGGTCAACGCTTCGACTGCGGATCAAAAGCGGGCTTCCTGCAGGCCACCGTGGCCTTTGCCCTGGCCCGGAATGACCTGCGCGACGACCTGAGCGCCTATCTGAATGATATTGTTGCCACAGGTCGGGCTGCCCAATAAGCGGCGGTCCTTCACCCATCCTGTGATGACTGCGATAAAACGTCAGAAAACCAGCCGAAAAGCCCATTCGTCATGACCACCATCTATCCTGTCATTCTGTGCGGCGGCTCCGGAACCCGGCTTTGGCCGCTGTCCCGAAAAAGCTATCCCAAACAGTTCGTGCCGCTGGTCGGCAACAGCAGCCTGTTGCAGGACTGTGCGGACCGGATGCGAGGGCCCAAGGACGCGCCGTACGCCAAGCCCCTGATACTCACGAATGAATCGTTCCGCTTCATCGTCACCGAGCAGCTTACCGCCATTGGTGTCGACCCCGGTCCGATCCTCATTGAACCTGAGGGCCGCAACACGGCTCCGGCGGTTTTAGCGGCCGCGCTTTACCTGTCGAAGGTAGACCCGGATGCTTTGATGCTGGTGGCGCCGTCCGATCACGTCGTTCCCGACAAATCCGCGTTCCACGCGGCGGTTTCGCAAGGTGTGACCGCCATCGAGAGGGACCGCCAACTGGTGACGTTCGGGATCACTCCGGACCGGCCAGAAACCGGATATGGATATCTGAAGCTCAGCGCTGCGCCCGACGCGACAGGTGCTGCGGTCGCATTGGACCATTTCGTTGAAAAGCCCGATCTGGATCGGGCCAAGGCCATGATCTCCGATGGCAGTTACCTGTGGAATTCCGGCATTTTCCTGTTTGCGGTGCGCGACATCATCGCTGCATTCCAGGATCATGCACCCAACCTGTTGCCGCCGGTGCAGACTGCCGTCGAGGACGCGAAGGCCGATCTTGGCTTTCTGCGACTGGACGCATTGGCCTGGGGGAAAGTCGAAGACATTTCGATCGACTACGCGGTCATGGAGCGGGCCAAAAACCTGAGCGTTGTTCCCTATGCCGCCGGCTGGTCGGATGTCGGCAGCTGGTCGGCCGTCCAGGAGCTGAGCAGCCCCGACGAAAACGGCGTTGCGACCACCGGTGAGGTGACGACGATCGACTGCAACAACGTGTTGATCCGGTCCGAGTCTGCCTCTCAAGAAGTCGTGGCCATGGGGCTCGAGAACATGATCGCTGTGGCCATGCCGGATGCCGTTCTGGTGGCCAGCATGGACAAGGCACAGGACGTCAAACAGGCCGTGGCCGCCCTGAAGGCCAAAGGGGCACCGCAGGCCGAAGCTCTGCCGGTCGACCATCGCCCTTGGGGCTGGTTCGAGAGCCTGGTTGTGGGCGAACGATTCCAGGTCAAACGGATTCACGTAAACCCCGGCGCGGCCCTGAGCCTGCAATCCCACCACCACAGGTCCGAGCATTGGATCGTCGTAGAAGGTACCGCCAAGGTCACGATCGATGACGAGGTTCGTCTAGTCAGCGAAAACCAGTCTGTCTACATCCCCCTTGGCGCGGTTCACCGGATGGAAAACCCCGGCAAGGTGCCTATGGTCCTGATCGAGGTCCAGACCGGCGCCTACCTCGGAGAAGACGATATTATCCGGTACGAGGATGTCTACGCCCGTAGCTGATTCTGGCTGAACACCGCGGCTCCGGTCGCCAACGGTTCACTCTTTGGGCGTACAGGACAGAATCAGCTGGCCGACCTCCATACAAAAAATATCCACAGCCGCCCCAAAAGGGCGGCTTTGTTTCGTATTTGGAAATCCACAAGTAACCAAATCCTTTTTGTGCCGTTCGCACGTGAAAGCGGGGATTCATCCCATCCGCGGCAGGGTGGCGCGCAGCGAATTCCGTGAATCGATGGCCCAAGGAGGATCCCGCCCGTGTCCCAAATCACCCCCCGTTTGAATCTGCCGTTTCTGCAACCCTCACAGGCGCAAAAACACGTCACCCACAACGAAGCGCTGCGGCAGCTGGACCTGATCGTGCAGCTGAGTGTTGTGGCTCTGGATGAAACCATTCCACCTGCGGCACCAGATCAAGGTGCCATCTACGGCTTGGGGGCCAGCCCGACAGGCGCCTGGGCGGGGAAGCCTGGGCAACTCGCGGCTTGGCTGGACAATGCTTGGGTCTTTGTCACGCCGGCAAACGGATGGCGTGTTTGGGACCAAGCCGGCGCCGCGCTCAAGGTCTGGGACAACGGCGGATGGATCGATCCTCCGCTCAATACTGCGAACCTTGTCGGGGTCGGGGTCGCAACCGGATACGATCCGACCAACCGCCTTTCGGTTCGGAGTCCCGCCACATTGCTGAGCCATGACGGGAGCGGCCACCAGTTGAAGGTCAACAAAGCTAGCGCGACTGACACCGCCTCCCTCCTGTTTCAGTCCAACTGGACCGGCCACGCCGAGATGGGCCTTGCGGGCAGTACCGATTTTTCCATCAAGGTTTCACCGGACGGCGGCTCTTGGACCGAGGCGGTGCGCGTGGATGCCACATCGGGAACGATCAGTGGCGCGGCCGTTCAAGCCAACCCTGAAGATGTAACACCCGGACGGCTGATGCGAGCCGACTACGGATATGGACCGGGTAACCTCTTGGGTCAGGTGACGCAGTCTAGCGGGACCCCGACCGGCGCGGTGATCGAACGCGGCGCAAATGCAAACGGCGAATTCGTTCGTTTCGCGGACGGAACCCAGATCTGCACCCTCGCGGCGAGTGCGGTGGCCTGTACTGCCGGCATGGGGCTACTGTTTGCAAGCGCCCAGAATACTTGGACTTTCCCCGCGCCTTTTGCTCTGGGCAGTACTCCAACCCTAAGCGGCAGCGGTAATGCACTGGGACGGTTAATCAGCTTCGATTTGCCGACCGAAACGCAGGTAGCGTGGCAAGTTCTGTCGGCGGTGTCCGATCCGGCCACGATCAGCCCGACAGTCGCAGCCATCGGCCGCTGGTTCTGATCAGCGAACGCACCCGGTCTTTGGGCCGGGTGCCTATTTGGCCCGCAGGTCGTCGGCCGATTGATCAAGGAACCAGTCATAGGTCTCGCGGATACCATCTTCGAGGCCTATGCGTGCCTTCCAGCCCATCTTGGCCAACCGGGAAACGTCCATCAGCTTGCGCATCGTACCATCTGGCTTGGTGGTGTCCTGCGTGATCCGGCCGGTATATCCGGTGATTTTGGCTATCAGTGAGGCCAGCTCGGCAATTGAAACGTCCTGCCCGCAGCCCACGTTTATGTGGCTCAGCATGGGTTGCGTATTCGCCTGATACACGTCCTGCGGCAAATCCATTACGAACAGCGATGCCTCGGCCATGTCATCGACATGCAGGAACTCACGCCGCGGCTTGCCAGTTCCCCAGATCACCACCTCGTCCAGCCCGTCGCGTTTGGCTTCGTGGAAGCGGCGGATCAGTGCTGGCAGAACATGGCTGTTGTCAGGGTGGAAATTGTCGCCCGGCCCATACAGGTTGGTCGGCATGACCGACCGGTAGTCGACCCCGTGCTGGCGGTTGTAGCTTTCGCACAGCTTGATTCCGGCGATCTTGGCGACCGCATAGGGTTCGTTCGTCGGCTCCAAAACACCCGTCAGCAACGCGTCTTCGCGCATCGGCTGCGCTGCTTCACGCGGGTAGATGCAGGAACTGCCCAGCTGCAAAAGACGCCGTACGCCGGCCGCAAAAGCCTGATGGATCACGTTGCACTCGATCATCAGATTTTCGTAAATGAAATCTGCAGGATACGTGTTGTTGGCGTGAATCCCCCCCACCTTGGCAGCGGCCAGGATCACGACGTCTGGCCGCTCGGCCTGCATGAAGGCGCGGACGGCCGCCTGATCGGTCAGATCCAATTCGGAATGGGTTCGGGTCACCAGTTCAAGCGCCTCACCATCAGCCTGGCGCGCCTTGAGCTGACGCAGGATTGCTCCACCCACCATGCCACGATGTCCGGCGATGTAGATCTTGCGCATTTCTGCCTCCTCAGCCGTTTTCCAGGCTGACCGGCAATTCGAACCCGTGCTCTTTCAACAAGGCGTGTCGCTTGGCGGTTTTGAGGTCTTCCAGAACCATCTCTGCGCACATTTCCTGCACGGTCAGCTCCGGCTCCCAACCCAATTTGGCCTTGGCGTTCGACGGGTCACCCAGCAGAGTGTCCACCTCGGCGGGTCGGAAATACTGCGGGTCGATCCGCATGATCACGTCGCCGGGTTTCAGCGCTGGGGCGTTGTCGCCTTCAATCGCCGTCACCGTTGCGACCTCGTTCACACCGCTGCCCGAAAACTCCAAGGTAAGCCCAAGCTCGGCCGACGACCATTCGATGAATTGGCGCACGGAATACTGCTTGCCGGTGGCAATAACAAAATCCTCGGGCTTGTCCTGCTGCAGCATCATCCACTGCATCCGCACGTAGTCCTTGGCGTGGCCCCAATCGCGCAGACTGTCGATATTCCCCATGTAAAGGCACTTCTCCAAGCCCTGGGCGATGTTGGCCAGACCACGCGTGATCTTGCGGGTGACAAAGGTTTCGCCGCGGCGCGGGCTTTCGTGATTGAACAGGATTCCGTTGCAGGCATACATCCGGTACGCCTCACGGTAATTGACCGTGATCCAATACGAATACAGCTTGGCCACCGCGTAGGGCGAGCGGGGATAGAACGGAGTCGTTTCGCGCTGCGGAGTTTCCTGGACCAGCCCGTAGAGTTCCGACGTGGACGCCTGATAGAACCGGGTCTTGTTTTCAAGTCCCAGGAACCGGATCGCCTCAAGCAGGCGCAAGGTGCCGATGGCATCGACATCCGCGGTATATTCCGGCGACTCGAAGCTGACGGCCACGTGAGATTGGGCACCCAGATTGTAGACTTCGTCGGGCTGAACCTCCTGAATGATGCGGGTCAGGTTCGAGGTATCGCTCAGATCGCCGTAATGCAGCCGCAGCTTCGGATCAGGCTCGTGGGGGTCCTGATAGATGTGGTCGATCCGCTGGGTGTTGAACGAGGATGCCCGACGCTTGATCCCGTGAACCTCATAGCCCTTTGCCAACAGAAATTCGGCCAGGTAAGACCCGTCCTGTCCGGTAATTCCGGTGATCAGCGCTTTTTTGGTCATCAGTTTGTTCCACCAGTTTCATGGACGCCCATTTGTCGCCCCAAAAACAGCAAGATGTCATGGAATGCAACCCGAGGCCACTGTCAGGCATTGAAACCGGCGGAAGTTTCTCCGAATGTGTGGCCGCCCGAGGTGGCATTGGTAACAAGGGAATTTGAATAATGCGTATTGCGATGATCGGCACCGGATATGTGGGTCTGGTGTCGGGTGTGTGCTTCTCGGATTTCGGTCATGACGTCATTTGCGTCGACAAGGCCGAAGCTAAGATCCAGATGCTGCAGGACGGAAAAGTTCCAATCTACGAACCGGGGCTGGATGTTCTGATGGCCAAGAACGTGGCCGCCGGCCGGCTGAGCTTTACCACCGATCTGGCGAATGCGGTGAAGGGCGCGGATGCCGTCTTTATCGCCGTCGGGACACCAACCCGCCGCGGCGACGGCCATGCGGATCTGACCTATGTGATGGCAGCGGCCGAGGAAATCGCCCATGCCATGGATGGCTACACCGTGGTGGTGACAAAATCCACGGTTCCGGTCGGGACCAACCGCAAGGTTCAGGAAGTTGTCGCGGCGGCAAACCCCAAGGCAGACTTTGATGTCGCCTCGAACCCGGAATTCCTGCGCGAAGGCGCTGCGATCGACGATTTCATGCGTCCGGACCGCGTCGTTGTAGGGGTCGAGAACGACCGCGCCGCCGAGGTGATGGCCGAAATCTACCGCCCACTTTACCTGCGCGATTTTCCGATCCTGACGACGGATCTGGAAAGCGCCGAAATGATCAAATATGCGGCAAATGCCTTTCTCGCCACCAAGATCACATTCATCAACGAAATCGCTGGCCTGTGCGAGCGGGTCGGTGGCGACGTCAAGGAAGTGGCGCGCGGCATCGGCTTGGATGGGCGCATCGGAAACAAGTTCCTGCATGCCGGCCCCGGTTACGGCGGATCATGCTTTCCCAAGGACACCGCGGCGCTTGCGCGGATCGGACAGGAACATGCCTTTCCAATGCAGATCACCGAAACCGTCATGCGCGTGAATGACGAGGTCAAAAAACGCATGATCGAAAAGATCCGCGAAGCTTGCGACGACAGTTTCAACGGCAAGACCGTGGCGGTTCTTGGGGTGACTTTCAAACCCAACACCGACGACATGCGCGACGCTCCATCACTGACCATCGTGCCCGCCCTGATCGGTGGCGGCGCCAAAGTTCGCGTGGTCGACCCTCAGGGCCGATCCGAGGGTGAGGCTCTGCTGCCGGGTGTAGAGTGGGTCGAAGACCCGTATGCCGCTGCCAAGGACGCGGACGCAGTGGTGCTGTTGACCGAATGGAACGAGTTCCGCGCGCTGAACCTGACGCAGATGGCCGCTGAGATGAAATCTCCACGCATGGTCGACCTGCGGAACATCTATTCACGCGACAAGGTCAAGAAATCCGGTTTTGAAACCTATGTCGGGGTTGGGCGCTAGGCGTCCAATCCCCTGGCCTTTGGGTTTCGAACCCGGCTCAATCATAGAGCGGAACGGTGGCCTTGGCCCCAGCTGCCAGCGCCTTGCCCAGATCGCGGCGCACCTGTTCGTACAGGGCAAGCGACTCGTCGGAAAACAGGGTGGCGGGCGGATGGACATGGATGAAGTTTCCCTGCCGGTCCTCTCCGCGCGCGACCATCGCGTAGTCGCGGTCCGCCACCAACTGCTTCGCATTCGGGCTGATATAGCGGATGGCCATCCCGATACGCCGATCGTCCGACCGGTTCGGACCCGAGCCATGAATGGTCAGCCCGTGGTGAAGTGACATCTGCCCGGGCGCCAGTTCGATATGGGTTTTGTCTTCCTCGGCCACTTCGACCGCAATCTCCTGCCCGCGCGACAGCAGGTTGGTCTCGGAATAGGTATCATTGTGCGGAAGTATTGGGTTCTTGTGACTTCCCCGGACAAAATCCATGCAGCCGCTTTCCACGGTTGCCGGCGACAGGGCCAGCCAGGCCGTAACCTGATCCGGGGTCTCGCCCATCCCCCAATAGGTCAGGTCCTGATGCATGCCAACTGTCTGGACGGTGCGCGGCTCTTTGATGAAAAACTCGGCCGACCAGATCATGACGTCCGGACCCAAGACGCCTTCGACTGCATCAAGAATACGCGGATCCATGGCCAGTCGCGCCGCCAGCGGCATCACGAGGTGTGAATTCACGCGCTTGTAGGTATTCAGCGGCAGAGGCAGATCGGCGGCCATCCAGTCGCGTTCAATCTGTTCGAGTTCCGAGCGCACCTGCGCGGCCTCGTCAGCAGACAGGATATCCAGCGGAAACAGGAAGCCGTCTTCCCAGTATTGCGCTGCTTGCGATGGGGTCAGTTTGTGCCGGGTCAGGTCTTGGATGTCGGGCATGGGTGCACCTTTTCGGATCGGTTCACGCACAGCCTAGCCGAAGCGGTCTTGCGACGAGAACGCAAAGCCTTGCCTGTCAGGATAAGTTCAGCTTAGCCTGATTGCCATGTCGACCCGCATCCCCTCTCTCAACTGGCTGCGCGTTTTCGAGGCCGCGGCCCGCACCGAAAGCTTTGCCCGTGCTGCCGCCCAGCTGAACATGTCGGCCGCCGCTGTCAGCCAACAGGTCAAGGCGCTGGAAACTCGTCTGGGCACGCCGCTGTTTCATCGCCATGCCCATGCCGTCACTTTGACCGAGGCCGGGCGGGCGTACCTGCCGGTCGTGCAGCAATCGCTGGTGATGCTGGACTCAGCCACTACCGGCCTGTTCGGCCAGACCCGGGACCAACGGCTGTATGTCCAATCCGTGTTGTTGTTCGCGCAAGGGGTGCTTGCGGCGGGCCTGACCCAGTTCCAAAAATCCCATCCTCAGATCAACCTGTCCCTGACGACCGGGAACCGGATGGCCGACTTCGCCAATCGTTTTACCGACCTGCAGATCGTGTTCGGCAACCCGACGCTGTTCGGGGCTGAAGGTGACATGCTGTTGACCGAGACCCTTTTTCCCGTGGCGCCACCAGACATTGCCGACCAGATCAGCACTCCGCTGGATCTGGCCCGGTTTCCGCTGATCGAGGTTTCGACCCACAGGGCCAGTTGGCCGCACGTGTTCGAAGCCCTGCGGCTGCCGACCGGGCAGGCTAAGTATTTCTTCGCGGACAATTCAGTGATGGCGGCCGAGCTATCCGCGCAAGGGGTCGGGATCGCCCTGGCCCGCGCGCCCGCGTCTGACCGGATCATGCGGATCTCGGGCCTGGTGCCGTGTCTGCCCGAGGTGGCCGTGCCGGGACGGGATGCCTACCACCTGATCTACCCATCACGGGCCACATTGCGGCCACCCGCGCGCGCGTTCCGTGAATGGTTGTTGGACTACAGCGCGGCAGCCCAAACCCGATAACGGCCCTGCCCGGTCACTTCGCGGATCAACCCACGTTCGGTGAACTTGTCGAGATTGCGCTGCACGGCTGCACGCGAAGCCTGCGTCAACTCCTCGGCCAATGGCGCGGAAACCATGGGCCAGGCGGTCAGCACATCAATCAGGACCGGCGGCGTCCGCCCGCTGAGATCCGTGGTGGCCTCGCGTGCCCGGGCCTCCCACGCGCTGACGCGATCCAGATGCAGCAGCGCGGCCAAGGCCGCCTGCCCTGCCCCCCGAACCCAAGCGTTGAGTTTTTCCTCTGGCGTGCCGATGCCGCGCAGCGCCCCGGGGCCCGACAGTGCCAGCGGCATGAACAGTGCCCCGCCCCGACCCATCGTGGCCGCATGCCGCGCAGCGATCACCGCTGCTTCGGTATCCTGTCCATTTCCTTGCGACAGCGCGCGCCACGCGTGAAAGGCAATGGCCGACTGCGTGACAGGGTGCAGGGCTTGTGCGCTATCCATCACTTCGGCCAAGTCCGCGACCGCCTCTGGGACTTCGTCTATCCCCTGAGCCATCCGGTCCAGAAAGGCGGCCAGTCCCGATTGCCAGCCGCCGTCCGACGGCCCTGCGCCCGAAGTCAGTCGCCGAACCGCCCAACCCGCCCGAAACAATGCTTGCACATCGTCCCCGGTGGCTCCGATACGCAATCCGGTCCACAGGGCAAGCCGATCAACGCTGATCCGGTCACCGGTCCACCACCCCAGGTCGGATACGTCCATCAGGGCCAGCCGGTGGGTCCACCCCTTTGGACCACTGCGCAACCGCTCGTCCAACGCCCCGAAGGTCAAGGTCAGATCCGCCAAACCCTGCGCCACTTCTGCCTGGGCGGCGCGCCAGTCCCGCGGGTCGAACAAAGCGCCCCGATCGGCACGCGGACCCGGCGGCAACATGTCCTCGGGCGCCGCTGCATCTTCGGGCGGCAGAAACCAAAGGTCTTCGTCGTCCGGCGGATCGACGTCATAGATACTGCGCGGCCCGTCCAGGACATCGTCCTCGTCCGGGCCCGGGTTCGTGGCCTTGGTCGTCATACCATGCATTGTTCGGCCAATCGCACCGGTTCACAAGAGGTTTCGCGCAAGGCGGCTCAGCCGGCGAATGTCTGGGCCAGGTAATCCAGCTGCACGGTCAAATCGTTGTCCGGCCGGTTCCCCAACAGCATGTATCCGTATCCGTCGCGCGCCCACCGGGCCGTTGCAAGCCCGCTCAGGACTTCCTGCTTCAACTCTGAATTCGGCGCGCCATCGCCTTGGCGGATCACGCACAGCGCAAAGGGATTGCCATCAGCGTCGGCAAAAACGATCTGAACCAATGGTTTGCCCTTGAAGGACAAAATCTGCGCGGCCTTCAGTTCCAGCCCCGGCAAACCTTCAAGCGAATCCCGGTTCAGCGGGCGGCCCAGTTTCTCTTCGGCCAATGAGATCTGGGCGTCGACGAGCGCCGGCGGGTATTCCAGCGTTGCAATCGAATCCGGCGTGTAAAGCGACTGGTACAGGGCCGCCTGCTCTGCCCATCCCATCGGCTGTGAGCGGGTCAGCCAAAAGGTCAGAGATACGGCCAACACGGCCGCGGCAGCCGCGACGCCCAACAGGCGCCAGGGCCCCGCCAAAGCCGTAAACCTAGGCGGCAGTTCAACTTGTGGCGCTGCGGCGGGAATGTCTCGGAACACCTCGCGAACCACCGGCGCGATCGGATCCAGATCCATCAGGCGCTGCTCCAGTTCCGGATCGTTCTCAACAGCGGCCTCGATGGCATCGCTTTCCTCAGACCCCAATGAGCCTTGCAGATAGGCCTTTAGCGTATCGTCGGAAAAGGTCATGAGTCCCTCCGTCGGCCGGACGCAGCGGCATCCTGCGGCATCGCAGCTTGCAGTTTCTTGCGGGCATTGGAAAGCCGGCTCATGATCGTACCAATCGGAACCTCCAGCAACGCGGCGGCCTCGCGATAGCTGTAGCCCTCGACAAAGACCAGCATGACCGTTTCGCGTTGCGCTTCGGGCAGTTGCATCACCTGTGTAAACACTTCCCGCGCAAAAATATTCATTTCGGCGTCGGTACCCGGCGCGATCAATTCGGCGTCCGGCGTTGCGGCCAACCCCTGGGACTTGCGCACGGTCCGCGCCCGCAGCTCGTTCAACCAGATTGACCGGCAGATCGTCATCAGCCACGAATCCAACCGATCAGTATGCGTAACCTGATGGCTTCGCTCCAACGCGCGCAGGCAAGTGGCCTGGGTCAGGTCGTCGGCAACATCCTGCGCCCCCGACAGAGCCAGCGCAAACCGCCAGACGCGTCTGGAATACGCCCCAATCGCCTGACGCACGGCCTGTTCCGAACTGTTGAGGTCATCACTGGGCACTTGGTCGATCCATGTTTCGGCACGCATCCCGCGACGCCAGAACTGGCACAGACAGAGAAGAATTGAAAACGCTTTCTTTCCGGTCGCTTGGCGTCAGCGTCCGATCGCTTCCTCGGACGCTCGCTTGGCAGCCACCAGTGCCAACAATTGGTCCTTGGTTCGTCCGATATGCGCGGACAGAAGCGCACAAGCCTGCTCGACCTGTCCATCCCGGGCAAGGCGCAGCAATTCGCGATGCTCTTTGCGGGCCGGTTCGCGTTGTTGCATTACACTGAGATGCATTCGGATGTACCGGTCCGACTGCAGGCTCACGCGATGCAGCAGCTCGTTGGTCAGGCTTCGGTTCGCGGCCGCATAGAGGGCCGAATGGTACTGGTAGTTCAGCGCGCCCCACCGGCTGACGTCGTTGGCGTCGTACGACGCCTCCATCTGCTCCAGCAGTTGTTCGCAGCGCGCAAAGTCAGATTGGGTCATCTGCGGAATTGCCCGACGGAACAGGTCGGTCTCCAACAGCGACCGCAGGTCGAAGATCTCGCCGATCTCGGACAGAGAATGGCGCGTGACCCGCGCCCCGCGATTGTTCGTCAGCTGAACCAGTCCTTCGGCATCAAGCTGTTTCAGCGCCTCGCGCACCGGCATGCGCGACACGTCATAGTCTTCGGCCAATGCCTCTTGACGGATGGTCTCGCCTTCCGCCAGATCACCGCTGAGAATACGTTCACGCAAGTCGGACGCGATTGCATCGGGAAGGCTTTGACGGGTGATTGCGCGTTTTGCTGCCAAGGGTCTGTCCGCATTTGCATTTTGGATACAAATATCCGCCCCGAGGCGCTTTTCCAACCGCCTATCGGGTTGAACAGGGCTAGGGTTCCCCGCTACCCCTTTGGCAGCCGAGATCAAACCCAGGAACGGAACATGAGCGAAACGGTACGGCTGACGCCTGAAGAAATGACCGATCTGAGCCTGAAGGTTCTGTCCCATGTGGGTTATGGCCCCGACCACGCGCAGGCGATCGCGGAACTATTGACCACCTGCCAGATGGACGATTGCCAGTCGCACGGGCTGTTTCGCCTGTTCATGTGCGCGCAGACCATGCAGGCCGGCAAGATCGACGGCCATGCACAGCCCCAGGTCGCCCCCTCGGACAATGCCATCGTTCGCGTCGACGCGCAGGGCGGCATGTCGTTGCTGGCGTTCCAGAAAGGCTTGCCGCATCTGGTCGAGAAGACCCGCACCCACGGGATCGCGGCCATGGCGATCAACCGCTGTTTTCATTTCTCGGCGCTGTGGCCCGAGGTCGAAGCCCTGTCGGCCCAAGGGCTTGCAGCCATGGCGATGGTGCCCAGCCATTCCTGGGTGGCGCCCGCGGGGGGCACGCGCGGCAGCCTGGGCACCAACCCGCTGGCCTTCAGCTGGCCCCGCATGGGCAAAGACCCGTTCACCTTCGATTTCGCGACCAGCGCCTTCGCCCGCGGCGAGATCGAGCTGTACAAGCGCGCGGGCAAACCCCTGCCCGAAGGCGTGGCGATCGACAAAGACGGCAACCCCACGACCGACCCGCAAGCGGCGCTGGACGGCGCGATGCTGACCTTCGGCGGCTACAAAGGCTCGGCCCTGTCGATCATGATCGAACTTCTGGCCGGCCCGCTGATCGACGACCTGACCAGCCTGGAGAGCATGGAGTTCGCCCAAGGCACGGGCGGCGCGCCTAACCACGGCGACATCATCATCGCCTTCGACCCCGACCAGTTCAGCGGCGGGCGACGACAGGCCAACGACGCGCGGGCCGAGCGCCTGTTTGCCGATATCCTCGATCAGGGCGCGCGCCTGCCGTCACAGCGCCGCTTTGCCGCCCGCGCGCGCAACACCGCCCGGGGATATGCCGAGGTTTCCGCGCAACTGCACCGCGACCTGCTGGCCCTTCTGGACTAGGCACCCCAGGTGTCGCGCAGGCGGTAACCTTGCGGCCAGGGGTCGTCGGGGTCCAGCATGTGCTGGTGGATGCCGGTGATCCATCCACGGCCCGAGATCTCGGGCAGGATGGCCGGGCGGTCTCCGACCTGGGCCGTACCCAGTATCCGGCCGGTAAACCGCGACCCGATGATCGACACCGCCTCAAAGCTCTGACACGGGCGCATCTGCCCCCGCGCGGCCATCAGCGCCATGCGGGCCGAAACGGCGGTGCCGGTGGGCGAGCGGTCGACCTTGCCGGGCTGGATCGCCACCGCGGACCGGCCGGTCAGACCGGTTTCGGTTTCGGCCAACGGTCCGCAGAACGCGCAGAACGAGATGTGGTTCCAATCCGGGTTTTCGGGATGCGCAAAGCCCAGCTGCGCATTGGCAGCGTCGGTGATCGCCACCCCCAGACGGGCGATGTCGGCGGCCTCGTCCTCGGTGATGCGCAGCCCCAGCGCCGCGGCGTCGACCACGACGAAACTGTCCCCGCCATAGGCGGTGTCCACCGTCAGGGTCCCCAGCCCTGCGACTTCGAGCGGCGCGGCGAGGCGGTCGGCAAAGCTGGGCAGGTTCTGGACGTAGATCCGTACTGCCTTGCCGTTGCGGCATTCGGCCCGCACCCGCACCAGCCCGCCCGGCGCCTCGAGCGTCAGGTGGGTTTCCGGTTCGGTCATCGGCAGGATGCCCCCGTCCAGCAGCACTGTCGCCACGCATATCGCGTTCGAGCCGGACATGGGCGGCGTGTCCTCGGGCTCCATTATGATGAAGGCGGCGTCGGCATCAGGATGTTTGGGCGGCACCAGCAGGTTGACATGGCGGAACACCCCGCCGCGCGGCTCGTTCAGCACGAAGTTGCGCAGGGTCTGGTCGCGGGCGATGAAGCTGCGTTGCGCCCAGATCGTGTCGCCGGGCGGCGGGGCGACACCGCCGACGATCACATCCCCCACTTCACCCTCGGCATGGGCCGAGATCACGTGGATGGTCTTGCTGCTGCGCATCCCCCGCTCAGAACCGGGTGGCGGCGAAGGGATCGACCGGGATGGACGGATCGGTGCCGTCGATCAGCGCGCCCACCAGTTCGGCGGTCCCCGCCGACTGGGTCAGGCCCAGATGGCCGTGCCCGAAGGCGTAGATCAGGTTCGGCGATTTCGAAGACCGTCCGATCACCGGAATGCTGTCGGGCAGCGAGGGGCGGAACCCCATCCACTGCGTCCCGCCTTCGGTCTTCAACCCCGGTAGGAACTGGCGCGCCTTGTTCAGCAAGGTATCGGCGCGTTTGAAATTGGGTGGCAGGTCAAGCCCGCCCAGTTCGACCGCGCCGCCGATGCGCACACCGCCGTTGATCTTGGTGGCCACGAAAGCATGCCGCGAGAAGGCAAGGTGCAGCCGCAGGTCGAACGCGCCCGGCGGCAGGGTCGTGTTGTAGCCCCGCTCGGTCTCGAGCGGGATCCGGTCGCCCACCGTGCGGGTCAGGTGGTGCGACCACGCCCCGGCGGCCACGACCACCTTGCTGGCATCCGCCGCACCGTGGTCGAAGCGCACCCAGACGCCCGTGCCCGACAGCTCCAGCGCGCGTACGGGGCGCGTTTCGATCACCCCGCCACGGTCGCGAAACACCTGTGCCAGATGCTCGACCCAGCGTTTGGGATCGACGGTATTCCACCAGTGTGGCGTGAACCCGGCATGGGAAAAACGCGGGCTGAGCCCGGGTTGAATCTCGGCGATCGCTTCGGGGCTTTCCAGCAGATCGAAGGCGATGCCATGCCGGCGACGCAACTCCCACGTGGGCAAGGCGGCGCGGAACTCGGCCGCGCTTTCGTACAACTGCAACTGCCCGTCGCGCTGCATCATCGCCTCGCCACCCGTATCGGCGATCTGCCGTTCGGTCGCGGCCTGGCACAGGCGCATCAGGTTGGCCTGCGCGGCGACCAGCGCCTGGTACCGGCTGGGGCGGCTGGCCCGCCAGAACCGCCACATCCACGGCGCGATCTGCAGGGCATAGGCGGGCGGGATCGACAGCGGCCCCAACGGATCGAGCAGCCATTTCGGGGCCTTTTTCATGATCCCCGGCGTGGCCAGAGGTTCGACCTCGGGGAAGGCGAACGCCCCGGCATTTCCCGCCGAACTGCCCGCGGCCACGCCTTCGCGGTCCAGTATCTGAACCGTGTAACCCCGACGCTGCAATTCCAGCGCCGCGCTGATACCAACGACGCCGGCACCTATGACGATGACATCTTTCTTCATGTGATCTCTATACCCGAACGGAATGGATCGGCGGGATCAAAAATCAAGCGGCTTTCGGCCATCACGAAAGCCTGACCGGTGATCGAGGGGATCACCCCGCCGTTCGGACCCGGCTGATAGGACAGCCGATAGGGGCTGCCGATGACGCTAGCCTGCACGATTTCTTCACCCGGCGCCAAGCGCCCATCGGCCGCCAGACAGGCCAACCGCGCCGAACTGCCCGTGCCGCAGGGCGAGCGGTCATAGGCGTCATCGGGGCACAGAACGAAGTTTCGACTGTGCACGTCAGAGTCCGGCGCAGCCTCCTGGAAGATCACATGATCGATCGGCTCGCCCGCTTCGCCGCCCACGCCCTGCGCGACCGAGGCCTGCCGAATGGCGACGCCCAGATCGGTCAGTTGCCGGATGTTCGCGGGCTCGACCGGCACCGGGCTGGGATCGACAATAAAGAACCAATTGCCGCCATAGGCCACATCACCTGTCACCGGCCCGAAATCCGGAACCTCGATCGTAACGGCCTGATGCACCCGCCGGCTTTCGATGTTGGTTACTGTCACTGTGTTGGGATCGTGCAGCTCCACCGTGACCACACCCGCTGGGGTTTCGATCCGGTGGATGCCAACACCGATCCGCCCAAGATGGGCCAGCGTCACGGTCAACCCAATCGTGCCATGCCCGCACATGCCAAGCACCGCATCCACGTCGAAGAAGATCACCCCGGTCACGCAGGACGGATCGACCGAAGGCACCAGCAGCGCCCCCACCATCGCTGGCTGACCGCGCGGCTCCAGCATGACCGAGCGCCAGAACGGGCGGTGCTGGGTCGCCAAAAGCCCTGCGCGTTCGGACAGAGGACCGCTGCCCAGATCGGGCGCGCCGTCCAGGATCACGCGTGTGGGCTCTCCGCCGGTATGGCTGTCGATCACATGCACGCGGCAATCACCCCGCCTTGCCTTGACCAGTCTGCAAACCAGGCGCGAAACAAGCTGTACTGCTGTTCGCAATAGTGGCGCTGCGCATCGGTCAGCGCGTCAGTTTCGTTGAAGTGCAAGCGGTATTCATCCTCGCCGTTCAGAACCAGAAGGTGCTTGTAGTACAGAACCAGATCGGGGCCTTCATCGAAACTGGACAGCACGTGGATGGCCTCTGTCAACTCCTGTGCGCGCTGGCGGGCCTCGGCATTGCCAGTGGCCGCTTTTTTCGACAAAGCGGTCAGCAGCAGAACCTCTTTGGGCAGTACATTACCGATGCCGGTGATTGCGCCGGTTGCGCCACAATTGACGATGCCATGGTAGACGGCCGTATCGACCCCCACCATCAGCGTCACCTGGTTATCACGGCTGGTGATGTTCTCAGCCGCATAGCGCAGATCGTCCTTGCCACCGAATTCCTTGAAGCCCACCAGATTGGAGTGCTCGGCCCGCAGCGCAAAGAAAAGGTCGGCGCGTGTGGCGAATCCATAATACGGACTGTTGTAGATGACCGCCGGAATATCCGGTGCCGCCGACAGGATGGCCTTGAAATGGTTGCGCTGCGCCGTGACCGAACTGCCGCGCGACAGGACCCGCGGGATAACCATCAGCCCAGCTGCACCCACCTTTTGCGCATGCGCTGCATGCGCCACGGCGGATTGCGTGTTGACCGCCCCGGTGCCCACCACCACGGGCAGGCCCGCGCCGATCAACCGCTCGACCCCTTCCATCCGCTGTTCGTCGGTCAGCAGCGGCCAGTCGCCCATCGACCCGCAGTAGACGACTGCGGACATGCCCGCCTCGATCATCTGCTGACCCTTTCGCACCAAGGCGTCAAAGTCGGGCTGACGGTCGGGCGTACAAGGGGTCATGAGCGCGGGCATGGTGCCGGTAAAGACGTCGGGTGACATGTGGCCGATCCTTTCCAAGTTGCCCGCGTCCATCGCCGGGCGGTCAGATTTCCTGTCTCAACCCCGCAGTATCGGATTTTGTATCCAAAATCCATAGGATTCGTCTGGCAAAAGGAAAACGCGCCAGGCAGAGGGCCCGGCGCGTTTACATTTTCCAATTGAACAACGGTTCAGCGCAACCGCATCCCGCTTTCCGGGTCAAACAGCATGGCGCGTTCGGGCCGAACCGAGATTCCGATCCGTTCGCCCGTTTTGCTGCGCTGGTCGTCCCGCTCTTCGACGATCAACTTGTCACCGTTGGGCGTCAGCAAATAACTGTAGGAGACGCCGCCAAGCGCTTCGGTCAGATCGACGGTACAGGTGTCGCCGGACCGATCCACGGCAATATGTTCCGGGCGGATTCCCAGGACCACCTTCTTGGCATCGGTCGGCACGCCATTGGTGACGGGGATCGAGTCCGTCAGAGCCGGGTGGCGCACCGTTCCTTCGACGACATCGCACTCCAGAAAGTTCATTGCGGGCGAGCCGATGAACCCCGCCACGAACCGGTTGTCGGGGTCCCGATACAGATCCATCGGAGCGCCCACCTGCTCGATCCGGCCATCGCGCAGCACCACGATCTTGTCGGCCATGGTCATAGCTTCGACCTGGTCGTGGGTGACGTAGATCATCGTCGCGCCGATCTCCTGGTGCAGACGGGCGATCTCAACCCGCATTTCCACGCGCAGTTCGGCATCGAGGTTCGACAGCGGCTCGTCGAACAGAAAAACCTCGGGGCCGCGTACGATGGCCCGGCCGATGGCGACCCGCTGACGCTGGCCACCCGACAAGGCCTTGGGCTTGCGCTTGAGATACTGGTCCAGTTTCAGGATTTCCGACGCTTCGGCGACCTTCTTGTCGATCTCGGCCTTGGGCACACCGTTCATGCGCAGACCAAAGCCCATGTTCTCGGCCACGGACATGTGCGGATACAGGGCGTAGGTCTGGAACACCATCGCGACACCGCGCTTGGCCGGGTCCATGTGGGTCACGTCACGCTGACCGATGCGGATTTCACCCTCGGTGGTTTCTTCCAGCCCGGCGATCATCCGCAACAGGGTGGATTTGCCACAGCCCGACGGCCCGACAAAAACGCAGAACTCGCCGTCCTCGATTTCCAGATCAATGCCGTGAATGACCTGGGTCTGGCCATAACGCTTGATTGCGCCCTTCAGGGTAACGCCTGTCATGATGCTTGCATCCTGTCCTTGCGGCCCTCGGGGAACCGCCATGCTTCGGCTTCGGACCCGATCTGGTCGGCCGAACGCCGCACCCGAGGGACCCATTTCTTCAACTGGTCAAAATCCATGCGCTGGGTCGATCCGGTGATCGAGATCGCCCCCAGTACCCGCCCGCCCGATGTTAGGATCGGACAGGCCACGCAGATGATGCCGGGCTCGTGCTCTTCATCATCCATGGCGAACCCCCGTTCGCGGATCCGGGCCAGATCCGCCCGCAGCACCGCCTCCGAGGTCAGCGTCTTGTCGGTAAAGCGGTGAAAGCTTTGCTGCGAGATCGCCTTGTCCAACCGGTCGTCATCCAGAAAGGCGAGCATCGCCTTCCCCACACCGGTGCAATAGGCCGGGCCAACCTTTCCGGCCTCGGAATACATCTCGACCGGGTTTTTGGCATTGCGCTTGTCCACATACAGAACCTGACTGGAATCAAGCTGCGCAAGGTGCACCGTCTCGCCGGTTTCCAGGCTCAGCCCATCCAGGATCGGCCGCGCGATCGGCGCGAGCGAGCTTTGCGTCCAGGCCGAATGCGCCAGCCGCACCAGCCGCAGCCCCGGCGAATAGGTCTGCCGGTCTGGGTCGTAAGACAACATGCCCTGATTGGTCAGCGACTGCAGAAACCGGTACAGGGACGCCTTGGGAAAGCTGCTGCTTTCCAGCAATTCGGCAAACCGCACAGGCCGGCCGAACGCCGCGACCTGTTCCAGCACGTCACATGCCTTGCCGATGGTTCCGTCACCTGCCACGGGTCTGATTTCTCCTCCACTTCCCCTTGCGGACGGGCCGCGAGGGTATTGACAAGCCTAGCCGATTCGATGTGTAGTTTTCAATATATAAAACTTGGTTTCACTATTTGGAACCGCAAAATGGAAGCTAAGGGAGGAAACCATGCATTCCATGTTCAAGCGCACTGCGGCGGCTCTGGCGGCCAGTGTGGCACTTGCAGCGCCCGTTTCGGCAGAACTGACCGGCGAGCTGCGAATCTTCCTCGACACATCGAATCCGGCGCCGCGCGCGACGATGGAAGCGATGATCGAGCGTTTCGCGGCACAGCACCCGGGTCTGGAGATCGAGACCACGGTCATCGACCGCGAGGCGTACAAGACCCAGATCCGCAACTTCCTGACAGCGGACACGCCCGACGTCGCGACCTGGTACGCGGCCAACCGCATGAAGCCTTATGTCGAGGCCGGACTGTTCGAAGATGTATCGGACCTGTGGGCCGAGCCGGAAATCGCCGAAAACCTGGCCTCGACCAAGGGCGCGATGACCATCGACGGCAAGCAGTGGGGCGTGCCCTACACCTACTATCAGTGGGGCGTCTACTACCGCAAAGACATCTTTGACGAGCTGGGCCTGTCCGAACCGACCACCTGGGAAGAAGAGCTGGCCAACTGCCAGAAGATCGTCGACTCGGGTCGCGCCTGCTATACCATCGGCACCAAGTTCCTGTGGACGGCTGGCGGCTGGTTCGACTACCTGAACATGCGCACCAACGGCTTCGACTTCCACCAGCAACTGGCCAATGGCGAAGTCAGCTGGGAAGACGACCGGGTCAAGCAGACCTTCGCCAACTGGAAGCAGCTGATCGACATGGGCGCGTTCATCGACAACCACCAGACCTACAGCTGGCAAGAGGCCCTGCCCTTCATGGTTCAGGGTGATGCAGCGGCCTATCTGATGGGCAACTTCGCGGTGGCTCCGCTGCGCGAGGCCGGTCTGACCGACGACCAGTTGGACTTCTACCAGTTCGTCGCGATCAACCCCGATGTCGAGCTGGCCGAAGATGCGCCGACCGACACGTTCCACATCCCGGCGAACGCGTCGAACAAAGAAGCCGCGCGCGAGTTCCTGCGTTTTGTCGTTTCGGCTGACGAGCAGACCGAAATCAACAACGGCAAGAACCTCGGACAACTGCCCGTCAACGCCAAATCCTCGGTGGACGACGACAAGTTCCTGCAGGAAGGCTTCAAGATGCTGTCGACCAACAGCCCCGGCGGCGTCGCCCAGTTCTGGGATCGCGACGCACCGGCGGAAATGGCCAAAGTGTCGATGGAAGGCTTCCAGGAGTTCATGGTCAAGCCGGACAACCTGGACAGCATCCTGGCCAAGCTGGAACGCGCACGTCAGCGCATCTATGACAACTGATCGGGTTGTGGCCGGGGCAACCCCGGCCACGCCGTAGCCAAACGCAGGACGGGCACGATCCCGTCCTGCCCATTCCAAACCGGGATTGACCATGACCGCTGTCGACGTCACCGAACACGAAAGCTGGTTCCACAGAAATCAGCAACGTATCGCACCCTGGCTGTTTCTGGCTCCGGGCGTGCTGTTCTTCATGGTCTACGTGATCATCCCCGTATTCCAGTCCTTCAACCTGTCGCTTTACGAATGGGACGGGCTGGGCGCGGCCGAATATGTCGGAATGCGCAACTATGAAGACCTGTATTGGGAATGGGTCGATCGTGACGCCTTCTATGTCTCGCTGAAGAACAACCTGATCTGGCTGATCATGTACCTGCTGGCGATCCCGGCTGGTCTGTTCATCGCGCTGTTCCTCAACCAGACGGTCTGGGGAATCCGGTTGTACAAATCCCTGTTCTTCTTTCCCTTCGTCATCAGCCAGGTCGTAGTCGGGCTGGTCTTCACCTGGTTCTACGACCCCACTTTCGGACTGCTGAACGAGCTTTTGGGCTTGGTCGGGTTGGGTCCGCTGAACGTACTGGGTGATGAACGCTTCGTAACCTACGGCATCATTTTCGCGGGCCTCTGGCCGCAGACCGCCTATTGCATGATCCTGTATCTGACCGGCCTGAACGCCGTGGACCCCGAACAGATCGAGGCCGGCCGGCTGGACGGCGCCAAGGGCGGGCGGATGCTGTGGCATATCATCCTGCCGCAACTGCGCCCGGCGACCTTCATCGCCTTCGTGGTGACCATCATCGGCGCGCTGCGCTCGTTCGACCTGATCTCGATCATGACGCAGGGCGGGCCGTTCGGGTCAAGCCGCGTGCTGGCCTATTACATGTTCGAAGTCGCCTTGTCGGAGTACGGGTTCCGCATGGGCTATGGCGCGGCCATCGCCGTGATCCTGTTCCTGATCATGCTGTGCTTCATCGCCTACTTCCTGTGGTCGATGTACCGCGAAGAAAAGGGGCACTGAGATGTTTCCCAAACCGATCGAAAAACAACCCCGCGCGGCGCAGATTTCCTATCAGGCAATGCTGCCGGTCGCCCTTCTGCTGTGGCTCGGCCCTCTGCTGGCGGTGGCCCTGTTTTCCATCAAGCCCGAGGCGGATTTCACCAACGCCAACTACTGGGGCCTACCCTCCAGCTTTGAAGGCGCCAGGAACTATGGTCAGGTCTTCTTCAACTCGGACATGCCGCGCTATCTGCTGAACTCGTTCCTGATCACGGTTCCCACGGTGATCGGCGCGGTGGCGCTCAGCTGCATGACCGGGTTCGCGCTGGGGATCTACAAGTTCAAGTCGAACCTGTGGATTTTCTTCATGTTCGTGGCCGGCAACTTCGTACCCTTCCAGATCCTGATGGTGCCGGTGCGCGACCTGACGCTGGACTTGGGGCTCTACAATACGAAAACCGGGCTGGTACTGTTCCACATTGCGTTCCAGACGGGGTTCTGCACCCTGTTCATGCGCAACTTCATCCGCGCCCTGCCCTTTGAGTTGATCGAGGCCGCCCGGGTCGAGGGCATCAGCGAATGGCGCATCTTCTGGTACGTGGTCCTGCCGCTGATGAAACCCGCAATCGCCGCGCTCAGCGTTCTGATCTTCACCTTCATCTGGAATGACTATTTCTGGGCCGTCGTGCTGACCCAGGGGGCCGAGAGCCAACCCGTCACCGCCGGCATCACCAGCTTCAACGCGCAGTTCCGCGCAGCGTATCACTTGATGAGTGCCGGCTCGATCGTCGCGGCCCTGCCGCCGGTGGCCATGTTCTTTCTGATGCAGAAACACTTCATCGCGGGTCTGACCCTCGGTGCCGTAAAATAACGCCTAGTCAAGGTTTACAGTCATGACCAAGATCACCTTCATCGGTGCAGGTTCCACGATTTTCATGCAAAATATCGTGGGCGATGCCCTGCTGACCCCGTCGCTGGCCGACAGCCATTTTGCCCTGATGGACATCGACCCCGAGCGTCTGGCCGAGAGCGAAACCGTCGCGCGCGCCATGATCCGCTCGGTCGGGACCGGCGCGACCGTGTCCACCCATACCGACCGCCGCGCGGCGCTGGACGGGGCCGATTTCGTCATCACCGCCTTCCAGATCGGCGGCTACAAACCCTGCACCGTCACCGATTTCGAGATCCCCAAGCAATATGGCCTGCGCCAGACCATCGCCGACACGCTGGGCGTGGGCGGCATCATGCGCGGCCTGCGCACCGTGCCCGTCCTGTGGGATGTGGCCCGCGACATGGCGCAGCTGTGCCCGGATGCCACGCTGCTGCAATACGTCAACCCGATGGCCATCAACACCTGGGCGCTGGCCGAACGGTTCCCGGCACTGAAACATGTGGGTCTGTGCCACTCGGTCCAGAACACGGTCGAGGAACTGGCCCATGACCTGGACCTGCCCAAGGATGAAATCCGCTATCGCGTTGCGGGCGTGAACCATGTGGCGTTTTTCCTGCGGCTGGAACATCAGGGCCGCGACCTGTATCCGGCGCTGCGCCTTGGCTCTCACGCGGGCCAGTTGCCCAAGGCGCCGCTGCTGATGCCGCGCTGTCCGAACAAGGTGCGGTATGAGGTGATGGATCACCTGGGCTATTTCTGCACCGAAAGCTCGGAACACCTGGCCGAGTATGTCCCGTGGTTCATCAAGGACGGGCGTCAGGACTTGATCGACCAGTTCCAGATCCCGCTGGACGAATACCCCACCCGCTGCGAGGAACAGGTCGCGAACTGGAAGGAACAGGCCAAGACCTTGACCGACGGGCGCGACATCGAAGTGATCCGCAGCCACGAATTCGCCGCCGACCTTATGAACGCAATCGTCACCGACACGCCCTATGTCGCCTATGGCAACCTGCCCAATACCGGGCAGATCCCGCAGCTGCCGCTGGGCGCGGCGGTCGAAACGCCCTGTCTGGTCGACAGCAACGGCGTGCAGCCCTCGGTCGTGACCGGCATCCCGCCGCAGCTGGTCGCCCTGATGCGCAGCCAGATCAACGTGCAGGAACTGACCGTGCGCGCCTTGGTCGAGGAAAACCCCGAACACATCTACCACGCCGCCATGATGGACCCGCACACCGCCGCCGAACTGGACCTGCGCCAGATCCGCAGCCTGGTAAGTGACCTGCTGACCGCCCATGCCGACTGGCTGCCGGATTGGTGCCGTCCGGCCCGCGCGGCCTGATCATCCGGCAAACACACAAGAAAACCACGACCCAATACGAAAAAGAAACAAAGACATGAAGAAACGCCGCTCACAGCACTGGTACGGCAAGCTCGACAAGGACGGGTTCATCCATCGGTCGTGGATGAAGAACCAGGGCTTTCCCGATCATGCGTTCGACGGACGCCCGATCATCGGCATCTGCAACACATGGTCGGAACTGACGCCGTGCAACTCGGGCCTGCGCGACCTCGCCGAAGGCGTCAAGCGCGGCGTGTGGGAAGCGGGCGGCTTTCCCGTCGAATTCCCGGTGATGTCGCTGGGCGAAACCCAGATGAAGCCCACCGCCATGCTGTTCCGCAACCTGCTGGCCATGGATGTCGAGGAATCCATCCGCGCCTATGGCATCGACGGCGTGGTGCTGCTGGGTGGTTGCGACAAGACCACGCCGGGCCAGCTGATGGGTGCGGCCTCGGTCGATCTGCCCACCATCGTGGTCAGTTCCGGGCCGATGCTGAACGGCAAGTATCGCGGTCAGGATATCGGCTCGGGCACCGATGTTTGGAAATTCTCGGAAGCCGTGCGCGCCGGCGAGATGACCTTGCAGGATTTCATGAACGCCGAATCCGGCATGAGCCGGTCCAAGGGCGTGTGCATGACCATGGGTACGGCCTCGACCATGGCGTCGCTGGTCGAGGCGATGGGCATGAGCCTGCCCACAAACGCCGCCCTGCCCGCCGTCGATGCCCGCCGGATGGCGCTGGCGCACATGACCGGCAAACGCATCGTCGAAATGGTGGACGAGGACCTCAAGCCCTCGGACATCCTGACCAAGGCGGCGTTTGAGAACGCCATTCTGGCCAATGCCGCGGTGGGTGGGTCCACCAACGCCGTGGTGCACCTGCTGGCGCTGGCCGGCCGGGTGGGCGTGGACCTGACCCTGCAGGATTTCGAGATCGGCTCGGACATTCCGCTGCTGGTCAACTGCATGCCCTCGGGCAAATACCTGATGGAAGATTTCTGCTATGCCGGCGGGATGCCGGTGGTCCTGTCCGAGCTGAAATCGCATCTGCGCCCGGCCCGCACCGTTCTGAACAAGGACATCTCGGCCCACTATGAGGGCGCGGAATGCTTCAACCGTGACGTGATCCACGCCTTTGACGATCCGGTGAAACCGGCCGCCGGGCTGCGCGTTCTGCGCGGCAACCTGGCGCCGAACGGGGCCATCGTGAAACCCTCGGCCGCCACAGACAGCCTGCTGGAGACGGAAGGTGAGGCCTATGTCTTCGACAGCATCGAGGACCTGAAGGCCAATATCGACCGCGACGACCTGCCTGTGACGCCCGAGACCATCCTGGTGCTCAAAGGCTGCGGGCCAAAGGGCTATCCGGGCATGCCCGAGGTCGGCAACATGCCGATCCCCGCCAAGCTGGTGAAGCAGGGCGTGCGTGACATGATCCGCATTTCCGACGCCCGCATGTCGGGCACTGCCTTCGGCACAGTGATCCTGCATGTCAGCCCCGAGGCGCAGGCGGGCGGCCCATTGGCGCTGGTGAAAACCGGCGACCGCATCCGCGTCTCGGCCCGCAAGGGCGAGTTGGAACTACTGGTCGACGAACAGGAACTGGCTGCCCGCCGTGCGGCCTGGCGGCCCGACGACCCGCATTACACCCGCGGCTATGCCAAGCTGTATATCGACCATGTCCTTCAGGCCGATCGCGGCGCTGACCTTGATTTCCTGGTGGGCAAGGACACCCGCCTTGTGACCAGAGAGAGCCATTGATGACCCAGCCAGCAACCTTCCATGACCTCGACGGCGCGTCCGTCTTCATCACCGGCGGCGGGTCCGGCGTGGGCGCGGCCCTGACCGATGGGTTCCTGGCCCAGGGCGCAAAGGTCGCCTTTATCGGCCGGTCCGACGCCAGCGCGTTCGTCGAAGAGATGCGCGCCAAGCACGGCCGCGCGCCCTTGTTCCTGCAGGGCGACATGACCGACACCGCGCTGCTGCACGAAACCATGACCAAGGCCGCCGAGGCCCACGGTCCGCTGAACGTACTGGTCAACAACGCGGCGAACGACAAGCGCCACAGCCTCGAGGAAACCACGACCGAGTTTTGGGACTGGATGATCGAGGTCAACCTCAAGGCCTATTACTTTGCCTGCCAGCAGGCCGCGCGCCAGATGGACGAAACCGGCGGGTCGATCATCAACTTCAGCTCGATCAGCTACATGATGGGCAATGCAGGCTATCCGATCTATACGACGGCCAACGCCGGAATCACCGGCATGACCCGTTCGCTCGCGCGCGAGCTGGGGCCGAAGAACATCCGCGTCAACGCGCTGGCGCCCGGCTGGGTGCTGACGCAGAAACAATTGGACATGTGGGCCACGCCCGAGGATCTGGCCGCGCATATGGATCGACAGTGCCTGAAGGAACATCTGAGCCCGGACGACATGATCGCGCCGACGCTGTTCCTGGCATCGACGGCCAGCCGCGCCATGACAGGGCAATGCATGGTCGTCGATGGCGGCGTGGTCACAACGGGGTGAGGACATGAACACCGAGTGGATCGCAGTAGACTGGGGCACCTCGCATCTGCGCGCCTGGGCGATGCAGGGCGACACGGTGCTGGACCACGCCCAATGCGACCGGGGCATGGCGACGCTGGGCCGGGATCAGTTCCAGGACGCGCTGCTGACGTTGGTCCAGGGCTGGCTGGGCGCGGCGCCCGTCGACGTGGTCGCCTGCGGCATGGTCGGTGCCCGGCAAGGCTGGGTCGAGGCGCCCTATGTGGCGGTACCAGCCAAGCCGATCTCGACCGTTCCGGTCCGCGTGCCCGGCACCGATCCACGCATCCGCGCCTTCGTGGTACCCGGCCTGAAACAGGACGACCCCGCCGACGTGATGCGCGGCGAGGAAACCCAGATCGCCGGCTACCTGTCCACGCGCCCACATTGGGATGGCGTAATCTGCCTGCCCGGCACCCACACCAAATGGGTGCAGGTCAGCGCCGGCGAGGTCGTCAGCTTCCGCACCTTCATGACCGGTGAGCTGTTCGATCTGCTGGGACAGCACTCGGTGCTGAAACACTCGGTGGGCGACGGCTGGGACGACGACGCCTTTGCCACGGCCGTGGCGGACACGCTGTCCAAGCCCGAGCAACTGGCCGGGCGGCTGTTCGGGCTGCGCGCCGCCGACCTGCTGCACGGGCAGGATCCGGCCACCGCCCGCGCCCGCCTGTCCGGTGCGCTGATCGGTGCCGAGCTGGCCGCCACCCGCCCCTATTGGCTGGGTCAGCAACTGGCCATCATCGGGGCCGAGGCCCTGTCGAACATCTATGCCACCGCGCTGCAGCAACAGGGCGCGTTCGTCGAAACCGCCGACGCGACCCAGGCCACGCTGGCCGGTCTGCTGCCGGCCCGCACCCTCACGAGGCAAACCGCATGAGCCGCCCCATCATCGCCATTCTGCGCGGGCTTGACCCAGCGCAGGCCGAGGCCGTCGGCCAGGCCATTCTGGACGCCGGCATCGACCGGATCGAGGTGCCGCTGAACTCGCCCGACCCGCTGGACAGCATCGGCCGTCTGGCCCGTTCGATCGGCGACCGCGCGCTGGTCGGGGCCGGAACCGTCCTGACCGTGGACGAGGTCGAACAGGTGGCCTCCGTGGGTGGCAAGCTGATCGTGTCGCCCAATTGCGATGCCGAGGTGATCGCGCGCACGGTGGATCTGAGCCTTCAAAGCTGGCCCGGGGTCTATACCCCGACCGAAGCCTTCGTCGCCCTGCGCGCCGGAGCCACCGGGCTGAAACTGTTTCCCGGGGTGATGGCCGGACCGGTGGGGCTGGCGGCCATGCGCCCGATCCTGCCCAAGGGCACGCAGGTCTATGCCGTGGGCGGCGCGGGGCCCGAGAATTTCGGCGACTGGCTCAAGGCCGGGGCCGACGGTTTCGGCATAGGCTCGGCCCTGTTCAAACCCGGCATGTCCGTGGACCAGATCGCCGAAAACGCCCGCCGGATCGTCGCCGCCTATGACGAGGCCACGCGATGAACCACGTCTTTGACGACCGCCCGTGCGAGTTGGGCGAAGGCCCGCTGTGGCACCCCGAACGGCAACAGCTGTTCTGGTTCGACATCGTCAACAAGCGCCTGATGACCCGCGACGCGGATGGCCCGCAGAGCTGGGATTTTGCCGAGCACGTCTCGGCCGCAGGTTGGATCGACCGCGACACGCTGCTGATCGCGTCGGAAACCGGCCTGTGGCGGTTCGGGCTTGAGACCGGTCACAAGGACCGCGTCGTCGCGCTCGAGGCCGACAACCCGGTGACCCGCTCGAATGACGGGCGGGCTGATCCGTGGGGCGGGTTCTGGATCGGCACAATGGGCAAGCGCGCGGAACGGGGCGCGGGGGCGATCTATCGCTTGTGGTGGGGTGAGCTGCGGCAACTGGTGCCGGACGTGACCATCTCGAACGCGATCTGTTTCGCGCCCGACCGGTCCTGCGCCTATTTCTGCGACACGGCCACCGGGCAGGTGCGGCGCTGGGGTCTGAACCCAGAAACCGGCTGGCCCGAGGGCGACAGCGCGGTGCTTCTGGACCTGCGCGCCGAGGGGCTGAACCCCGATGGCGCGGTCGTCGATGCCGCGGGCAATCTGTGGCTTGCACAATGGGGCGCGGCGCGGGTTGCGGCCTATGACGCCGGCGGAACCTTTCTGCGCGCGGTGCCATTCGCGGCGGCCCATACCTCGTGCCCCGCTTTCGGCGGGCCGGATCTGACGACGCTGTTCTGCACCTCGGCCCGTGAGGGGCTGGATGAGGACACCATCGCGTCGCACCCCACCAACGGAATGACCTTTGCCGCCGAAAACGCGGGCCAAGGTCAGGCGGAACACAGAGTCATCCTATGAACCCCGAACTTGGCGTTTGCTATTACCCCGAACATTGGCCCCAGTCGATGTGGGCCGAAGATGCCGCGCGCATGGTCGAGGCCGGTCTGCGCTGGGTCCGGATCGGCGAATTCGGATGGAGCCGGATGGAGCCGGAACCGGGCCGGCTGACATTCGACTGGCTGGATCAGGCCATCGAGACCCTTGGTGCGGCCGGGTTGAAAGTGGTGCTGGGAACGCCCACGGCCACGCCGCCGCGCTGGATGCTGGACCGGCACCCGGACATGCTGGCGGTGGACGAAAACGGGCAGCCGCGCAAGTTCGGCTCGCGCCGGCACTATTGTTTCAGCCATCAGGGATACATTCATGACTGCGTCCGCATCGCCCGGATCATGGGTGAACGCTATGGCCGCAACCCGCATGTGGCCGCCTGGCAGATCGACAATGAATATGGCTGCCACGACACCACCGTCAGCTACAGCGAGCCCGCGCGGAAGGCCTTCCGCCGCTGGCTGGCCGAACGCTATGGCTCGATTGAGGCGCTGAACGCGGCCTGGGGCAACGGGTTCTGGTCGATGGAATACAGTGATTTCGATCAGATCGACCTGCCCAACCTGACCGTGACCGAACCCAACCCCGCACATGTGCTGGCCTTCCGCCGGTTCAGCTCGGATCAGGTGGTGGCCTTCAACCGGGCCCAGGTTCAGGCGCTGCGGCCCCTGACCGACGCGCCGCTGCTGCACAACTACATGGGCCGGATTCTGGATTTCGACCATTTCGAGGTGGGCGCCGATCTGGATATCGCCGCCTGGGACAGCTACCCGATCGGGTTCCTGTCCGACCGGCTCGAGGCCGACGCGGCACACAAGGCAGCCTTTCTGCAACAGGGCGACCCGGACATGCAGGCCTTTCACCACGATCTGTACCGCGCCGTCGGGCGCGGCCGCTGGTGGGTGATGGAACAGCAGCCTGGACCGGTGAACTGGGCGCCCTACAACCCGGCCCCCCTGCCGGGCATGGTGCGGCTTTGGTCGCTCGAGGCCGTGGCCCACGGGGCCGAGGTGGTCAGCTATTTCCGCTGGCGGCAGGCGCCTTTTGCGCAGGAACAGATGCACGCGGGCTTGCTGACGCCGAACAACCACCCCGCCCCCGGTCTGGCCGAGGCGCAGCAGACGGCCGAAGATCTGGCCGCGCTGGGACCGGTCGAACCGGTGCAGGCGCGGGCCGCCATCCTGTTCGACTATCCGTCGGACTGGGCCTGGGCGACCCAGCCTCAGGGCGCTGGGTTCAACTATTTTCGGCTGGTGTTTTCCGCTTATCGCGCACTGCGCCGCGCCGGGCTGTCGGTCGATGTCGTGCCGGCCTCGGGCCTTTGCGACGCCGACTATGATCTGATCCTCGCCCCCGGGCTGGCCACGCTGGACGACGCGCTGGCCGACCGCCTGCGGGCGGCTGCGAAACTGACGGTTCTGGGCCCGCGCGCCGGAGCAATCACGGCTGATTTCCAGATCCCGGCCCAAGGCCGCCCCGGCCTGCAGGCGTTGGACTGCGACGTGGCGCTGGTGGAATCCCTACCGCCCGAGATCACCCGCCCGGTTCAGGGCGGCGGAGCGGCGCAACACTGGGTCGAGCGGTTGACCGGCCACGCGCCCGATCAGTTGACCTTCGAAGACGGGACTCCGGCGCTCAAGGGCAGTGACCAGCTTTGGTACCTGGCCGGGTTCCCGGACGAAGGCCTTTGGGACCGGATAGTTGAGATGGCGGCGCAGAAAGTCGGGCTGCCATTGCACCAGATGCCGCCCGGCCTGCGGCGGCGAGAGACCGCGACCCATGACTTCCTGATCAACTACAACGCCACACCGGTGGATTGGAACGGCCACAGCATCGCTGCCTGCGGAGTCGCCATCCTGAAACGCAATCCGCCCGGCCAGGAATGAACCTGAACCGGGCGGATGTGGTGCTCTGGTAGGCGCTTCTTCCTACTCGTCGGTCTTCAGACTGTTTGGATCGAAGACATTGCCGAACCCACTGTTGCCCGAAGGCTGATCGTCAGACTCGGCTGAGCTTTCGTCGTCCTGACCACCCAATGTGTTCGGAGCGAACACATTGCCAAAACCGCTGTTGTTCGACGGTTTGGGCGTGGATTGCTGCGCGTCGCCTTGCTCGGCCTCGCGCTGCTTGCGCTGCTCCTCGCGTTGTTTGCGCAATTCCTGAATGCGCTGCTCGGCTTCCAAACGCTTTTCTTCCTTGACGTCCGCGATGCACTGGGCCGGGTTGTAAGCCATGGCCGTCCCGACGACAGTGATCGTTGCCACGGCAAACATGACCAGCAGCACGGCCGCCATGTTCCCCGAGAAAAAGCTGGGCAACTTGATCTTGCCCGCAAGCTCCTCGACCGTGGCTTCCTTGCGCGCGGCGGCGACCAGTTCCTGACGCTTCAACTTGGCTTCGTTCAACAGGGCGAAGAACACGGTCAGCGCTACGATGATAAAGGCCAGCGCCGAAATCGCGGGTGTAATGCCGTAGCGCACCTTTTGAGCCAGTTCGATTGTCAGTGTCGGATATTCGCCGAACGTGAAGGTGGTGGTGTTGTAGTTCTCGAACGAGGCAAGAAACGCCAGCACCGCCGCCGAAGCAATCGCCGGGCGCATGAACGGGAGCAGGATCTTGCGAAACGCCTGTGCATGCGTTGCACCAAGGTCCAGTGCCGCCTCGGTCAGCGCCAGGTCATATCGCTGCAGCCGGGCCACTAGAACCAACATGCAATAGCTGGCGATGAAGGTGGATTGGCCAATCACGGTCAGGAAAATACCGTTCGACAAAAAGCTGTCGGCGCCCAGCCCCAGCATCCGGTTGATCCGGTCCCAGAAGACCAGCGTCGAGATACCCAGAACAACGCCCGGGATCAGGATCGGTGCGATGATGATCGTGTAGTAGGTGGCGCGCAGCTTGGGCCAGATTTGGGTCAACATCAGCGCTCCGGCCAAGCCCATCGCCACCGACAGAACCACGGTTCCCGCGCCGATGATCAACGAGTTCTTGATGCCGTTCAGGATGCGTTGGTCCTGAAACAACTCGCCGAACCACTGGAAGGTCAGGCATTCCCACGGGCTCATGCGCGGGAAACCGGACGAGTTGAAGGCGGTGATCGACATGATCACCAGGGGACCCAGCAGGTAGGCGAAGAAGATCGCCAGATAGACCCAGATGCTGATACGGAGGAAGGACATATTCATTTCCCGATATCCCCCATGTTCACCTTGAACAGGCGCATCATTGCCAGCACGAACAGGATACAGGTGACCAGCAGAACGATGGCGTAGGCTGCGCCTTGTGGCCAGTCGTTGTTGTCATTGAACTGCTGATAGATCAGTTGCGTGAACCACAGACTGGACGGCCCGCCCAGGATTTGCGGTGCGGCCAGCGCACCGGCCGACAGCATGAACACCATCGTACAGCCGGAACTGATGCCAGGCTTGGCATAGGGAATGACCACCCTCCAGTGAATCCGCCACCACGGAGCGCCCAAGTCGCGCGCCGCTTCGATCTGGTTTCCATCCAGGCTTTCGATGACGTTGTACATCGGGAAGATCATCAGCAGGATGTACGCGTAGCCGAGGCCCGCATAGAGCGCGATGTCGTTGCGGATGAAATCGAACGGTGTGTCCCAGATCCCCAATCCGACGAACAGCGTGTTCAGAACACCCGTCTCTCCGAAGATGATACGCAGCGCAAAGGCACGCAGGATCTCGTTGATCCAATAGGGGATGATCAGCATGATCGCGAAGATACGAATGTGATTGCCCTTGGACTGACCCAGGTAATAGGCAATCGGATAGCAAATGATCAGGTTGAAGATCGTCACGCAGACCGCGGCGATCAACGTCCGGAAGAAAACGCGCAGATCAACGGCGTTGTAGGACTGGCTACCGCCTTCCGGGCCGTAGATCAGGTATTTGTAGTTCTCCAGCGTGTACACGTCCTTGGGGCCGCCGATTTCCGGGGGCGGCAGGTTGGGACGGAAGGAAAAGTCCAGCATCGACAGCTGCGGCAGGATGATCAGGCCGATCGTCCAGAACAGGACAAGTCCCAGAATCGCGAGCCCCATGCCGAAACCGTTGCGGTTGAAGAAGTCCCTGAGGAAGCCAGGCATCGTCGGGCCTCCTTATTCCGCAGCCAGTTCACCCGCCGGAACGACGACCGCGTTGCGGGTTTCGTATTCCAGCGTGATGTTCTGCCCGGTGTGATCTTTGAACGACTGCCCGTGGTTCGGGATCGAGACCTTGATCTCCTTGCCGCCCTCTCCTTCGGTGAAGATGTTGAAGACGTTGCCTTCGAATTCCTCGTGGGTCACCCGTGCCGTGACGAAGTGATCGCCGCTCGTCCCCTCGGGTGCAATCGAGAACGCCTCGGGTCGGATGAACATCATGGCGTCGTCACCTTCGGCCAACTTGCCCTGATTGGCGGTCGATATCCGCGCCACCAGATCGCCGGACCGGTTGGTCGAGATCAGGGCCTCTTCGCCCATCACTCTTTTGACCTTGCCGCGGAAGACGTTGTTTTCGCCCACGAACGAGGCGGCAAAAGCGGTTGTCGGGTCGTTGTAGATGGTCTTGCCATCGGCGATCTGGTCGATCACGCCAGCGCGCATCACGGCGATGTTGTCCGACATGGTCAGGGCCTCGCCCTGGTCATGGGTGATGTAGATGAAGGTGATGCCCACACGCTGCTGGATCTCACGCAGTTCGGTGCGCATGTGCTGGCGTAGCTTGAGGTCCAGCGCCGACAGCGGTTCGTCCAACAGCAGCACGTCCGGTTCGGCGCACAGGGCGCGCGCGATGGCGACACGCTGGCGCTGGCCGCCCGACAATTCGCTGGGCAGCTTGTCGCCCTGGCCCGGCAGCGCGATCATGTCCAGCAGCTCATCCGCGCGCTTGCGGCGCTCGGCAGCGCTGGCGCCCTTGATCTCCATCGAAAAGGTAATGTTCTCCCAGACCTTCATCAGCGGAAACAGTGCAAGGTTCTGAAATATCAACGCGGTCGGGCGCTTGTTCGGCCCGATGCCCTTCATGTTCTTGCCGCCGATCAGGACATTGCCTTCGCTGGGCTCCAGGAACCCGGACACCGCGCGCAGAATCGTCGTCTTGCCGCAGCCCGAGGGCCCCAGGAACGAAAAGAAATCGCCGCCGTTGATGTTCACGTTCGCATCTCGCACAGCGACAAAATCGCCGAAGCGGATCCACAGGTTTTCCAGATCGACTCCGATCCCTGCACTCATTTTTGGTATCTCCCTGTGATGCAGCTTCAGGCCGCACCGCATCGTTGTCCGTCACGCGGGGCAAACGCGTGCGGGGTCCAAAGGCCCCCCGCGCGACAACGCGAGGGGCGCGATCTCAAGGCGATCAGGCGCTCTTGAACTTGTTGACGAACTCGGTCCGGGTCTCGGCGTACCAAGGTGCTTCGGCAGGCCACGGGTTCAGGTTGGCCAGCGAGTCGCCCGGATAGGCCTCGGCAAAGTTCTTCTTGTAGGTGTCGCCCGAATACTGGTCGGCACCCAGAACCGGCGAGTTGTAGCCGTGGCTGTCGATCGCGACACCGGCCGGTTTGGCCTGATAGGCGAAGTCGATGAAGGCGTAGACCTGGTCGATATTGGTTGCACCGGTCGGCATCGACATGCCGTCGACCCAAGCCATCGCACCCTCGACCGGAGCCTGGTAGTGCACCGGTTCGCCCGCGGATTTCAGTGCCAGCGGCGGGCCATCCCAAGTCTGTCCGACGACAACCCCTTCGTTCAGCAGGCCGTTCTTCTGGGTGTCGGCGTCGTTCCAGATCAGTTTGATCCGGTCCTTGCGGGCGATGCACCAGTCGGTGATTTGACCCCAGACCTTACGCATGGTGTCTTCGTCGCCATATGCGGCCCAGACCGAACCGGGCTCCATCTCGCCGATGCGCTCCATGTACAGACCCGCGCCCAGCATCATCGAATGCGCTCGACCCATGGTCTTGCCGGCGTTTTCTTCCGACCAGACATCACCATAGGACGGAGCGTCGCCTTCGGGCAGCCACAGGTCGGTGCGATAGGCTATGCCTTCGGTACCCCAGATATGCGGCAGCCAATGCGCGCCGCTGTCACCGAAGTTCCAGGCATCGGTGCCGATCTTGGCCATCGCCGGGTTGACCTTGTCGATCGGCACCCTGTTCATGTCGAACGGCTGCAGAAGCTCCAGCGGCTCCCACTGCAGCGACCGGTTGTTGGTCGGCGAAACGATGTCAAAGCCCTGGCCCTTGGTGGCCTTCATCTTGTTGATGATCTCTTCGTTCGAGCCGATACCGGTGTAGTTCACCTTGATCCCGGTCAGGGTCTCGAACTCTTCGATGAAGCTGGGCGGCAGGTAATCCGACCACATCAGGATGTTGACTTCGCCCGAAGATGCCAGGGCGCTTTTGCTGTACAGAGGTGCCGCCAGCGCTGCGGCGCCGGCCCCTTTCAACACCGTACGACGGCTGAAGTTTGACGATTTGGTCATTCGTGTTTCTCCCGTGTTTGGACTGAGTTTTGTTTTTTATCCGTGCGTCACGTTAGAGTTTTGCGGTCGCCCCGTCAGTCCAAAAAGTGACAGTTTGCGAAATTCTTAGGTCCAGTTCCCTTGGAAGCCCAAGCCCGGAGCCCGCCCAAACAGGGCGCGACTCTGCGGGAATTCGCGCGAGGATCATATATCAAAAGGGCCGACGATACCTAACGGCGCATCGGAACTGGCCTCATGTCACACAGGGAGATCACGCGAATTTTTTGCGCATCCGCCAAATAGATGCGCATCATTTCAGCCGCAAAAATCGATTTGCGACAAATTCAGACCAGAATCACGACGAGGTCCGAGCTATTTGCGCATTGACCGGCCGTCATGGAACAGGTGGATCTTCTCCGGCGCGGCAGTCACCGAAACCGTCTGGCCACGCAAGCCACGATGGATGCCCGGCAGTTTGCCGATCACCGACTCGGCGCCGGGGGCTTTCGCGAAATAGAGCAACGTCACCTCGCCCAACGCTTCGGTAAAGTCCACGGTCCCGGTCAGGATGGGGTTACCATCGGCCACCACCAGGTCCTCGGGCCGGACGCCCACATTGACCTTCTTGCCGGCGTCGGCGTCCCGGGTCGGAATGGCCGAAACTGCCGTGCCGCCACAGTCCAGCGCAACGGTCGTGGTGGCACCGGTGCCGGTGATCGTGGCCGGCAGCAGGTTCATGGCGGGCGAGCCGATGAACTGGGCCACGAATTCATTGTCGGGCGTCTCGTACAGTTCCAGCGGCGTGCCGACCTGCGCGATGCCCTTGTTGGCCAGAACCACGATCCGGCTGGCCAGGGTCATTGCCTCGACCTGATCGTGGGTGACATAGATCATCGTGCTGTCGGGCATCGCCTCTTTCAGGCGCGCGATCTCGATCCGCGTGGCCACCCGCAGCGCGGCATCCAGGTTCGACAGCGGCTCGTCGAACAGATAGACCTTGGGGTCGCGCACGATGGCCCGGCCGATGGCCACCCGCTGACGCTGACCGCCCGACAGGGCCTTGGGCAGCCGGTCCAGAAACGGTTCCAGCTGCAGGATTTGCGCCGCGCGGTTCACTGCCGCGTCGATCTGATCGGTGGGCATCTTGGCGATTTTCAGGGCAAAGGCCATGTTCTCGCGCACGGTCATGTGCGGATACAGCGCATAGCTTTGGAACACCATGGCAATGCCGCGCTGTGCCGGGGGCACGTCGTTCATCACCTGCCCCTCGATCTCCAGCGTCCCGCCCGAAATGCGTTCCAGCCCCGCGATCATCCGCAGCAGTGTGGACTTGCCGCAGCCCGAGGGGCCGACGAACACGATCAACTCGCCGCGCTCGATCTCGAGGTTGATGTCCTTCAGGACATCGACATTGCCATAGGTCTTGGCGACATCGGTCAGCTTGAGCTCGGACATGGGTTACCCTTTCTCTCGGACCATCAGGCAGAATTGCGAGGGCGCCAGCGTGGCGCGGCCCTGCGCCTCGACTGCGCCCAGATCCTGACCGATGCAGCGCCAGTTGCCTTCGGGCAGGTCGATTTCCGCGGCGCCATCGCCCAGGTTGAAGGCACAGAACACCTGCTGGGTGTCATCCTCACGCAGGAAGCTGAGGATCGGGCCGGTTTCGCGCATGTCGGACTGGGTGCCCGCCATCAGCGCCGGATATTCATGGCGCAAAGCGATGGCACGGCGATAGTGGTTCAGCACCGACTGCGGGTCGGCGTCCATCCGGTCCACGGCGCGCTCGGCCTGCGCGGTGCTGACGGGCAGCCAGGGCGCACCGGTGGTAAAGCCCGACTGTTCGTCCTGCGCAGCCCAGACCATGGGCGTGCGGCAGCCGTCGCGGCCCTTGTATTCAGGCCAGAACTCGATGCCATAGGGGTCCTGCAGGTGCTCAAAGGGCACGTCGGCCTCGGGCAAGCCCAGCTCTTCGCCCTGATACAGGCAGGCCGAGCCGCGCAGGCACATCATCAGAACCGCGTGCTGCCGGATGCCGGCCTCATCCAGATCCCAGCGCGAGGCGTGGCGCTGCACGTCGTGGTTGGAGAACGCCCAGCACGGCCAGGCGTCGCCGGCCTTGGACAGGAGCTGGTCGAACACATGCTTGGTGTATTCTGCCGTCAGGCGGCGTTTTTCCAGAAATTCAAAGGCATAGCACATGTGCATACGCTTGTCGCCACGGGTGTATTCGCCCATGATCTCAAGCCCGCGCTGTGCGTCGCCCACCTCGCCCAGACAGGCGCGACCGTCATATTGATCGGTCAGGGCGCGCAGCCGTTCCAGGAAGGCGATGTTTTCGGGCTGGCTCTTGGAATACAGGTGGTCCTGATGGTTGTAGGGGTTGACCATCGGCGCGATGGTTGCGTTGCGCTGATCCAGCAGCAGCGCCGGGTTGTCGCGCAGTTGCGCGTCGTGGAAGTAGAAGTTGATCGTGTCCAGTCGGAACCCGTCAACGCCCATGTCCAGCCAGAACCGCGCCACGTCCAGCAGCGCGTCCTGCACATCGGGGTTGTGGAAATTCAGGTCCGGCTGCGAGGTCAGGAAGTTGTGCAGGTAATACTGCTGCCGGCGCGTATCCCACTGCCAGGCCGAGCCGCCGAAGATCGACAGCCAGTTGTTGGGCGGGGTCCCGTCAGGCTTGGGGTCGGCCCAGACATACCAGTCGGCCTTGGGGTTTTCGCGGTTGCTGCGGCTTTCGACGAACCACGGATGCTGGTCCGAGGTATGCGACAGAACTAGGTCGATCATCACCCGCAGACCCAGACCATGGGCGCGGTCCAGCAACGTCTGGAAATCCTCCATCGTGCCGAACATCGGATCGATGGCGCGATAGTCGCTGACATCGTACCCGAAATCCTTCATCGGCGACTTGAAGAAGGGCGAGATCCAGATCGCATCAACCCCCAGACCAGCGATGTAATCCAGCCGCTGGGTAATGCCCCGCAGGTCTCCGATGCCGTCGCCGTTGCTGTCCTGAAAGCTGCGCGGGTAGATCTGATAGATCACGCCGCCGCGCCACCAGTCGGACGCCGTCTTGGTTGAGTGCTTGAGGTCCACGTTGTTCTGCACGTTCATCACACGCCCTTATTTGACTGAACCGGCCAGCAATCCGCGGACCAGGTATTTCTGCATTGCAAAGAAGACGACCAGCGGCACCGCGATCGACACGAATGCGGCCGTGGCCAGGATTTCCCAGTTGCCGCCACGGGTGCCCAGAAGCTCGACGATACTGTTGGTCATCACGGTAGTCTCGCCGGATGCGTCGATCAGGAACACCTTGGCCACCAGCAGGTCGTTCCATGTCCACAGGAACTGGAAGATGGCGAACGAGGCCAGCGCCGGAAAGCTCAGCGGCAGGATCAGCTTGGTGAAGATTTGAAATTCGGTGGCGCCATCGACCCGCGCATTCTCGATCAGGTCGCGGGGCAGCCCGGCCATGTAGTTGCGCAGAAGATAGATCGCCAGCGGCATGCCAAAGCCGGTATGGGCCAGCCAGACGCCCAGATACCCTTTGCCGATGCCTATGTTCAGGTGGAATTTCAGCAGCGGGATCAGCGCCAACTGCAAGGGAACCACCAGCAGACCGACCACCGCGGCGATCAACAGCGCACGGCCCGGGAAATCCATCCAGGCCAGCGCATAGGCCGCGAAAGCCGCCACCAGGATCGGAATGATCGTGGCCGGAATCGTGACTGTCAACGTGTTGAAGAACGCCTTGGCCATGCTGTCAGTGCTGTCCTCGGCCAGCAGGACCTTGTGGTAGTTGTCCAGCGTGAACTCGGGCGGCAACTCGGCGGTCACGAAGACGCGCGACCCACGGCTGCCGGTGAATTCCTCGGTGTTCTCCATCCGGTAGTCGCCATTGGCCTGAACGGTGATCGTGCCGCCCTTGCGCAGTTCGGCGGTCTGGCCCGGCTCAAACGCATCGATCTCGCGCGAGCTGATGCCCCATTTCGAGATGCGCGCTTTGGTTCCGGCGTCGAACAGGTTGCCCTCGATCACATACAAGCCGTTATCCTGCACCTGGGTGTCGGGCGCGGCGCTGCGCAGCGTCAGGTTCTGCTCGGAGGGGAATATCGCCCGCCACCAGCCGCTGGTCGCGATCTGGTCCGCCGTGCGGAAGGACGATATGAACAGGCCCAGCGTGGGCACCACCCACAGCACCACCAGAAACAGAACCGAGGCATGTACGGCCCATCTGAGCGCCGGGCGGGTTCCTGCGATCTCACTCATGACGCGCCCTCCTATTCCATTTCCTTGCGCGCGTTGCGCACGTTCCAGACAAGGATCGGCGTCACCAGCAGCATGATGACCATGGCCGAGGCCGAACCCACGCCCCAGTCATTGGCGCGGAACAGCTTGTCGAACATGTAGTTGGCCAAGACCTGTGTCTCCCACTGGCCGTTGGTCATGGCGAAAACGATGTCGAACACCTTCAGCACGACGATGGTGATCGTGGTCCACACCACCAGAATCGTCGTCTTGATCTGCGGCACCTTGATCTTGAAGAAGATCTGGAACGGGCTGGCGCCATCCAGAATGGCGGCCTCGACCGTTTCTTCGGGAATGCCGCGCAGGGCCGCCGACAGGATCACCATGGCAAAGCCCGTCTGAATCCAGACCAGCACGATCATCAGGAAGAAATTGTTCCAGAACGGGATCGTCAGCCAGGTCTGCGGGTCGGTTCCGCCAAAGAAGATGTACAGGGCATTCAGCATGCCGATCTGGTCCTGCTCGACCGGACGGGTGTCATAGACAAGCTTCCAGATCACCGATGCGCCCACGAACGAGATCGCCATCGGCATGAAGATCAGAGATTTGGCGACATTGCCCCATCGGATGCGGTCGGTCAGCTGGGCGACCAACAGGCCAAATGCTGTCGACAGCGCCGGGACCACAATCAGCCACAGCATGTTGTTACGCATCGCTTCCCAGAATTTGGGCTCTCCCATCATCTGGGCGTAGTTGTCCAGACCCACCCACTCGTATCCGCCGCCAGGCACCCGGTCGGTCAGGGACAGGCGCAGCGTTTCCACCACAGGATAGGCCAGGTACAGCCCCAGCGCGACCAGAGCGGGCAAAAGAAACAACCATGGCCGGACCATGTTCGCCCGATTGATGTTGCGTCCGGCGTTCGGGCCGCGCGGCGGGAACAGAATCTTGTCCAGAAACTGGTTGGACAAGTAGAAGTAACCAACACAGCCGGATACGCCGATGGCGATCGTCAGCAGACCTTGCAATGCGGGATGCATGTCACCCTCCCTGGCGACAATGGGTCGGGCAACCCTGAGGTCGGATTGCCCGGTTTCATGGCTTTATTGGATCGCGTCCCAAGACGCCTGGATCTCGTCCGCCACGTCTTGCGCGGGTTTGCCACCGGCATAGTCGACCATGCCCGTCCAGAACGTGCCTGCGCCAACCGCGCCCGGCATCAGGTCAGACCCGTCAAAACGGAAGGTGGTCGCACCCAGAAGAATGTCGTTCATCTTCTTCAGGGTCGGATCCGAGAAGGCCGAGGTATCGACACCCTTGTGCGGGGTCAAAAAGCCGCTGAGCGCCATCCAGGTCTCATGCGCCTCGGGGGTCTGCAGATAGGCGATCAGGTCATGCGCTGCGGGGCTGTCATTGGTGATCGCCCACAGGGTGCCAGCGCCCAGTACCGGACTGCCCAGATCCTTGCTTTCATAAGCCGGGAAGTAGAAGAAATCGGCATCTTCACCCACGACCGTGCCTTCGGGGAAGAAGGCCGGGATGAACGAGGCCTGACGGTGCATGTAGCACTGCGGCGGCGAGCTGAACATGCCTTTGGGGCTGTCGCGGAAATCCGTGGTTGCAACCGCACCGGCCCCGCCGGCGACATAGTCGTCATTGCGGGCGAATGCGCCGAATTCCTCGATCGCGGCCACGACCTTGGGATCGTTGAACTTCAGCTCGTTGGCAACCCACGCGTCATAATCCTCGGGGGATTGGGTGCGCAGCATCATATCCTCGACCCAGTCGGTCGCAGGCCAGCCGGTTGCGCCACCCGACCCCAGACCGATGCACCAGGGCGTGCCGCCATCGGCGACGATCTGGTCGGTCAGGGCCTTGAGCTCTTCCATCGTGGTCGGAACTTCATATCCCGCGTCCTCAAAGTTCTCGGGCACGTACCAGACCAGCGATTTCACATCGACCTTGTAGAAGAAGCCGTACAGGTGGTCCTGACCGTCCGGGCCGGCATAGGTGCCCAGATCGACCCAAGACTGGCCCGCGGCATAGTTGTCCCGGATCCAGTCGGCGGTCCCGTCAGCAAGCGGTGTCAGAAACCCGGCCTTGGCCATATCGGCTGCAAGACCCGGCTGGGGGAACACGGCGATGTTCGGGGCCGACCCGGCCTCGGCGTCGATGCGGATCTGCTGCTCGAAGCTGTCCGACCCGACATAGGCATATTCATGACCGGTGGCCGCGGCAAAGCCGTCCAGCACCTTTTCGACATTCTCCTGGTCCGGGCCAAGCCACGGGCCGAACACGGTGACCTTTTCGGCCCGGGCCGCGCCCGCCATCAGGGCAAACGTGGCCGCACCTGCCAAAAGCGAGTGTTTCATTGATTTTCCTCCCAACTGTATCCGCGCGTGTGAGACTCAGTTTTCAAAGCGCTTTGAATGCGGCCGTTATCCGCTAACATGTTGGCCCTGTCAATGGCTAGATTTTGACATGGGCCGTCCGTGTCCATGTTTTCTTGACATATAGCAAAGAATGGCAAAACAACTTGACGCAAGCCGCAAATCCCCACACAACAGGGCGCACACAAGCATTGAAAGCGTTTTGAAACCGCTATGAACCTCAAACAGCTCTCTCAGATCCTGGGTCTGTCGCAGACGACGGTCAGCCGCGCGCTGAACGGTTACCCAGAGGTGAATGAAGAGACCCGCATGCGGGTTCAGGCGGCGGCGGCCAAACATGGCTATCGGCCGAACGCGCGCGCCAAGGGGCTGGCGACGGGTCGTTCGATGGTGATCGGCCACGTGATCCCCAGCTCGTCGCGCCACGAGATGGTAAACCCGATCTTCGGCGATTTCGTCGCCGGCGCGGTCAAGAAATATGCCGAGCACGGCTACGACATGATGTTCACCAATGCCGACGACACCTCGATCGAAGACGCCTATCGCAGCCTGTTCCAACGCGGTGCGGTCGACGGCGTGGTGCTGCAGGGCCCGAAGGTGAACGAGCCGCGGATCGAGGTTTTGACCCGCATGCAGGTGCCGTTCATCGTGCATGGCCGGTCGACCGGCGTGAGCGTGCCCTATGACTGGATCGACGTGAACAACAAAAGCTCGTTCCTGCGGGCCACCCGGTTTCTGATCGACCTGGGCCACCGGCGGATCGCGTTGATCAACGGTCTGGAAGACATGGATTTTGCCCAAAGGCGCCGCGACGGGTATCTCGAGGCGCTGAAACAGGCCGGCCTGTTGCCCGACCCGGCCCTGATGCGCAGCGCCGAAATGACCGAGGTCTATGGCCATCACGAAACCCGCGACATGCTGCGGCTGGACGATCCGCCGACCGCGATCCTGACCTCGTCGATGATCTCGGCGATCGGGGTGCGGCGCGCGCTGGACGAGGCCGGGCTGAAAATGGGCCGCGACGTGTCGGTGATCGCACATGACGACGACCTGTCCTATCTGAAGAACGGGCAGGACGTTCCAATCTTTACCGCCACCCGGTCTTCGGTGCGCCACGCCGGCGAACTGGCCGCCGAGATGCTGATCGAGCGCATCCGCGCGCCCCACGACCCGGCCAAGACTAGATTGCTCGAGGCCGAACTGGTAGTCGGCGGCTCGACTGGTCCCGCCCCCAACAGGTTCTGAACATGAAGTACACCCGCGCTGATTTCCCCAAAGACTTTCTCTTTGGTGTCGCAACCTCTGCCTATCAGATCGAAGGCCACGCACAGGGCGGCGCCGGCCCGACCCATTGGGACAGTTTCGCAGCCACGCCCGGCAACGTGGTGCGCGCCGAAAACGGCGATCTCGCCTGCGACCACCTGCACCGGTACGAACAGGATTTCGACCTGATCCGCGAGGCCGGGTTCGACTGCTATCGTTTTTCCACCAGCTGGGCGCGCGTGCTGCCCGAAGGGCGCGGGCCGGTGAATCAGGCCGGGCTGGACTATTATGACCGGTTGGCCGACGCCCTGCTGGAACGCGGCATCCGCCCCTGCGCCACCCTGTATCATTGGGAACTGCCCTCAGCCCTGGCCGATCTGGGCGGCTGGCGCAACCGCGACATCGCCGACTGGTTCGCCGATTTCACCGAGATCATCATGGGTCGCATCGGCGACCGAATGTACAGCGTCGCCCCGATCAACGAGCCCTGGTGCGTCAGTTGGCTGAGCCATTTCGAGGGCCACCACGCCCCCGGCCTGCGCGACATCCGCGCCACGGCCCGCGCCATGCATCACGTCCTTCTGGCCCACGGCCGCGCGATTCAGGCGATGCGGGGCCTTGGCATGTCGAACCTGGGCGCGGTGTTCAACCTTGAATGGGCCGAACCTGCCGATGACACCCCCGAGGCCCGCGAAGCCGCCGATCTGTACGACGGCATCTACAACCGGTTCTTCCTGGGCGGCGTTTTCAACAAGGCCTACCCCGAGAATGTCCTGCAGGGGCTGCAGGCCCACCTGCCCGACGGGTGGCAGGATGATTTCGACACGATCGGCACGCCGGTCGACTGGTGCGGGCTGAACTACTATACCCGCAAGCTGATCGCGCCCGCCGAAACGCCCTGGCCCAGCCTCCAAGAGATCCCCGGCCCCCTGCCCAAGACGCAGATGGGGTGGGAGATCGAGCCAAGCGCGCTGACCCGGTTTCTGACCCGTACGGCCCGGGACTACACGGGCGATCTGCCGATCTATGTCACCGAAAACGGCATGGCCAGCCCCGAGCGGCAGCAGGATGACGACCGAATCGACTATCTGAATCAGCATCTGGCTGCGGTGCAGGACGCGCTGGATCAGGGCGTTCGGGTCAAGGGCTATTTCATCTGGTCGTTGTTGGACAACTACGAATGGGCGCTGGGATTCGAAAAGCGGTTCGGCCTGGTCGATGTCGATTTCGACACGCTGGAACGCCGCCCCAAGGCCTCGTTCCGGGCGATGCAGGCCGCTTTGGCCCAGGGCGATCCGGTCTCGGTTCCGATGGCGCAGCCCAGGGGCGCGATGCACGACCACTGGAACCTGGTGGCCGATATCGGCGGCACCAACACGCGGCTGGGGGTCGTCACCAATGGCACCCTCACCGATCTGCGCAAATCGCCGACCTGCTCCCTGCCCGAGTTTCTGGCCGCCCTGCACGACCTATGCGCCGAGATCGGAACGCCGCCGCGCGCCGTGGTCGCCGCGGGCGCGGGCCCGGTGCGCAATGGCACGATCCGTCTGACCAATGCCAATCTGGATCTGTCCGAGGCCGACATCGCCACGGCCACCGGCGCGGACCATACCTTTGTCATCAACGACTTCACCGCCGCCGCATGGTCGGTGGCCGAGATCACCGGCGATGACGTGCAGGCCCTGCAGGGCGACCCGACCCCGCCCAAGGGCACCCGACTGGTGGTCGGCCCCGGCACCGGGCTGGGCGTCGGCGCGCTTTTGTATTCCGAAGGCCACTATCACACCGTCTCGGGCGAGGGCGGCCATGTCGGCCTGTCGCCCCGCACCCGCGACGAGGTGGACGTGTTCGAAGCCGCCCGCCGGATCGCGTCCGAGTGTTTCTTTGGCGACAGCCTGACGCTCGAGGCAGAGATGTTCCTCAGCGGCACGGGCCTGCCGATCCTGTACCGCGCCGTGGGCATGGCCGCGGGCCAGCCCGACACGCCCGCCCTGCCCGCCAGGGACATCCTGCAGGCCGCGCGCGACGGGTCCGATCCGCTCGCCATGCGCGCCGCGCAGATCTTCACCACCCATCTGGGTGCCGTGATGGGCGACATGGCCGTCACCGTGATGCCCACCGGCGGCGTCTTCCTTGTGGGCGGCGTGGCCGAGAAGAACCGCTGGCTGTTCGGCGACGACTTCCTGGCGGCCTTCAACGCCGGCGGCCGGTTCGACGCGCTGCGGCAAGGCTTTGGCGTTTATGTGTCGGAACAGGCTGAATTTGGCATTGTTGGCGCTAACAACTTCTGCAAAAATGCGCTCGCGCGGTAAACTCACCGCCAGATCTTTGCAGAAGGAAGGAGCCGGGACATGATCCTGTGCTGTGGCGAGGCCCTGATCGACATGATCGCGGAACCGACGGTTTCGGGCGCGCAAGGTTTCGTGCCGCATTCGGGTGGCGCGGTGTTCAACACCGCCATCGCCCTGGGCCGGCTGGGTGCGCCTGCCGGAATGCTGACCGGGTTGTCGCGCGACATGTTCGGCCAGCAACTGGCGCAGGCCCTGAAAGACAGTCATGTGGATGGCTCGCAAGTTGTTCTTTCGGACCGTCCGACCACGTTGGCCTTCGTACAACTGCAGGACGGGCACGCCACCTATTCCTTCGTCGATGAAAACTCGGCCGGGCGGATGCTGCGCCCCGAGGACATGCCGGACCAGCTGACCGCGACCTCGGCGCTGTATTTCGGCGGCATCAGCCTGGCCTGCGAGCCCTGCGCCGATGCCTATGCCGCCCTGCTGGACCGTCACGGGGCCGAGCGCGCGGTGATGATCGACCCCAACATCCGCCCCGGCTTCATCCAGGACCAGACCCGCTATCGCACCCGGCTGAACCGGATGATCGCGCAGGCCGACATCGTCAAGGTCTCGGACGAAGATCTGGACTGGATCGTCCCCGGCCCTGAAACGCTGGAAGAAAAGGTGCCGCTGCTGCTGCAGGCCGGCCCCGCCGTGGTGATCGTCACGCGCGGCAGCCAGGGCGCGACCGGGTATTTGGCCGATGGCCGCACGGTTTCAGTGCCGGTCACGCCGGTTCAGGTGGTCGACACGGTGGGCGCGGGCGACACGTTCAACGCCGGGGTTCTGGCGCAACTGCACCGCGCCGGGCTGCTGACCAAACAGGCGCTCCGTGCGATCTCGCCCGACGACCTGCGCGCCGCGCTGGAACTGGGCGGCAAGGTTGCTGCCGTCACCGTATCCCGCGCCGGGGCCAACCCGCCCTGGGCACACGAGCTGTAAGTCATCGAAAGCACCGATATGAAACGATCCGAGATCAACCGCATCAAGGCCGAGGCGCAGGCCTTCATCAATTCGTTCGGCTTTGCGCTGCCGCCCTTTGCCGACTGGACGCCCGAGCAGATGCGCAGCCCGCAGGCCGCCGGCATCCGCGCCCGTAGCCTTGGCTGGGACATCACCGATTACGGCCAGGGCAGGTTCGACGAACTGGGCCTGTTCCTGTTCACCCTGCGCAATGGCGACGAAAAGGACCTGAGCGCAGGACGGGGCATGCTCTATGCCGAGAAGTTGTTGATTTCGCGTGACAAACAGCTGTCGCCGATGCATCGCCACATCGTCAAGGCCGAGGACATCATCAACCGCGGCGGCGGCGATCTGGTGATGGAGATCTACGCCTCGGCACCCGATGGCAGCATCGACCGCGACACCACCGTCACCGTACCCAGCGACGCCTGCCCGGTGACCATCCAGCCGGGCGAACTTCTGCGCCTGAAACCGGGCGAAAGCGTCACGCTGATGCCCGGCATCTGGCACGCCTTCTGGGCGGAAAAGGGCGATTGTCTGATCGGCGAGGTCTCGACCGTCAATGACGACCGCACCGACAACGTGTTCGAACAGCCGATCCCGCGCTTTGCCACGATCGAGGAAGACACCGCGCCCGAATTCCTGCTGGTTGCCGACTACTGAACGCGCGGGGCCCGACCAAAGGGCGGGTCCGAGGCCAGTGTCAACGCAACCCGGCCCGGGCTTGCGGCCTGGGCCAGCCGGTCGCGGACGGCCTCGAAGGCTTCGATCGTCACCGGTTCGACAGGTTTCAGATAGACAAGATGGAACAGTGCGCGCCCGCTGCGCACCGTTGCCACGTCCAGCACTTGAAACGGGCTGTCTGCACAGATCCGGCGGGCCTGCCCAATGATCTCGGCCCGGGCATCGGCCGGCAGCGCCACACCCACGATATCGCGCAGCGCGCCCAGAAACACCTTGATGGGCTGCGGCAGCAACGCCAGGCACAGCAACAACACCACCAGCGCATCCGACACCGGAACCAGACCGGCAAGCGGCCCGCCCTCAAGCAGGTTGATCGCGAAAAACGCCGCCCCGGCCCCAAGGCTCAGCACCCCGTCGACCATCGCGGCCCGGGACTCGACCCGCAGCAGATCGCTGGTTTTGCCGGTGCGGCGCCAGTTCCAGCGGTGATAGGCGAACAGCGTCAGACAGATCGCCGCCATCGAGCCGGCATAGATCAGGATCCATTCCAGAACCACCGGCGCGGCTTCGCCCGTCTTGGCATAGGCCAGCAGACGGTTCACCGCCGAACCGGCTGCCATCAGGATGATCCCGAACAACAGCAGGCTGCGGAACATTACGAAGACGGATTCGTCGATCTCGTATCCAAAGGGGCGGTTCTGGTCCGGAGCGCGCCGGATCGAGGCGGCGACCCATCCCGCCACCACAGCCGTTGCGAAATTGAGCCCCGAAAACAGCCCGTCCAGCAACAGCGCATCGGAGTTTGCCAGCAACCCGGCCACAACCCCGGCGCCCGCCATGAACAGGCTGGCCCATTTTGCCGCGTTCAGCGACCGGCGTTCAAAGATCAATGTGTCCTGCATCGGTTCAGCTTTTCGGTTGATGAGGCTGGCGGTCATTTATGTCCGACGGGCCAAGGCGCAAGCCCCGTTTTCATGCCCGTCCGCGTATCATGTCGGCAGCCATCTCCGCGATCATGATCACGGGCGAGGCGGTATTGCCCGACACGATCTTCGGCATGACCGAGGCATCGACCACCCGCAGCCCCTCCAGCCCCCGAACGCGCAACCGTGGATCGACCACCGCGGCGGCGTCACTGCCCATGCGGCAGGTGCCGACCGGGTGAAAGATCGTGGTGGCGATGTCGCCCACCGCATCCAGCAGGCCCTGTTGGTCGTTGATCTCAGGGCCCGGCAGAACCTCTTGCGGGTGGTAGGGTGCCAGCGCCCGCGCGGCCATCACCTGCCGGGCCTGCTGCACGGATTTGACCGCCACCTGCCGGTCACGCTCGGTCGAGAGGTAGTTCAACCTGATCTCGGGCTGGGCCTTCGGATCGGGCGTGGTGATGTGGCAGTGCCCCCGGCTTTCGGGCCGCAGATTGCAGACCGAGACTGTGATCGCGGGGAACGGATGCAGCGGGTCGCCCAGCCGGTCGGTCGACAACGGCTGCACGTGATATTCCAGATCCGGCGTGGCCAGCATCGGGTCGGATTTGGTGAACATGCCAAACTGGCTGGGCGCCATCGCCATCGGACCCGACCGGGTCAGGGCGTATTGCGCCGCGATGCGCGCCTTGCCCCACAGGCTGTTGGCCATGGTGTTCAGAGTTTTCGCGTTCTGCACCTTGAACACGGTTCGGATCTGCAGGTGGTCCTGCAGGTTTGCCCCCACGCCCGCGTTTTCATGCTGAACCGCGATCCCCTGCGCCGCCAGCACCTGAGGGTCGCCGATCCCCGACAGTTCCAGCAGCTTGGGCGAGTTGATCGACCCCGCCGCCAGCAGAACCTCGGCCCCGGCCAAGGCCCGGTATTCGGTGCCGCCACGGGCAAAGCGCACGCCACGCACGGTCTTGCCTTCGAGGATCAGGCCCAGCGTCTCGGCCTCGGTCAGGACCCGCAGGTTGGGCCGTTTCCTCGCCGGGCGCAGAAATCCCTTGGCCGTGTTCCAACGCACGCCGTTCTTCTGGTTGACCTCGAAAAACCCCGAGCCTTCGTTGTTGCCGTCATTGAAATCGGCGCGCGGCTGGATGCCGATCTCGCGCGCGCCGTCCTGCACGGCCTTCAGGATCTCCCAGCTCAGCCGCTGTTTCTGAACCTTCCACTCGCCGCCGGCCCGGTGCATTTCGCTGTCGCCGGCGTGGTGATCTTCGGATTTCAGGAAATAGGGCAGCACATCGTCCCAGCCCCAGCCCGCATTGCCCAGCTGCCGCCAATGGTCATAGTCGGCCGCCTGCCCGCGCATGTAGATCATCCCGTTGACCGAGCTGCACCCGCCCAGCACCTTGCCCCGCGGATAGACCAGCGACCGCCCGTTCAGCCCCGGCTCGGGCGCGGTTTTCATCATCCAGTCGGTGCGCGGATTGCCGATGCAGTACAGATACCCCACCGGGATGTGGACCCAGTGGTAGTTGTCCGACTTGCCCGCCTCGAGCAGCAGAACCCGTGTCTTGGGGTCCTCGGTCAGCCGGTTGGCCAGCACGCAGCCCGCGGTACCCGCGCCTATGATGATATAGTCGTATTCACCCTCAAGCCGGGCGGTTTCAGATGTGGCGGAATTCATTCTCGGTCTGCTCTGTGCATTGTTCCTGATCCTGCGGAGCGCAGCTTAGCAGCTGTTGCAGGCAATGCACGGGTCAGATGTCGCATTCCGCAACAGTATTTCGCAATCCTGCAGGTCGCGCCCCCAGTTGCTGGTCAGACTGGTGTCAAAGGAGGCCCAGAATGACCCAGACCGCCACCCGCGTCCGCACCGGAGGCCGCGCCGCCCGCCGCGCCCTGCGCGCCGCGCCCAGCTTTGACATGTTGCCGGGCCTGACCCGCAACATCCCGCTGTGCGAAGTGATGGACGGGTCACAGGTCGAGCGGATCGACGCAGCCTCGATGGACATCCTCGAATACGTTGGCGTGCAGTTCCGCGACCCGATTGCGCTGGCCGACTGGAAGGCGGCCGGTGCCAAGGTTGACGGTGAGCGGGTGTATCTTGATCGCGGGCTGGTCCGCGACTTGATCGCGACGATCCCCTCGGACTTCATCTATCACGCCCGTGACCCGCGCAAGAATGTGCGCCTGGGCGGTCCGCACGCGATCTTCGTGCCGATGACCGGCGCGCCGTTTCTGCGCGATCTGGAGGACGTGCGCCGCAATCCGACACTGGACGACCTGGCGATGTTCCACAAGCTCAGCCACATGCTGCCCGCGCTGCATTCCTCGGCTCACCACATCGTCGAGCCCTACGACCACCCGATCAGCCAGCGCCACCTGCGCATCACCTATTCGTCGATGAAATATTCCGACAAGACCTTCATGGGCATGACCACCTCGCCCAAAAACGCCGAAGACGTGATGGAGATGTGCGCGATCCTGTTCGGCGAGAAGTTCATGGAGGATCACCCGGTCACCACCGGCAACTGCAACGGCAACTCGCCGCTGGTCTGGGACGAGACCATGCTGGGGGCGATGCGCGCCTTCTGCCGCCGCAACCAGCCGGTGCTGTGCTCGCCCTTCGTGCTGGGCGGGGCCAACACGCCGGCCAGCGTGCCGGCGACGGTCGCGCAGCTGAACGCCGAGGCGCTGAGCGCGCTGGCCTATACGCAGGTGATCCGGCGCGGCTGTCCCGCGATCTACGGGCACTACCTTTCGACCGTCAGCATGAAATCCGGCGCGCCGATGGCGGGCACGCCCGAGATCAGCCTGATGAACTTCATGATCGGCCAGATGGCCCGGCACTACGGCGTGCCCTGGCGCAGCTCGAACACGCTGGGCGGGGCCAAGACATTCGATGCTCAGGCGGGATATGAATCCGCCACCACGCTGTCGGCAGTGATCCATGCCGGGGCCAACTATATCTGGCATTCGGCGGGCTGGAACGAGGCCGGGATGCATTGTTCGACCGCCAAGTTCGTTGTCGATGCCGAGCAATGCGCCATGGCCTACCGCATGGCCGAGGGCCCGAAGTGGCACGATTTCGACGAGGCCGTTGCGGCCGTATCCGATATCGGCCCCGGCGGGCATTACCTGGGCCATCCGCACACGCAGGACAATTTCCAGGAGGCGTTCTTCATGCCCGAACTGTTCGACAACAACTCAATCGAACAATGGGTGGCCGAGGGCGAGGTCGAGATCACCGAGCGCGCCCTGAACCACGCCCGCAAGCTGCTGGCCGAGTATCAAGAGCCCCGCCTGGACCCGGCCACCGACGAGGCATTGCGCGACTACATCGCCCGGCGCGAGCGGGAGATCCCCGCCGCCGACGAGTTGAACCAGCACTGTTAGGAAACACTCCACTTGCCCGCCTGCCTGTCAGGCGGGCCTTTTTCATTCGTTGCGCGCGCGCCATTCCTTCCAGCGCAGCACCATGTTGGCGCCGACCTCAGACAACGGTCGGGGCGGCAGGCGTTTGGGACGGTCCTCGGCTCCGAAATGCTCGCTGATCCCGGACCGCACGCCACAGGCCATTTCGGCCGCGGCGATCCCGGTCAGGGTGCCGCGCGCGGTACCCAACCCGTTCTGGACGCAGGCGGAATAAACGCCGGTCTCGATCTCGCGGGTGACAGAGACGCCGTTCAGGCTCAGGCACAGATGACCGGCCCATTCGTACTCCATCGCGATGCCCCGCAGCTGCGGAAATCGCCGGTCGAATTTGCGCCGCATCACAGCAGCTGCGCGCCGCAGGTCCGCTGCCCGCGCCTCCATGCCCGGGCGCAGCACGGCGCAGGCGCGGGTGATGATCCGGTTGCCGCCCTGCCCGGTGTCGATCCGGCGCATGGTGGTGCCCATCGGATCGGACGGAGTCACGCCCCAGCGCGGCTGGCCACCCACCCGGGCCAGCGCATCGGCCTCCAGTTCTCGCGTCATCGCCGCGAACAGAAACAGCTGCATCAGCCGGCCACGCTCCACCCCGAAACTTTCCAGATGGCCGTTCACCGACAGGATCAGCCGACCGGTCGACACCTGCCCTTGCGCAGTCTGCACGCGCCAGCCTGCCCCGTCGCGCTGGAACCCCGTGACCGCACTGTTTTCAAATATCTGCACCCCATCGGTCGCCAAACCCGCCGCCAACCCGCGCACATAGCCCGCAGGCTGCAGCATGACCGTGCCCGGCGTATACAACCCCGAGACATAGTGCCCGGACCCGGTGAGTTCCTGCATCTGTTGCCGGTCCAGCATCTCGGACCGCTCGCCGAGGCTGTCCAGATGGCGGGCATAGCTTTGGTTGTGCGCATGTCCCGCCGGGCTGGCCGCGCCGTTCACCTTGCCCGCCGGATCGAAATAATTGGGGTCAATGCCGTATTCCTCGACCGCCGCACGGGCAAAGGCGATAGCCTGCCGGTTCAGCCTGATCATCGCCCGGTCATCGCCCGCCCCGGCATAGTCGTCCGAGGCCAGATCATGCGGCAGATCGATCATGAAGCCCGAGTTGCGCCCCGCCGCGCCTTCCGCCACTCGCCCAGCTTCAAGCACCACAATCCGCGCATCGGGAACCAGCTGCCGCAGACGCCGCGCCGCAGACAGGCCGGAAAAGCCTGCGCCCACGATGGTGAAATCTGCGGTGATTTTGTCCGAAAGCTGACGCGCGGCAGGTTGCGGGTCCAGCAGGGCATTCCACGCCGCCGGGCCGCGCTGCACCGGCAGGCGGCAAGCGGTGAACCGCGTCAATCCACCGCCTCGTCGGCATCATCCGACAGGTCGATCCACAGCGTCTTCAGCTGCGTGTACTGGTCGTGCGCGTGCAGCCCGTTGTCCCGCCCGCCAAAGCCCGACTGCTTGTAGCCGCCGAACGGGGTCGAGATGTCGCCCTCGCCAAAGCTGTTCACCGTCACGGTTCCGGCCCGGATCGCGCGGGCACCGCGCAGGGCACGCTTGGCATTGGCGGTGAATAGCGACGCGCACAGCCCATATGGCGTGTCATTGGCCATCGCGATGGCCTCATCGAACCCCGCGACCTCGATCACCGACAGGACCGGCCCAAAGATTTCCTCGCGCGCCAGCAGCGCGTCATTGTCCGGAATCTCGACCACGGTTGCTTCGACGAACCCGTTCTCGGCCTTGCCGCCCAGAAGAACTGACGGTGCCTTGTCCAGATAGCCGCAGACCTTGTTGAAATGGTCTTTGCTGACCAGCGCGCCCAGCCGGGTTGCAGGGTCCAGCGGATCGCCCACAGTCCACTGGCGGGCGTGATGGGCGATGCGCTCCAGCAACTCGGGTTTGACCGCGCGGTGCACGATCAGGCGCGACGTGGCCGAGCAATTCTCGCCCATGTTCCAGAACGCCCCGTTCACCACATGGGCGGCAACCCGGTCGAGGTTCTCGGCATCCTCCAGCACGATGGCCGGGTTCTTGCCGCCCATCTCCAGCACCACTTCCTTGGCGTTGCTTTCGGCGGCATAGGACAGGAATTTCTTGCCCGTTACGGTCGAGCCGGTGAAGGACACCATGTCGACATCCATATGCCGCCCGATGGGTTCGCCCACCTCGGCGCCGCCACCCGGAACCACGTTCAGAACCCCGCGCGGCAGCCCGGCCTCGGCCGCCAGTTCGGCCAGACGCAGGGCGGTCAGCGGGGTTTCCGTCGCCGGCTTCACAACAACCGAGCACCCGGCCGCCAGCGCCGGGCCGATCTTCCAGGCCAGCATCAGCAGGGGGAAGTTCCACGGCAGCACCAACCCCACCACCCCGATCGGTTCTCGCAGGATCATCGCGATGTGGTCGTCGCTGGCGGGCGCGACCTGGTCATAGATCTTGTCGATCGCCTCGGCATGCCATTTCAGGCAGTGGATCGCCTCGGGCACATCGACGGTTTCGCAGTCATGGATCGTCTTGCCGCTGTCGACGCTCTCCATCACCGCCAGTTCGCGGGCATTGCGGGTCATCAGCTTGGCCAGCCGGATCAACACATCCTTGCGCGCCGACGGGTGCAGGCGCGACCAGCGGCCGTCATCGAAGGACTCGCGCGCCTTTTCCACGGCCAGGTCCACATCGGCGGCGGCGCAGGCCGCGACCTCGGTCAGCACCGCGCCGGTGGCCGGGTTCACGGTGGGAAACACCGCGCCCGATATCGCCGGGCGATAGCCGCCGTCGATGAATGCGCCGGTGGGCAGGTCCAGCCCGGCGGCGATGGATGCGTATTCGTCCCGTGTCAGCAAGCCCATGCCTCAGCCCTCCGCCATGATGTCTGCGATCTTGCGTTTCAGCACGCGGGTCACCTGTTCCAGCGCGCGCGTGTCATCCTTGTTCAGCCCCTTCAGAGGCGGCCGCACCGCGCCCGCCGGGATGCCGTTCATCGTGACCCCATGCTTGATGGTCTGGATGAACTTGCCGCCCTGTTCGAGCACCCGCATCAACGGCATCAGCGCCGACATGATCCGGCGGCCCTTGGCGAAATCGCCCTTCAGCACGCAGGTCTCATACAGCGCCACATGCTCGCGCGGCAGAAAATTCGACCCGCCACAGACCCAGAACGGCGCGCCCCAGGCGAAGAATTCCAGCGCCTGATCGTCCATGCCGCAGCCCAGCTGGATATGCGGATAGTCCCGCGCCAGCATGTGTACACGGTTGATGTCGCCCGAGCTTTCCTTGATGCCGCAGAAATTGCGGCTGCGTCCCACACGGTCGAGGAACTCAGCCCCCATCATCGTGCCGGTGCGGTGCGGATAATTGTACAGCATCACCGGCAGATCGGCCGCCTTGTCGATGGCCAGCGCATTAAGGGCGTTTTCCCGGTCGGTCGGCACCGAATAGGGCGGGCTGGCCAGCAGGATGGCATCGGCCCCGATCTGGCGCGCGCCTTGGGCCAACGCGATCGAATCCGGCGTCAACATCGCGCCGGTCCCGACCACCAAAGGCAGACGACCGTTCAATCGCTGGTGGGTAAAACGCGCCAGTTCCAGCCTTTCATCGACCGTCTGGGCATAGTTTTCGCCCGTGGAACCGCCCGAGATCAGACCGTGCACGCCATTCTCGACCAGGTATTCGATCACCTCGGCCAGCGCATCCCAATCGACGCTGAAATCATCCGCATAGGGCGTCACCACGGGGGTATAGATCCCCTGAAATCTGAACACGGGCGTCATCTCAATCCTCTTGCCGGGCACGCGTGAAGCTTGCGCCCGACACCAAGGCTAAGAAAAATACAAGATGTGCACAATGTAGATTCCCGACATGAACGGCCCAGGGTCCGACATGTCGAAAAAATCAGACGACCAAAAGTCGGCCTGCAAACCGTCAGCTGAGTGGGTGACCTTCCTGCCAGACCTGGAGCAGCCCGTGGTCGGAGACATGCAGCACATTGGCGCTGGCACCGGCCGCCAAACGGCCAAGATCTGTTCTACCGATCAAGTCCGCAGGCAACCGGGTCGCCATGTCGAAAGCAGCTTGCAAAGGCAGTTGCGCAAATGCAACCACGTTGCGAACCGCGTCCAACAGCTCGAGATGCGCACCGGCGAGCGTTCCATCGGCGAGGGTCAACCGGTTGCCGTCGCGCAAGATCTGCCGTCCGTTCAGCAGGAAGCTGTCGATATCCGACCCGGCGGTCGCCATCGCGTCGCTAACAAGGAAGACACTACCCGGCCCATTATTTGCCCGGATGGCATTGCGCACTGAAACCGGGTGGACGTGAATTCCATCAGCGATCAGGCCCGCAGACAGCTCGCCAAGCGCCAGCGCCGCGCCTACGACGCCGGGCTCTCGGTTACCCATCTGGCTCTGAGCATTGAACAAATGTGTGACGCAACGCGCCCCGGCCTGAGCCGCTTTCTGACAGGTTTCAAAACTCGCATCCGTATGGCCCAGCGAGACGACGATCCCCGCTTGGGTCATGGCGTGTATCTGATCATCGGTCACGCTTTCCGGCGCCACCGTAACCTTGAGAACCGGCAACTGCGCGGCTGTGTCCAGCAACAAATCCAGATCAGCCGGCTCCATCGGTCGGATCAGGGAAGCATCATGTGCACCCTTTCGGGCTTGGGACAGGTGCGGACCTTCCAGATGAAGCCCGACGATGCCGGGAACACCCTCGTTCACGGCTGCAATCGTGGCTGCTATGGCCCGGCGCGTGACCTCAGGCGTATCCGTGATCAGCGTTGGCAAGATCGACGTTGCTCCGATACGAGCATGCGCCCGCGACATGGTGCGGAGCGTGTCCAGATCGGGGGCGTTGTTCAGCATTGCCCCGCCGCCGCCATTGACCTGCAGATCGACGAAGCCCGGAACCAGCAGGCCACCATCCAGCCGCGACACCCTCGCTGTGCCAGGAATATCCGAGACAAGCGTCACGCCCTCGATACGCCCTTCCGCGAACAGAAGGGCATGATCCTGCAGGATACCTGCAGGGGTCAGAATGTCCGCGCCCGCCAGAGCCTGCAGTTCGCTGGTCATACGGTTTCCGTCACCTTGTTCAGATGCCGCGGTGCGTCCGGGTCGATCCCGCGCGAAGCGGCAAAGGCCTCGACCATCGCGTAGAAGGAGACGATCAGGCTCAGCGGGTCGGTCAGAGCATGCCCCGTGCGGACATGCGGAATGCGCGTCGCGGCAGTAACCCTGTCCGTGGTCGCAAAGACACGGGCACCCTTGGCGCTGATTGCGTCGGCCACCTCCGCCAACGCAGGCTCCGCCGCATCTGCCGCTGCAAAGCTGAGTACCGGAAAACCGTCCTCGACGATGGACACCGGCCCGTGCAGAACCTCGGCCGAAGAATAGCTTTCAGCGTGCAACTGGCAGGTCTCCTTGAACTTCAGCGCAGCTTCGTTCGATACGGCCAGTGCCTGACCTCGGCCAAGCGTGAACAAGGACGGGTGAGCACCGATAGCGTCACGCACTTCGGGCCAATCGATCCGGGCCGCCTGATCCAGCTGCTCGGGCAGGTCGCGCAACGCCGCCAGCAACGCCGCATCTTGCCCCCACTCTGCCAACAGCCACAAGCCGGCCACCGCCGAAGTGACGAATGTCTTGGTGGCCGCAACACTCAGTTCGGGGCCCGCCTGTATATCTATGGCGTGATCGCTGACTTCGGCCAACGGTGAAGCCGCGTCGTTGGTCAACGCTACTGTCAATGCGCCGTCGCGTCGGGCATTGCGAGCCATGGCCACGATGTCGGGGCTTTTGCCGGATTGCGACACCGACAGGCACATCGCCTGGCGCATGCGGAGAACCGAGTCGTAGATCGATCCGATCGACGGCCCGACCGAGGCCACCGGCACACCCAACAGGATTTCCGAGGCGTATTTGAGATAGGTGCAGACGTGATCGGAAGACCCGCGTGCGACCGTCACGACAAATGTAGGGTCCAGTTCGCGGGCAACCGAGGCGACCGCCTCAATATCTGCCTGACCCCGGCTAAAAAGCCGCTCTACGGCCACGGGGATTTCATCAATTTCCCGGCGCATCCGGGTGATCTGCTGTTGCATGATGTGTCCTAGCTGTTGGCCAACCGCAACTCGGCGACAAAATCATAGGCGTCGCCGCGATAGATCGACCGAGTGAATTCAACGACCCGCCGGTTGGACAGGTATGATGTTCGAACGATGCGCAGCCCGGCCGCACCGGGTTCGACCCCAAGCAAACCCGCGTCGGCGATGTCCAGATTGATCGCCGAAATCCGCTGCAGCGCCCGTACCGGCCGGTTTCCATCCCGTTCCAGGACTTCGTACAATGAGGCTTCGACCTCCTGCGGGCGCGGCAGAATGTCGATCGGCAGCGAGGCCCGTTCGATAGCCATGGGCCGATCATTGGCCATACGCAGGCGCGAGATGCGCGCAACCGCTTCGCCCGAGGACAGGGCCAGCGCCATCACCTCCTCGGGCGACGGAGTGTGCACGCCGCGCTCAAGCCACTCGCTTGAGGATTCAAGACCGCGTCGATTCATGTCCTCGGTGAACGAGGTCAGCCGTGACAGAGATTGCTCGACCCGAGGCGTGCCGTCGGCCACGAAACTGCCCGAGCCCTGGCGCTGAATGACGATTCCCCGATCTACCAGATCCTGCATCGCCCGACGCACGGTGACGCGGGAAAGGCCCGTCAGGTTTGCGATCTCGCGTTCGGCCGGCAGCGGTGCACTTTCCGCCAACAGACCGTTCTCGATGCCCTCTTCGATCCGCTTGCGCAACCGAACGTACCGCGGCCCAACGGCCCGCTGCATCCAGTCACCGGTCCTGAGGAAGGTTTCGATCGTTTCGGCGGTCATGCTGCCCCCAATCTGGCGCGCTCGGCCAGCTGTGCGGCGAGCTGCAGCGCCCCGTCAAGGGCGGAGCCCTCCGGTTCGATCATCGCGCTCTGCACCTCGGCGGAAAGATAGGCGATGTAATGCGATGCCACCCCGCCCACTGCACAGACCGGCTCGGCATCATCTCGACCAAGGGCCTGAAGCCCTGCAGCGACATAGTCGGCGCCCTCGCGCATCAGGGCCACGGCCACCACATCGCCTTTTTGAGCCGCCGCAATGATTTCGGGTGCGAAGTCTGCGATTTCGGCTGGCCGCGCCTGCCCCGCAAATCGCACGATCTGCATCGGGTCTTCGTCAAAACGTCTGCATACGGATCGTGTCAGCGCGCTGTCGGGGGCTATTCCGTCCGCTGCAAGCAACACCCGCCGCAGCAGCTGCTGCCCAAGCCAATACCCGGACGCATCATCACCGATGAGCGCCCCGTATCCGCCAAGCAACCGGATTGCGCCATCGCTTTGCCGCGCCAGGAACGATCCAGTGCCGATCCCGATCAAACATCCATCGACTGACCCCAACGCCCCAACCACGGCCGAGCGGCGGTCATCCTCGACCTGCACAATGCGCGATGGCAGGTGCCGTGCGATTTCAGCGCCTGTGTCCGCGTCGGTCACGCCTGCCAACCCAGCGTAGACCGGAATCCCGGTCAAAGCCGCTTCGGGCATCGCAGCACGCTCGGCCAGAGCCCGCAGCCCGGCATTCAGCGTTGAGATAGCCGCCGCACGATCAGAATAGACATTGGCGCTTCCCAGAATCAGATCATGCCGCCCGGTGGGGCCGGCCATGGCAAACCGGCAGCGCGTACCGCCACCGTCAATTGCAATGAGATATGGGAGGGACTCATCCATATAGATACCTTTACAATACCTTTGGGCCGAAAAAAAGATCTCTTATGAGCTGAGGTTGTGATTTTTCGTGCTTTTCAGCGGATATTTGGTGATCTAAAACGAATGGTAGACAAAAGGTATTATATAGGTATTATCTTTGATGCCAAAGGGGAATCACATGACGCCGCAAATGCTGCCGCAAACCGAAATGCTGCGCGACGAATCCGAGGGGCTGGACCTGCGCCCGGACACCGAAGTTTTGCGCCTGCTGTTGGATGCGCAGAAAGCCGCGCTGAACGGGCTGGATGCCTGCCTTCCGGATATCTCGAAAGGTGCGGCATTGATGGCAGAAACCATCCGCGCCGGCGGGCGGCTCTATTATGCCGCCGCCGGGTCGTCCGGGCTGATAGGCTTGGCCGATGGGGCGGAAATACCGGGAACATTCGGCCTGTCGCCAGATTCGATCGCCATCTGCATGGCCGGCGGCATACCAACCGGGGCAGAGATGCCGGGCCACACCGAAGATGACACTCGGACGGCCGAAATCGCCGCTGCCGACCTCCGCCCCACAGACACGGTGATCGCGATATCCGCCAGCGGCACCACGCCCTACCCGTTGACCTTCGCCGGAATTGCAAAGTCCCGCGGCGCCAAAACCATCTGCATCGCCAACAACGCCGACGCACCCCTGTTCGAGCACGCCGATTGCGCAATTTGCCTGAACACCCCGCCCGAAGTCATTGCAGGATCGACCCGACTGGGCGCCGCAACCGCGCAGAAGGCGGCGCTCAACATGCTCTCGACCCTCATGGGTGTCAGGTTGGGGCATGTGCATGACGGCATGATGGTCAACGTGGTCGCCGACAATGCCAAGCTGCGTCAGCGTGCAGAAGGAATCATCCGGAACATAACCGGCGCCACACCTCAGCACGCCGCTGATGCCCTCGATCGCGCCGAAGGCAACCTGAAGCTTGCCGTACTTTTGGCCGCCGGTGCCGCAACTCGGGCGCAGGCCAGTGAACTGCTGACGGCATCGGGCGGTCATCTGCGCCCTGCGTTGGACCAGATCTGAACCAAGAAGAAGACCAAAAGGGAGAATACATCATGAGAACAACCACACTGACCGCCGTGCTGCTGGCGTCATCGGCCCTGGCCGGTGCGGCAATGGCCGAAACCACGCTGACCATCGAAAGCTGGCGCAACGACGACCTGGCCCTGTGGCAGGAAAAGATCATCCCGGCCTTTGAGGCCAAGCATCCCGACATCAAGATCAAGTTCACCCCATCGGCCCCGGCGGAATACAACGCCGCCCTGAATGCCAAACTGGATGCCGGTTCGGCCGGAGACCTGATTACCTGCCGTCCCTTCGACACCTCACTTGGCCTGTACGAGGCAGGCAAACTGGCCGATCTTTCTGACCTGGAAGGCATGGCAAATTTCTCGGACGTCGCCAAATCGGCGTGGCAGACCGACGACGGCTCGGCCACCTTCTGCGTGCCGATGGCCTCGGTGATCCATGGGTTCATCTACAACAAGGACGCGTTCGACGAACTGGGCCTGTCGGTTCCGGAAACCGAAGCCGAGTTCTTTGCCGTTCTGGACAAGATCAAGGAAGACGGCACCTATATCCCCTTGGCCATGGGCACCAATGACCAATGGGAAGCGGCCACCATGGGTTACAACAACATCGGGCCGAACTACTGGAAGGGCGAAGAAGGTCGCCTCGCCTTGATCGAAGGTTCTCAGAAACTGACGGACGAGCCGTGGGTCGCCCCCTACCGCCAGCTGGCCAAATGGGGCGCCTATCTGGGCGACGGGTTCGAAGCGCAGACCTATCCCGACAGCCAGAACCTGTTCACGCTGGGCCGCGCCGCCATCTATCCGGCCGGCAGCTGGGAGATCAGCGGCTTCAACAACCTGGCCGAATTCGAAATGGGCGCCTTCAAGCCGCCGGTCCAGAACGCCGGGGACGAGTGCTATATCTCGGATCACACCGACATCGCCATTGGTCTGAACGCGGCGTCGCCCAACGCCGATGCGGCACGCACCTTCCTGAACTGGGTCGGTTCCGAGGAATTCGCGCAGATCTATGCAAACGCGCTGCCCGGCTTCTTTTCTCTCTCCAGCTTCGATGTGGCGATGGAGGACCCATTGGCACAGGAATTCGTCAGCTGGCGGAACGAGTGCAACTCGACCATCCGGTCCACCTATCAGATCCTGTCGCGTGGAACGCCCAACCTTGAGAACGAGACATGGAACGCCTCGGCTCAGGTGATCAAGGGCGAGGAATCGCCCGAGGACGCCGGCAAGCGCCTGCAGGACGGGTTGGCCAGCTGGTACGCCCCGCACCAGTAACCCGTCTTTCGTAACGCAAACGGCTCTGGCCAGACGGCCAGAGCCACCCTGAGCTTTCGAGGAACAACATGGGCAATCGCCGGATCAAATGGCACATCGTGGTGTTTCTGGCACCCGCAGTGCTGGTCTACTCGGCCGTCATGGTCTTTCCGCTGTTCAACACGCTGCGGCTGGCGCTTTACACCGAGGTCGATCAGGCCCGTGTGTTCGTAGGCCTGGACAACTTCCGCACCCTGTTCGGCGACCCGATTTGGTCGGATGCGTTCTGGAACGCACTGGGCAACAATTTCTGGTTCTTCTTCATTCACATGCTGGTGCAGAATCCGATCGGGATCGCACTGGCGGCGATCCTCAGCCACCCACGCCTGCGCTTTGCGGCGTTTTACCGTTCGGCCATCTTCATCCCGACGATCCTGTCCTTCGTGATCGTTGGCTTCGCCTGGAAGCTGATCCTGTCGCCGATCTGGGGCATCGCCCCCGATATGCTGGCCACGGTCGGACTCAAATCTCTGTTCGCGCCTTGGCTGGGCAAGGAGGAATACGCGCTGACCACGCTGGCCCTGATTTCGGTCTGGCAGTTCGTGGGTATTCCGATGATGTTGATCTATGCCGCCCTGCTGTCGATCCCCGAAGAGATCCTCGAGGCTGCCGAAGTCGAAGGCATCACCGGCATGTCCGCCTTCTGGAAGATCAAGCTTCCGCTGATCCTGCCCTCGATCGGCATCATCTCGATCCTGACATTTGTCGGCAATTTCAATGCGTTCGACCTGATCTACGCATCTCAGGGTGCGCTGGCGGGGCCGGACTTCTCGACCGACATCCTTGGCACGTTCATGTACCGAACCTTCTTCGGCTTCCAATTGCAGCTCGGTGACCCGCATATGGGATCGGCCATCGCAACGGGCATGTTCGCCATCATCCTGACGGGGGTCTGCATCTATCTGTTCCTGATCCAGACCCGCATCCGCCGGTATCAGTTCTGAGGGGCCCGAAGAGCATGAACAAAGCCCGCAGAAACCCCTTCAATATCGCCGCCATGCATGGCGCGCTGATCCTCTATACCCTGATCGCCCTGTTTCCGGTCTTCGTGATCGTGATCAACAGCTTCAAATCGCGAAAGGCGATCTTCCGTGAACCGTTGGCGCTGCCGGATGCCGACTCGTTCTCGATGATCGGATACCAGACGGTGATGAAACAGGGCGACTTCTTCCTGTATTTCCAGAATTCGATGATTGTCACCGTCGTGTCGCTGTTCCTGATCCTGCTGTTCGGTGCAATGGCGGCTTTCGCGCTCAGCGAATACCGGTTCAAGGGCAACACGCTGATGGGCCTGTACCTTGCATTGGGCATCATGATTCCGATCCGCATCGGCACGGTTGCGATCCTCGACATGATGGTGGCGACCGGTCTGGTCAACACGCTGATGGCGCTGATCCTCGTCTATACCGCACAGGGCCTGCCGCTGGCCGTATTCATCCTGTCCGAGTTCATGCGGCAAGTCAGCGACGACCTCAAGAATGCAGGCCGCATCGACGGGCTGAGCGAATACACCATCTTCTTCCGCCTTGTTCTGCCGCTGGTGCGTCCGGCGATGGCGACCGTAGCCGTGTTCAACATGATCCCGATCTGGAACGACCTGTGGTTCCCGCTGATCCTGGCCCCGGCCGAAGAGACCAAGACCCTGACCCTCGGTAGCCAGGTCTTTATCGGGCAGTTCGTCACCGACTGGAACGCGGTGCTTTCCGCGCTCAGCATGGCGATCCTGCCGGTCATGGTTCTGTATGTCATCTTCTCGCGGCAACTGATCCGCGGGATCACTTCGGGGGCGGTCAAATGATCCGGGTTCTGATCGCAGGTTTGGGCAACATGGGTCTCAGCCACGCGCTGGCGCATCATCACCATCCCGACGCCCAGATCGTGGGTCTGGTGAACCGATCCGGGACAGTGGATCACCCGGATTTGCAGGGGTATCCGGTCTTCACCGATTTCCATACGGCGCTTGCGGACACCAACCCTGATCTGGCCGTGATTGCCACCTATTCCGACAGCCATGCCGATTATGCCTGTGCCGCAATGGACGCCGGTGCGCATGTGTTCGTCGAGAAACCCTTGGCCACCACCGTCGCGGACGCACGCCGTGTCGTCGAGAAGGCCACTGAAGCCAACCGCAAGCTGGTGGTTGGGTACATCCTTCGGCATCACCCCTCTTGGATGCGGCTGATATCCGAGGCGCGCGACCTGGGCGGCCCCTATGTCTTTCGCCTGAACCTGAATCAGCAGTCCGACGGCCCGACATGGGAGACGCACAAGGCGCTGATGCAAACCACCTCACCCATCGTGGACTGCGGTGTGCATTACGTCGACGTCATGTGCCAGATTACCGATGCCCGGCCCGTCCGGGTCAACGGCATGGGCCTACGTTTGTCGGATGAGATCGCGCCTGACATGTACAATTACGGCCAGTTCCAGGTGGTGTTCGAAGATGGCTCGGTTGGTTGGTACGAGGCTGGTTGGGGTCCTATGATGTCCGAAACGGCGTTCTTCGTGAAAGATATCGTTTCACCCAATGGCGCGGTTTCCATAACCGAGGGCAACAAGGGCGCATCCGACGATGTGGACGGCCACACGAAGGTAGGCGGCATTCTGGTGCACAAAGCCAGCGGCGACACCATGATCGAGATGGATGGCGAACCCGGCCACCAGGAACTGTGCGACGCCGAACAAGCCTACATGCTGCAAACCATCGCGCAGGACATCGACCTGACCCGCCATATGAATGACGCGGTGCAATCCCTGCGGATCTGCCTTGCCGCCGACCAAAGCATTCGATCCGGCCAGCCGGTCGACCTGAAGGAGACGTGACGTGACCGCCCTGAAACTGACCAATGTGTGCAAGTCCTTCGGACAGGTAAACGTGCTGAAAAACATCGACCTGACCGTCGAGGAAAACGAATTCGTGGTCTTTGTAGGCCCCTCGGGATGCGGCAAGTCCACCCTGCTGCGCGTGATTGCGGGGCTTGAAGAGGCGACCTCGGGAACGGTCGAAATCGATGGCCAGACCGTCAACGAGGTCCCACCCGCCAAGCGCGGCATCGCAATGGTGTTCCAGTCTTATGCGCTGTATCCGCATCTGACTGTTCGGGGGAACATGGAACTGGGCTTGAAGCAGGCCGGGCATCCCAAGGACGAAATCGCGCGCAGCATCACCGAAGCCAGCCGCATGTTGTCGCTGGATCCCTATCTTGAACGTCGCCCGGCCGAGTTGTCCGGCGGTCAGCGCCAGCGCGTCGCGATCGGCCGCGCGATCGTGCGCAACCCCAAACTGTTCCTGTTCGATGAACCGCTGTCGAACCTGGATGCCGCGTTGCGCCTGAACACCCGGGTCGAAATCGCAAACCTGCACCGCCAGATCGACGCCAGCATGATCTACGTGACCCACGACCAGACCGAGGCGATGACTTTGGCGGACAAGATCGTCGTGTTGCGGGACGGCCGAGTCGAACAGATCGGCAGCCCGATGGAGCTTTACAACAACCCCGCCAACCGGTTCGTGGCCGAGTTCATCGGGTCTCCGGCGATGAATTTCGTGCCCGCCGATCGGATCGGTGGATCTGGCCGGCAACTTATCGGCATTCGCCCTGAATACGCTCGCCTTGGGCAGACGGGTCCGCTGTCAGGCACAGTCGTTCACGTGGAAAACCTTGGCGCAGATACCAACGTGTTGGTCGATATCGGTACCGAAAAGCCTTTTACCGTTCGGGCCTTTGGTCAGCATCAGGTGTCCCCGGGGACACAGGTCGGCATCGACTATGATCCGGCCAATGCACTGACGTTCGGAGAGGACGGGTTGCGGGTTTGACCGGGCGCGTTCAGCGCCCCCAATTGTCGGCCGGGTCGCTGTCGGCATAGTCTCGCAGCTGCGGAATGTTCGAGATTTCCGCGTGGTTGCGGTTGATCTTTACTCCCACCGCCTTGAGCCGTGAAAACGCACGGCTCAGGCTTTCGGGCTTCATGCCCAGACGCCCGGCGATCAGCATCTTGTCATAAGGCAGCTCGACTTCGCAGGCGCCTTCGTCGCAATCACACAGGTTCAGCAGGAACTCGGCCACCCGCTGCGCCCCGGTCTGGGCCTTGAGCTGTTCCAGCTGGGACACCAGCGAATGCAGATGGGTGAAGGTCGAAGCCAGGATCGAGATCCCGATCTCGGGGTCGGTCTTCATCAAGGAAATCAGCACCGGGCTGGGAATGTGCATGATCTCGCAGGCCGAGACCGCCTCGGCCGAAACCGGATAGGGCACGTTGCGCAGCGCTACCGCTTCGCCAAAGCTTTCGCCGCGGGTAAAGACGCTGACTACGGCCTCAGCCCCGGTGGGCGACATGCGGAACAGCTTGACCCATCCGGCCAGCACCACATGCACGGCCTGGGCGCTTTCTTCCTGCACAAAGATCGTCTCGCCACGGTCATACTGGCGCCAGATCGCGTGGCTCAGCAGGGTTTCGACATGCTGATCCGGCAGGCTTTTGAGCAGCAACGACTGCCGCGCAATGGCTTTTTGTGCTTCATGCGCCACGAAGGCATCCCCTTTTGTCCGGCCGAAAACCCGACCCATCCATCCCTGCGCCAGCCTATGCCAAACCCGCGCGCCGCGCACCACCCTTTTCCCGGCCTCGCTTGACTATTGTCATGTTCCCGGCGCGCGCGCGCCCATAGTCTGCACGCCAACAGCCAGTTTTCCGGGGAGATCGAGACATGGATTACGAGCATTTCTTCAGCCAGAGCCTCAGCGACCTGAAGGCCGAGGGCAACTATCGTGTCTTCATCGATCTGCAGCGCAAATGCGGCGCCTTCCCCAATGCCCGCCAGACCGATGGCGCGGCGGCACGGGACGTGCGCATCTGGTGTTCGAACGACTATCTGGGCATGGGCCAACACCCCTCGGTTCTGGCGGCAATGCATGATGCGCTAGACCGCTGCGGCGCCGGTGCGGGCGGCACCCGCAACATTTCCGGCACCACCCATGACCACGTCCTGCTGGAACACGAACTGGCCGACCTGCACGGGAAAGAGGCGGCGCTGCTGTTCACATCCGGCTACGTCTCGAACTGGGCGGCGCTGGGGACGCTGGCGGCAAAGATCCCCGGCCTGATCGTGTTCTCGGACGCGCTGAACCATGCCTCGATGATCGAGGGCATCCGCCATTCGCGGGCGCAGAAGGTGATCTGGAAGCACAACGATCTGGACGACCTGCGCGCCAAGCTGGCCGCCGCCGACCCCGAGGCGCCCAAGATGATCGCCTTTGAATCGGTCTATTCGATGGACGGCGACATCGCGCCGATCAAGGAAATCTGCGACCTGGCCGATGAATTCGGCGCCATGACCTATCTGGACGAGGTCCATGCGGTCGGCCTCTATGGTCCCCGCGGCGGCGGCATCGCCGAGCGCGAGGGTCTGATGCACCGTCTGACCGTGATCGAGGGCACGCTGGGCAAGGCCTTCGGCGTGGTGGGCGGCTATATCGCCGCGTCGGCCGCGCTGTGCGACTTCGTGCGCAGCTTTGCCAGCGGCTTCATCTTCACCACCGCCCTGCCCCCGGCAATCGCCGCCGGTGCGGCGGCCTCGATCCGGCATCTGAAGCAGTCGAATGCGGAACGCGACCTGCAGAAGGCGCGCGTGGCCCAGGTGCGCGCCCGGCTCGACGCCGAGGGCATCCCGCATCTGCCCAACCCCAGCCACATCATCCCGGTGATGGTGGGCGACCCGGTCAAGTGCAAGTTCATCTCGGACACGCTGCTGGAAGAGTTCGGCATCTACATCCAGCCGATCAACTATCCCACCGTGCCCAAAGGAACCGAGCGGCTGCGCATCACGCCCTCACCCGTGCACACCGATGCCGATATCGACCATCTGGTCGGCGCGCTCTCGGCGCTGTGGCAACGGTGCCAGATCGCCCGGATGCCGATGGCCGCGCAATAGATTTCTGTCCCTGAACTGGCAAGCCGCCGTGCCCCTGTGCGCGGCGGTTCTTTTTGCCTCAGACCAGATAGAGCGCGAAGATGAGTGCCGCAAAGGTGCTCAGCACCAGCGTGAAGCCGCGCAGCCAGGCCGGGCTGCGTTCAAGGTCGAGATACCGCGCCAGGATGATGCGGGCCTTGAACAGGGCCAACAGCAGGATACCGCCCCCGACCGGTCGGGACCCTACGGGCATGAGGGTCAGCAGGGCCGAGGCCAGGCTGAGCGCGATCAGGCCGGCCCAGGCGCGGGTCAGGCGATCCGCATGGGTGTATCGGGCAAAGAAAAACCTCGGCATCGCGTCACCCCAACAGGTAAATCACCGGAAACAGCAGGATCCAGACCAGATCGACCATGTGCCAGAACTGGCCGCCGGCCTCGATATTGCGGGGATCGTCGCGCCAGGCGACCAGCAGCAGAATGGCGACCCCGGCCAGCACATGCGCGGCGTGAAACCCGGTGAGAAGGTAGTAGAACAGGAAAAACGGGTGGGTTTCGTAGCTGATGCCCTGCGCGGCCTTGCCGGCATATTCCGCGCCCTTGATGATCAGGAACACCACGCCCAGCAGGGCCGCGCCGATCAGGGCCAGCCGCGCGGCGCCGCGGCGCGCCGCCTGCCGCCAGCGCAGGGCCCGCGCAGCCAGAAAGCCCGAGGTGACCAGAACCCCCGTGTTGAGCGCGGCCCCGGTACGGTACAGGTGTGATTGCGCCTCGGCAAAGCCCGCCGGATCGGTCAGGCGGACACCCATGAAGGCGACCAGTCCGGCCCCGAACACCAACAGTTCCGAGACGATCAGAACCCACATCAGTAACTCGCCGGGCAGCTCGTCGATCAAGGACGTATCGCTCATGCGCCGACCAGTTGGCGATAGATCTGCGGCAGGGCCATGGTCAGGCGGTTGGGGTCGGGGATCACCGCGAACCCGCCCTGCCCGAACATGCGCGGGAACCAGCTTTTGCCGGTCTTGTCGATGGTGACGCCAAAGACCGACTGCCCCGCCCGGCGCGCCTCGCGCACGGCCATGCAGGTGTCTTCGATGCCGTGGCGGCCCTCGTAGTGGTCCAGATCATTGGGCTTGCCATCGGTGATCACCAGCAACAGCCGGCGCTTGCGCGCCTGCGCCGCCAGATCGGCCGAGACATGACGGATCGCCGCCCCCAGCCGCGTGTAATGGCCCGGCCGCAGCGACGCGATACGCTGTTCCACGGTGGCGGTCATGGGCTCATTGAACTTTTTGCAGCGCTGCACATAGACCCGCTGGCGTTTCAGTGAACTGAAGGCGTGGATGGCGAAATCGTCGCCGCAGGCGTTCAGACCCCAGGCCAGCGCCGCCAGCGCCTCGCGTTCGATGTCAATCACCGCACGCCCCGCGACCGCGCTTTCGGTCGAGCGGCTGACATCCAGCAGGATCGACACCGCCAGGTCGCGCGCCTCGGGGCGGGATTGCATCCAGACGCGCTCGTTGCCCTCGCCATTGGCGCGGCGGTCCACGGCGCTGCGCACGGCGGCCTCGATATCCAGCTGGTCGCCGTCCAGATGGCCGCGGGTCATCACGCGGCCGGGACGCAGCGCCTCGAACTGGCGTTTGACGGCGCGGATGCGGCGGGCGGTGGCCGGGTCCTTGCCGAAATCGGCGGCATCCACGCGAATCTCGGCATCCGAAGTCAGAACGTTGACGTGATCGGGCAGATACTGCCCCGTGCGCACATCCCATTCCGGGTACAGCACACGCCCCGAAAGGCGCTCGCGGTTCACGTCTTCGGGCGCGAGATCGAGATGCAGCTTCAGCCGCGTCGGCGGCGCCTTCGATATCTGGCCCAGCCCGATTTCGTCCTGATCGTCGGCGGCCTTTTTCGCGTTGTCCGGGTCGTCATCGTCGATCCGGCGGTTGAGGTTCAGGAATTCGGCCCAGCTGAGGATCGCCTCGAACTTGTGCAGGATCAGACTGTCCTGCCGCTCGGCCTGGTCGGATTTGCGGCGGCGGGCGCGGTGGGTCTTTTCCCCCGATTCCTCGGGTGGGCCGTCGGTGTCGCGGCTTTCGACCTCGGTGTGTTCGGAAAAGGCGACCGCGCGCAGTTCGGGCCACAGGGGCACCGGGCGGAACGGCTGGTACCCGCGCGGGGCGGCCACGTCGTCGCCCAGGGCGTCATAGGCCTGGGCGCGGGCGGACAGGGGCGCCGGATCACCCAGCATCCGGCGGATCAGGTCTTCGACGGCGGCCTCGGCCGGGGGCAGGCCGGGCAGATTGCGCTGATACAGCACGCCCTTGCATAGTTCGGTGTAAAGCGGGCACAGGCCCGGCGCGTCCTCGAGCGTTGCGGCGACCATCGCGCGGGCCGCCTGCAGGGCGCGCAGATCGGCGCGCAAAGGATCGTCCTCGTCGATGCGGGTTCCGGCATGGGCGGCCACCGCCGCCAGCCAGACATACAGCGCGCCATTGGCCTCGCGTGCGGGAAACACCGCCAGCCGGTCGGGCAGGCGCAGGACCTCGCCGTCGAAACTGGCGCGTGGGATCAGTTCGGCCTCGGTGGCCAGCTTGCGCCGCCAGCCCAGCCGGTGGCGCGAGAGTTCGGGCGAAACCGGGCGCAGTTCGACGCCCGGACTGCCGCCCAACCCCCGGAAAAGAACGGCCAGCCGCCCCGCGACCTGCGACAGGTCGACCGCGGCTCCTTCGTGCACCTCTGGTGCATCAAGGCGGCTGGCAAGGCTGTGCCACAGTTTCCCGATGGTTTCTTCGGGTTCCCATGGCTCAAAGTCGATCCTGACCATCGCCGGCCTCACCCAAAGACGGCGGTGACAAGATCGAGGAGCCCGCGTTTGATATCCTCGTCATCAGTCAGAGGTTCGATCATGGCGGCAAGGATGGCGCGGTCGGTGGACATGCCCTGCGCGATCAGAGTCGCGGCATAGACGACCAGGCGGGTGGATACGCCTTCCTCGAGGTCCTGACCCTTGAGCCCGCGCAGCTTGCCCGCCAGCCGCACCAGCGGCTTGCAGCGCTCCAGCGGCAGACCGCTTTCCTGCGCGACCACCTCGGCCTCCATCTGAGGCGAGGGGAAGTCGAATTCCAGCGAGATGAACCGTTGCCGGGTCGAGGGTTTGAGGGTTTTCAGAATGTTCTGATAGCCGGGGTTGTAGGAGGCCACCAGCATGAAGCCGGGCGCGGCCTCAAGCTCTTCTCCGGTGCGATCGATCGGCAGGATGCGCCGGTCGTCGGTCAGCGGGTGCAGCACCACGGTCACGTCCTTGCGCGCCTCGACCACCTCATCAAGGTAGCAGATCGCGCCCTCGCGCACCGCGCGGGTCAGGGGGCCGTCGACCCAAACGGTCTCGCCGCCTTTCAGCAGGTAGCGCCCGATCAGGTCGGCCGCGGCCAGGTCGTCGTGGCAGGCCACGGTATAGAGCGGCCGACCCAGACTGGCGGCCATATGGGACACGAAGCGGGTCTTGCCGCAACCTGTCGGCCCTTTCAGCAGGACCGGCAGCTTGTTGGTATAGGCGGCGGCGAACACGTCGCATTCGTCGCCCTGGGGCAGGTAGAAGGGGGCGTCTGCCGCCCCCGTTCCCAGTTTCATGGAGCCGTCCATATCCATCACTCCGCCGGGGTTTCCACGACGCCGGGTTCGATGACCTCTTTGCGCGGAACCCAGATCGAGTAGATGAACAGCAGCGCACCGATGACCACGACCAGACCGGAGCCGAAGCGCATCCAGTAGAAGATCGCGACCTGATCCTGCACATCCATGTAGTAGTCACCCACCACGCGCTGCATGTGCGTCTGGACGGTGCCGGCAAAGGTCAGCACGAAGGTCATGAAGACCATGCCGCCGGTCATCAGCCAGAACGAGGCCATGTTCAGCACCTGATTGTACGGATCACGGTTCTTCAGGATCGGCATCGCATAGGTGAAGATCGCCAGGTTGAGGCAGACATAGGCGCCGTAGAAGGCCAGGTGCCCGTGCGCCGCCGTGATCTGCGTACCGTGGGTATAGTAGTTCACCCCGTGCAGCGTGTGCAGGAAGCCCCAGACGCCGGCGCCGAAGAAGGCCAGCGTGGCACAGCCCAGCGACCACAGCAGCGCGGCCTTGTTGGGGTGGTCCCGACGGCCCTTCCAGACCATGACGAACGCAAAGGCCATCATCGCAAAGAACGGGATCACCTCGAGGCTTGAGAAGATCGACCCGATCCACTGCCAGTAACCCGGCGTACCGATCCAGTAGTAGTGGTGGCCGGTGCCCAAAATGCCCGAGAACAACGCGGCGGCGACGATGACATACAGCCATTTCTCGACCACCTCGCGGTCAACTCCGGTCAGCTTGAGCATCAGGTAGGCCAGGATCGAGGCCATGATCAGCTCCCACACGCCTTCGACCCACAGGTGAACGACGTACCACCAGTACTGCTTGTCGAGGCTCAGGTTGCCCGGGTTGTAGAAGGCGAACAGGAACAGCAGCGCCAGACCCCAGAGGCCCAGCAGCAGGATGTTGGTGATGGCGGTCTTCTTGCCCTTCAGAACGGTCAACGACACGTTGTAGAGGAAGATCAGCGCCGCCACGACGATGCCGGCCTTGACCCATTTGGGTTGTTCAAGGAACTCGCGCCCCTCTTTGCCCAGCAGCCAGTTGCCTTCGAACAGGTTGAAGACATAGGTCAGCACCACACCCAGCGTACCCAAGATCAGGATCGCCAGCTGGATATAGGCCAGCTTGGTCGAGTGGATCTCGCGCTCGGCCTCTTCGGGGATCAGGAAATAGGCCGCGCCGAAAAAGCCGGTGATCAGCCACACGATCAGCGCGTTGGTGTGCAGCATCCGCACGATGTTGAACGGCAGAAGCTCGCTCAGAAAATTGGGGGATACATAGATCCAGCCGGCCAGAAGACCGCCGATCACCTGGATCGCGAACAGGCCCATTGCGAATGCGAAATAGGCATAGGCCACTTTTTGGGATTCGTATTTCATTGCTCCGTTCCCTTCTCAGCCCGCGTCATTCGGGGGCCAGTCCTGAGCGTCGATATTGTCCGTCCAGATCAGGAAGTTGGCCAGATCACGGATCTCTTCGTCGCTGAGGTTGAACCTTGGCATCTGCCGGCGACCGGGAATGCCGGTGGGTTGCGCCTCCATCCAGCCCTTGAGAGATTCAAAGGCCGATTCCGGGTCGTCCAGAACGCCCCAGCGGGTCATCACGTTGGCGACCTCGGGGGCGAAGTAGGCACCCTCACCCATGATCGAGTGACAGTTGATGCAGGCGTGTTTTTCCCAGACGTGTTTGCCCCGGATCACGCTCTCATCCAGCTTCGCCGAGTTCGGCGAATTGACGATGTACAGGTGTGAGTGGGCCGACAGGGCCAGAAAGATTAAAATGAAGAACAGTGACCCGCCATAGAATATGTTGCGGGCCATGCTCTTGGTCATGACTTCTCGCATTGCGCTCTCCTTTGCGCCGCTTTGCTGGTGGGGGGACAATGGCGGGATGGGCGGTTTGCCGCCTTAACGAAAGTCAAGACTCTGTCCTGGCACACGGCCAATAGGCTACATTCCCTTAAAATAAGCGTGAAATGCCCCGAAATCGCCTTGAACCGCTGTTATCAGGGTGCGAAGTCAGATGGAGTTTCCGGATCCGTGATGTGCTGTTCCGGTGTCTTTGATTGAGCGAGTGAACGAGTAAGAGATGGCGAACTATTCCTATATCGGCTACGCGCCAGGGGTGATTTCACTTAGTTTTACCGGGTTTAACTCCGGTACCATCACTCTGAGTTCAGGCTATGATCCGAACACCGATCGCCGGGTATTTGACGTAACCGACGCGGCCGGTGGAACGCTCGTGAACGGAGATCCGGACAACGGAACTGATTTCAACGGCGACCGTTTCAACAACGAAGTCGGCGATGACCTGACACAGACAGGCGTCGTCACCAGCCTTGACGGATCAACCACCTTTGATTCCGGCGCTATCTATCTGGAAGAATCCTATGCCCTGACCAAACCGGGCGGCGGTACGATCGATGTTTTCCGGGTCGAGGTTGAAGGAAATCTTGTCGGATACATCACGTCCGAACCTTTGGTACCCGGTACCGCCTATTCCTTCATTCGTTCGAATGTGACCCCTTCAAACGCTCCGGACACCACCGATCCCACAGCCATTGTCGACGTGCCCTGTTTTACCGCCGGTACGCTGATCGAAACACCCACCGGCGCCAAGGCGATAGAAGATCTGGCCGAAGGCGATCTGGTGCTGACGCTCGATCACGGCCCGCAACCGATTCGCTGGATCGGCTCGCGCACCCTGACGTCGATCGATTTGCAGGCCAACCCACGCCTGCGTCCGATCTGTGTATCAGCCGGAGCGCTGGGGGCGGGTCTACCGCGGCGCGACCTGCGGGTCTCTCCGCAGCACCGGATGCTGGTTCGCTCGTCGATTGCCGTGCGCATGTTCGACGCCCAAGAGGTGCTGATCCCAGCCCACAAGCTGGTCGGCGTTCCCGGCGTTCATGCCGATGAAACCGCCAGCAGCGTGACGTACTACCACATTCTGTTCGACCGCCATGAAATCGTGACCGCCGAAGGGGCTCCGTCGGAAAGCCTGTACACCGGGCCCGAAGCACTCAAAAGCATTGGCCGCGATGCCCGAGACGAGATCTTCGAGATTTTCCCCGAGCTTGACGACCCGGATCATGTCCCGATCGCCGCTCGGCCCATTCCCGAAACCGGCAAGCGTGCGCGGCACATGATCCATCGGCATGTCAAAAACGCGCGACCTTTGATCGACCGGGCCTGAGCCGCTCAGGACGGTACCGCACGCGGACCCACCAAGGCCGGCCACATCGCCACCACATACAGCGCCATCGCGCTGATCCACAGCCCGTCGGCAACCAGCATGGCAGTCAAGAATTGCGCGTCCAACCCGGACCCAATCCAGCGCAGAATCGCAGCCAGAGCCATAGCTCCGTAGGCGACGACCACCGGCGCGGGGGCGACCAGCGCCCGTCCGCTATGGCCAAGCACCGCGCGGCTCATGACCGCCAGCGTCATGCCACCGACGCAGCCGATGCCCAACACATGCAGCGCACCAAGTTCACTGCCGAGGCCCAACAAGCCCATTCCCCACAGAACCAGTCCAAGGCCCAGCATCCCCAAGGCCAGATGCAGCGCAAACAGAATCGGCTGCCGGACAGCCCAAGCCCCCCGCCAACCTGACAGGCGCAAGCCCTGTATCGCTCCGAGGACCAGCGCCAGAATCGCGACCGCGTGCCCGGCCCCGAAGATCAGCATCACAGCGGGCAGCAGCAGGGCCAGCACCATGTTGCTTTTTTCCATCCAATCGCGACTGACAGGCCACTCAGCTTCGGGCACGCCTGCGCGCTTCATTGCGTTGCGCGTAAAGGCCGGAGTGATCCGACCACCCAGAATGGAGATCATGGAACACAAGGCCAGCAGTCCTGTACGCAGACCGACATCGAGGGTTCCGACCGTCACACCGATCCAGTCCAGATGGGTCAACAGGTTGGACACCCAGATGTAGGCCAGCAACAGAAGAAAGATCATGTTCTGCGGTTTTGGTCGCCGGATCAGCTGGGTGGCGATCTTGGCCGCAAGAACCGGCACGAAGGCGAGATCGAGCACCGCGACAATCACCGGGTCGATCACACCCGAAAACCACAGCGCCACGCGACCGGCCAACCACAGCGCCGCTGCAGCGGCAATAAACAAACGCCGCGCCTCAGGGGCACCGGTCCAGTTGGGAACGGCGGTCAGAAAGAACCCGCCCAGTGCGGCACTGGCATAGCCGAAAATCATCTCGTGCGCGTGCCACATCGGCGGGCTCATGGCATAGGGCGCCTCGGTCCACATTTCGACCCCGGCCAGCGTTGCCAGCCACCCTCCCCAGGCCAGACCGGCAAACACGCCGTAAAGACCTGCAAACAGAAAAAAGACCCGGAACCCCTCACCCATAACGCGCGTGATTGCCGATGGCATGCCTGCTCTCCTTGGCCAAGCTGTTCGATGGCCAAGCACTAGCAACCGGCGGACCCGCGCCCCTTAACCAAAATCAAGCGTCGGCGAAAACATGACCCCAAAAAGCACTTATTTTCATGGCTTTTTTCCGCGTCATTTCCGTCTGAACACCCCCTCCGTTGACTTTCGTCAAGGAGAAGACGCCCGTCCCGGCGCAGTGTCCGGCCTGCCTCACCAGCAAACGGAGAGTGATCATGTCACTTGGAATCAGCCATTACACCACCGGCCGCGCCTTCAGGGTCGGTCTGGCCATGTTGTTGGGCAGCGTCGCTGCTCCGACATTCGCCGAAGAGCCAACCCTGAGCGACGAAGCCTTCGAGGCTTCGAAACAGCTCTACTTCGAACAATGTGCCGGCTGCCACGGCGTGCTGCGCAAGGGCGCCACCGGCAAGAACCTCGAGCCACACTGGAAGAAAACCGCAGCCGACGGCACCGTGACCGAAGGCGGCACCTTGCAACTGGGCCAGGAGCGCCTTGAAAAGATCATCGCGTGGGGCACCGAAGGCGGTATGAACAACTTCTCGGACATCATGACCGAGGAGCAGATCCGCGACATGGCGACCTACATCATGATGGACCCGCCCAAGCCGCCGGAAATGTCGCTGGAACAGATGAAGGCGACCCGCAAGGTCTATGTCGAAGAGGCAGACTATCCGACCGAGCCGCTGCACGGTCGCAACTGGGAGAACTTCTTCGTCGTCATCGAACGTGACGTGGGCAAGGTGGCCGTAATCGACGGCGACACCAAAGAGGTGCTGACCCACATCCCCACCGGCTATGCCGTGCACGTTCTGAAAGCGTCCGAACACCATAGCCTGACCGAACCGGAACATCCCGGCCGCTTCTGGTACACCATGGGTCGCGACGGCAAGATGACCAAAATCGACCTCTGGCAGACGCCGGACAAGATGTTGGTCTCTGAGGTCAAGATCGCCTATGACGCCCGCGACGTCGCAGTTTCCGGCGATGGCAAATACGTCATCGGTGGTGGTTACTGGCCGCCTCACTTCGCGATCGTTGACGCCAAAACCATGGAACCGCTCAAGGTCGTTTCGACCCGCGGCGTGAACGTGGACGGCGACTATGTCGAAGAAAGCCGCGTGGCCGCGATCTACACGACACCGAACGAACCGACCTGGATCGTCGCCGTGAAAGAGTTGGGCCAGTTGTGGCAGGTCGATTACACGGACCTCGACAACCTGCGCATCGACAAGATCGACAGCGCCAAGTTCCTGCATGACGGGTTCTTTGACCCGACGGGCCGCTATTTCCAGATCGCCGCGAACGCGTCGAACAAAATGGTGGTCGTCGATACTGAAACCCACAAGCTGGAGGCGATGATCGACACCGCCGCCCTGCCGCACCCCGGACCGGGCGCAAACTGGGTCGATCCGAACTGTGGACCGGTTGCCGGCACGACCCACCTGGGTGTGGGTACCGTGACCGTTTGGGGCAACGACCCCGAAGGCCACCCGGATCAGGCTTGGAAGGTCTGCTACGAAGTAGAGACGGACGGCCCCGGCCTGTTTGTCCGCACCCACCCGAACTCGGACTACATCTGGGCTGACCAGACCAAACACCCCGAGCCGGAAATCCAGCAGTCGGTGCAAGTCATCTCGAAAGAGACCGGCGAGATCGTGAAAACGATCCAGATCACCGAAGACGAAGGCAGTGCCGCCGTTCACTTTGAATTCAATGCCGACGGCACCGAGGTCTGGGTCTCCAAGTGGAACCTGTCTGACTCCAAGGAACCCAACGGTCAAATCGTGATCTTCGACGCCAAGACGCTGGAAGAGATCGGCCGTATCGACGGGCTCTATGCGCCGACCGGCAAGTTCAACGTCTACAACCGCTCGAACCACGTCACCTGACGGGTTGGCAGCAAGCACAGGAAAGGGCGGGCCCCTCGCCCGCCCTTTCCACGTTTGTCCGCGGCGCCCTGCCCGGCATCCCAACCGCCATTCCAACCGGCCTGAAATCCAAGGCCAGACATGACAGCCAAAACGGAGCCTGGACATGACCCAGTCCGAACCGGAAAAGAAAAAACCGATCTGGCGCCGGTATTTCCTGTGGGGAATGCCCGTGGCCGGCATCGCCGCGGCCTTTGTCGCCGGCATCATCTTCTGGGGCGGGTTCAACACCGCCATGGAAGCCACCAACACCGAGAAATTCTGTGTCTCGTGCCATGAGATGCGCGACTATATCTACACCGAGTACAAGGGAACGATCCATGACGTGAACCGCTCGGGCGTGGGCGCGGTCTGTTCGGACTGCCACGTGCCCAAGGACTGGACGCACAAGATCATCCGCAAGATCAAAGCCTCGAGAGAGCTGTACGGCAAGATGGTTGGCTCGATCAGCACGCCCGAGAAATTCGAGGCCAAGCGCATCCATCTGGCCATGAACGAATGGCAGCGGATGAAAAAGACCGACTCGCGCGAGTGCCGCAACTGCCACGATTTCGAGTCGATGATGCCCGAGTTCCAGAAGCCACGCGCGCGGCAGCAGCACCTGAACGCGATGGAGGTGGGCCAAACCTGCATCGACTGCCACAAGGGTATCGCACACTCGAACATCCGTGACCGCGCACCCGAAGATTTCCTGGAAGAGCTCGAAGCCCCGAACCCGGCCTTCGCCCGTCCGATCCCGCCGGAATACCTGGCCAGCCTGGAGCGGATCGAAGCCAAGGAGGCCGCCGAGGCCGAAGCCGAGAAAGCCGCCCGCAAAGCCCAGCAGGAGGCGGTGCAAGCGCAGATCGCTGCAGCGGTCGACACCGCCTTGGCCGAGGAACGCGCCAAGGCCGATGGCACAGCAACCGACGCCGCGGCCTCGGGCGGCAGCGACGTTGGTGGCAACATCGACTGGAACGCCGTGGCCAGCACCGATCTGAAACTGTTCTATCCGGGACAGGCTTCGTTCGAATGGGTGCAGAACGGCAAGACCCACGGTGGCGCACGCCCTCTGACCAAGGGTGGCGACCAGTGCTCGACCTGCCACGCCAAGGAGCTGGACGCGATCGGCAACAAGATCGTCGCTGGCGGTGATCTCGAACCGACCCCCATCCCCGGCAAGCGCGGGGTGATCGACGCTACGGTTCAGGCCGCGCATGACGACGAAATCCTGTATATCCGGCTGCAATGGGCGGATGCGGGCCACAATCCCGCGCCCTTCGTCGACGGCGGTAAGATGGACCCGGACAACCCGATCAAGGTCGCAATGATGATCACCGGCACCGGGATCGAGCTGGGCGAACAGGTGGGGTGCTGGGCCTCGTGCCACGCCGACAACACCTATATGCCCTTTGCGCCCGATGCCGAAACCATCGCCGCCAACCCGGACGTGGCCGCACGCCTGACGGCCAAGGACACCGTCACCAAGTACATCAGCGAAAGCCGCACCGAGGTCGAAGTCAAAGGCCGGCGCGGCAAGCCGCTAGGCGGCTGGGACAAGCTGCAGGCCGAAGAGCAGATCGCGCAATACCTGCAGGACGGCACATTCCTTGACCTGATGCGCGTCTATGCCGACGGCAGCGCCACCAATGGCTATCTGCTGGAACAGCGCGCGGTCAACGATGGCGAGATCTCGGCCTCGGCCAGCCTGTCGGGCGGCATGTGGACGGTGGTGTTCTCGCGGCCGCTGAACTCGGGCGCACCGGGCGACGTGCCGCTGGAGCCGGGCAAGACCTACACGGTGGGCTTTGCCATCCACGATGACCACTCGGCCGCACGGTTCCACCACGTCACGCTGAACACCAGCCTCGCGCTGGATGACGACAGCGCCGACATCAACGTGGTCAAACAGTAACGAAAAGGGGCCGGCGATACGGCCCCTTTTCCACGGCCGAGGAGACACGCGACCATGACGACCAAGCCCCTTCTGACCGCAGTCCTGACCCTGGCGATGGTTCTGCCAGCCCTAGCCGATGAAGCCGACCAGATCTGCGCCGAGGCCGAGGAAAGCTATGTCGAACTCTTCGGCGATCCTTCCGACGCCGTGCTGGATGCCGAGGTGGTGCTGATGTACAAGTACCACTTCTGCCCGGCCCAGATCACGGTCAAGCCCGGCACCACGGTGCGCTGGGTCAACGTGGACAAGCGCACCAGCCATTCGGTGCTTTTGGAGGACGGCAGCCGGCCCGAATCCGACCGCATCTTCCCCGAGGAATCGGTCGAGATGACGTTCCTTGAACCCGGCCCGCAGAACTATCTGTGCGGCCCGCATTGGGAAACGCAGAACATGGTCGGCATGGTCACCGTCGAGCCCTGAACGCAGGCAGACATACAGGCAAACTAAAGGAGCGCGGGCGCAAATCCCGCGCTCCTTAACTTATGTCAAGGAGGCCTCTTTGCGAATGCGCCAGTCTGCGGCCATGACACGCCCGGCCATCCCAGCAACGTCCCGATCCGCCGCTCTGTCCGCGCTCGGAACCTACCGGAACACCCGGGTCCCGATGACATTCAGACCAAGCGAGATTGCACCATGAGCGGTAAGGTTTTTCTGATCGGCGCCGGACCCGGAGACCCCGAATTGATGACCCTGCGCGCCTTGCGTATGCTGCGCGAGGCGGATGTGGTGGTCTACGACCGTCTGGTCTCGGAGGAGATCCTGGCCATGCACGCCCCCGGTGCGCAGCTGATCCCCGTGGGCAAGGCGCCCAAATGCCATACCGTGCCGCAGGACCGGATCAACCAGATCCTGCTGGAACAGGCCCTCGCGGGCCACAGGGTTGCCCGCCTCAAGGGGGGCGATCCGATGATCTTTGGCCGCGGCTCGGAAGAGGCGGCGTTTCTGATGGACCATGGCATTGCCGTGGAATACGCGCCCGGGATAACCGCGGCGCAGGGGGCGAGCTGTTCGACCGGCGTGCCGCTGACCCATCGCGGGTTGGCCACATCGGTGCAATATGTCACCGGCCATCGTCAGGCCGACAAGGTGTTGGACCTCGACTGGAAGCGCCTGGCGGACCCTGACACCACCTTGGTCATCTACATGGGCGTCGCAAATATCGGCCAGATCGCCATGGGCCTGATGACCGAGAACCTGCCGGGATCGACCACCGTCCTGGCCGTCGGCAAGGCGACCACCCCGGACGAGCGCCGCCTTGTCTCGCGTCTGGACCGTGTCGCCGCCGACGTGCGCGCGGCCGGTCTGGCCGCCCCCACCCTGTTCATCATCGGCAAGGTCGTATCGCTCTATGCCGAACGGCCGGTTGCCGAATTGCTGGAGCACGCTCATGGCTAGGACTCTGCCCATTGAACCGGCCCGCCAGGACTGGCCCGGGCGCGCGGTGCTGACCGCCGCCGTGCTGGTGGCCACCTCGGCCTTTGCCGCCGACACGCTGGACCCCAACGCGTTGAAACGTCTGGTGCATCAGGATTGCGGGTCCTGCCACGGCCTGACCCTGAAAGGCGGGCTGGGCCCCGATCTGCGGGCGGGAAACCTGCAGCACTATGACCCCGAAATCCTGACCGGCGTAATCCTGGACGGCATCCCCGACACGGCCATGCCGCCGTGGCGGCCCCTCATCAGCGAGGAAGAGGCCGAATGGATCGCCCGTTATCTGCTGAAACCGGAGGCCCAATGAAACAGTTTGTCCTTGGCCTCGCGGCCTCGCTGCTGATGACCGCAGCCCATGCCGACCCCACCGCCACCGGAGACCTGGGGCTGGTGATCGAACGGGGCACCGGCTCGGTCCTGCTGGTCGATCAGTCCGACCGCGCCGCACTGGCCCGGATCGAAGGACTGGGCGATCTGTCCCATGCCTCGCTGGTCTATTCGCCCGACGAACGCTTTGCCTATGTGTTCGGGCGCGACGGAGGGCTGACCAAGGTCGATATCGTGACCCGTCAGATCGCCAAGCGCGTCGTGCAAGCCGGGAACGCCATCGGCGGGGCGATCTCTGACGACGGCAAGCTGGTGGCGGTGTCGAATTATGAACCCGGCGGGGTGCGCGTCTTTGACGCCGACACGCTGGATCTGGTGGCCGACATCCCTACCGGCAGCAAGACCATCGGCCTGGTCGATGCACCGGGCCGCCGTTTCGTGTTCACCATGTGGGATACGGGCGAGACCTGGATCGCCGATTTCGCGCGCGGCACCGACCCTCAGATCACCAAGATCACCGACATGGGTAAAAATCCTTATGACGCACTGATCACCGCCAATGGCCGCACCTACATCACCGGCCTGTTCGGGCAGGACGGGCTGACCGCTCTGGATTTGTGGGACGACACGCCCGAACCGATCCGGGTGCTGCCCGGTTATGGGCGCGGCCAACAAGAGATGCCCGTCTACAAGATGCCCCATCTGGAAGGCTGGGCGCATACGGGCGCCGAATTCGTATTGCCGGCCGTCGGCCATCACCAGGTGCTCTGGGTCGATGCCGATAAACTCACGGAAACCGGGCGCACCCAGACTTATGGCCAGCCCGTCTTTGCCATGGCGCGGCCCGACGGCCGGCAGGTCTGGGTGAATTTCGCCCACCCGATGAACGACACGATCCAAGTGATCGACACGGTCAGCAAACAGGTCATCCACGAGTTCAAACCCGGCCCGGCGGTGCTGCACATGGAGTTCACCCCGCGTGGGCACGAGGTCTGGATCAGCGTGCGCGATGCCAACAAGATCATGGTCTATGACACCCACAGCTTTGAAAAGCTGCGGGAAATCCCGGCCGACAGCCCCTCGGGCATCTTCTTCACCGCGCGTGCGCACAGAACGGGGCTGTAAGCGATGTGCCATATCACCGACCCGATCGACCGAAGGCTGCTGGATGACTGGCAGCGCGATTTTCCCGTCACCGACCGGCCGTTCCAAGTGCTGGCCGCGGCGCTGGGGCTGGATGAGGCCGAAGTGATCGACCGCCTGGACCGCATGCGCGCCGCCGGGCGCATCACCCGTGTCGGCGCGACGGTCGCGCCCGGCGTGGCCTCGGCCAGCACCCTGGCCGCCGTCGCCGCGCCCGAGGAGAAGGTGGAACAGATCGCCGCCCTGATCGACGCCGAACCGGGCGTGAACCACAATTACCAGCGCGAGGATGACTGGAACCTGTGGTTCGTGGCCACCGGCCCCGACCGGGCGCATGTGGATGCCACACTGGCCCGGATCAGCGACCGCACCGGGCTGCGCGTGCTGGATCTGCGTCTGGTCCGCCCGTTCAACGTCGATCTGGGTTTTCGCATGTCCGATTGTTCGCGCCGCGTGCCTCGGCCGCGTACGGTCGACCGGAGCGTTCTGCGGCAAGGCGACCGCGACATCCTGCAGGCGCTCAGCGCGGGGCTGCCGCTGATGGCCGACCCCTACGCGGCGCTGGCCCAATCCCTGAACCGGGCCCCCGAAGACGTGATGGACCGTATCCGGGGGTTGCACAAAGCAGGCGTCATCTCACGCCTTGGGGTCATCGTGCGGCATCGGGCGTTGGGGTGGTCGGCCAACGCCATGGTCGTGTGGGACCTGCCCGCCGACCGGATCGACCACGCGGGCCCCGCACTGGCCGCGCATCCCGGCGTGACCCTGTGCTATGAACGCCAGCCGGTCGAGGGCGTATGGCCCTATCGGCTCTACTCCATGATCCACGCCCGGTCGCGCTCCGAGGCGCGGGGTATCCTGGCCGGCGCCGCCGCCCTGCCCGAACTGGCGGGCGCCGCGCACAAGGTTCTGTTCTCGACCCGGTGCTTCAAACAGACCGGCGCATTGATCAAACCGAAAGAGGCCGCCGCATGACCCCGCTGGACGACACCGACCGCCGCCTGCTGAACCGCCTGCAGGAGGACCTGCCGCTGACCCCCCGCCCCTATGCCGACGTGGCGGCCGAACTGGGGATCACCGAACAGGACCTACTGGACCGGCTGGCGCGGATGAAGGCCGACCGGGTCATCACCCGGTTCGGCCCGTTCTTCGACGCCGCCGCCATGGGAGGGGATTTCTGCCTGTGCGCCATGGCTGTGCCCGAGGCCGAGTTTGAAACCGTCCTGACCAAAATCAATGCGCACCCCGAGGTGGCGCATAATTATGAACGCACGCACCGGCTGAACATGTGGTTCGTTCTGGCGACCGAAACGCCCGAGGCGATCACCGCCACGGCCGACGCGATCGAACGCAAGACGGGACTCACGGTTCACCGGTTCCCGAAACTGCAGGAATTTTTCATCGGCTTCCGGGTGGCAGCATGATCGACGCAACCGACAGACGGATCATCGAGGCTCTCCAAGGCGGGCTGCCCCTGGTGCCCGCGCCCTATGCGCAGGTCGCCGACGATCTGGGGATCGAGGAAGCCGCCCTGCTGGATCGGCTGGCCACGTTGAAGGCGCGCGGGGTGATCCGGCGGATCGCCGCAGCCCCCGACCACTACAAGCTGGGCATGACATCGAACGGCATGACGGTCTGGGACGTGCAGGACGACCTGATCGGCGAACTCGGCGCGCAAATCGGAGCGCTACCCTTTGTCACCCATTGCTACGAACGGCCCCGCGCTCTGCCCGACTGGCCCTACAACCTGTTCGCCATGGTTCACGGCAGCTCGCCCGATGAGGTCGAACAGAAACGCGGCCAGATCGCCGCAATCCTTGGATCGGCCTGCCGGGGCAGCGACATCCTCTATTCCACGCGCATCCTGAAGAAAACCGGGCTGCGCCTGAAAGCGAAAGGCTGAGACCAATGTTCCGCCTGACCGAATACATGCAGCAGCTTGTCAACCCGACGCCGGTGCGCAAACGCCGCCCCGGACCGGTGAAGCCGGTGGTGATCTGGAACCTGACCCGGCGCTGCAACCTGAAATGCCGCCATTGCTACACCGTGTCTGCGGATGTGGCCTTCCCGGGCGAGCTCAGCCACGAGCAAGCCATGGTCACCCTTGAGGATCTGGGCCAATTTCGCGTCCCGGCCCTGATCCTCTCGGGCGGGGAGCCATTGGACCGGTTCGATTTTTTCGACATCGCCCGGCGCGCGCGCCAGCTGGTGCCGATGCTGGCCCTGTCGACCAACGGCACGCGGATCCACGACGAAACGGCCGACATGATCGCCGACGTGGGCTTCAACTATGTCGGCATCTCGCTCGACGGGATCGGGGCCACGAATGACTGGTTTCGCGGGGTCGAGGGCGCCTTTGATGACGCCCTGCGCGGCGTGCGCGAATGCAAGAAACGCGGCATCAAGGTGGGCCTGCGGTTCTGCCTGACCGAAGGCACCCAGCACCACCTTCCCGACCTGCTGAAACTGTGCGACGACGAGGGGGTGGACAAGTTCTATCTCTCGCATCTGGTCTATGCCGGGCGCGGCGACAAGAACCGGGGCGAGGACGCGGAACATCAGCGCACCCGGCAGGGGCTCGACCTGTTGCTGAACCGCGCATGGGAGGCCGCCTCGGGCGGACGCCCGCTGGACATCGTGACCGGCAACAACGACGCGGATGCCGGGTATTTCCTGAACTGGGCCGCCGCCCGGTTCGACGCCGATACCGTCGCGCATGTGCGCGAACATCTGGCCCATTGGGGCGGCAATTCCAGCGGTCTGGGCGTGGCCAATATCGACAATCTGGGCCGCGTCCATCCCGATACCTACTGGTCGGACTACACGGTCGGCAACGTCAAGCTCACTCCGTTCTCCGAGCTGTGGTCCGGCGATGACCCGATGCTGGCCCTGCTGCGCACGCGGCCGCGCCCGTTGAAGGGGCGGTGCGGCACCTGCCGGTTGCAGGATGTCTGCGGCGGCAATACCCGCATCCGGGCCCTGCAACTGACCGGCGATCCGTGGGCCGAAGACCCGGCCTGCTACCTGACCAATGACGAAATCGGCGTGGACGGCGCGGGCGAGCGCCTGCAGGTCACGCCTTTCCGGGGGAAAAGCCATGATCCGGCGCATCAGTTCTTTTAAGGCACTCAAATTCGGTACTTTGTGCTCGGTGTTGCTAGCTGGAACGGCTTGGGCGGATGCTCAATCAGATTACGCCGAGCATTGCGCCAGTTGCCATGGCGAGGCCCGGCTGGGCGGCGTCGGTCCGGCGCTGATCCCCGAAACGCTCAAACGCATGCGCGGCCCCCGCGTAGCCGCCGTCATCGCCGAGGGGCGTCCGGCCACCCAAATGCCCGCCTTCGCACACGAACTCGACGCGCTGCAGATCGAGGAACTGGCGGGCTGGCTGAAATCTCCGCTGGAGGTGGACCCCGAATGGGATGCCGAACAGATCATGGCCAGCCGTACTCTGGATGCCGATTACGCACCGGTCGATGCGCCGGTTTGGGACAGCGACCCGATGAACATCACGCTGGTGGTGGAAACCGGCGATCACCATGTCAGCGTTCTGGACGGCGACACCTTCGAGGTTCTGGACCGGTTCGAGACCCCCTTTGCCGTGCATGGCGGCCCCAAGTTCAGCCCCGACGGGCGCTATGTATTCATCATGTCGCGCGATGGCTGGGTGCAGAAATACGACATCTGGGCGTTGAAACAGGTGGGCCGCATCCGCGCCGGCCTGAACAGCCGCAACATCGCCATGTCGGGCGACGGCAAGTGGCTGGCCGTTGCGAACTATCTGCCCAACAGCCTGACCCTGCTGTCGACCGAGGATCTGTCGGTGGCCAGGGTGGTCGAGGTCAAGGGCAAGAAGGGCAAGCCCAGCCGGGTCTCGGCGGTGTACCAGGCCCCGCCGCGCGAAAGCTTCGTGCTGGCGCTCAAGGACGTGCCCGAGATCTGGGAAGTGTTCTATGGCGACAACCCGCCGCAATTCGGGCTGGGCCATGATTTCCGGATCGAGGGGCAGTTCAAGAACCCCGACCCCTTCCCCGTGCGCAAGATCACCACGCCCGACTATCTGGACGATTTCTTTTTCGACCAGAGCTATGAATACGTCATGGGCGCGTCGCGCGATGGCAAGGGCGGTCAGGTGATCGACCTTGTGATCGGGCAGAAAGTGGCGGATCTGGACCTGCCCGGCATGCCGCATCTGGGCTCGGGCATCACCTGGGAACGGAACGGCACCACGGTGATGGCCACGCCGCACCTGACCGAAGCCACCATCTCGGTCATCGACATGGGCACCTGGGAAACGATCAGGCGGATCGAGACCGAAGGCCCGGGCTTTTTCATGCGCAGCCACGAGAACTCGCCCTATGTCTGGGCCGACGTGTTTTTCGGCCCCAACAAGGATGCGATGCATGTGATTGACAAGCAGAGCCTCGAGATCGTCAAAACCCTGCGGCCCGCGCCCGGCAAGACCGTGGCGCATGTGGAATTCACCCGCGACGGCGCCCATGCGCTGGTGTCGATCTGGGAGGATGACGGCGCGGTGATCGTCTATGACGCGCAGACGCTCGAGGAAATCAAACGCCTGCCGATGCGCAAACCTTCGGGGAAATACAATGTCTGGAACAAGATCACCTTCTCGGAAGGCACCAGCCACTGACGGGCGCTGGCCGGTCTGGAAACTGGCCATTCTGTTGTATCCGGCGACGGCGCTGACCGTCGCCATCAACCTGTTTCTGGCCGGGTTGATCGCCCATGCGCTGGGGTTCGGCGCAGTTACACCGGTGGCCGCGCTGATCTGGTGTGTGCCCCTTGGGGTTCCGGCCAGCTGGCTGGCGGGGCGCTGGGTGCGGCGGCTGATGGATGAGGCCGACGGCTGATCCCGAGCGAACTGCCCAGGGCCGAAGTGCCATTTTTTTGACCACCTGATCGAAGTCAAGTCGTGCCGCCTGCCAATCCCTTACGACTCGGGCAACATCAAATTCGAGTCGGAGTCTCCATGCCCGCCGCCCGCCAAAACCACAGCCTCCCGGTCCGCGCGACACGCGTGGCCGCCGGGCTGGCGGGCATCTTTCTTTTGATGTTGCAGGTGCTTGGGCCAGCGCTGGCGAGTCCCGGCCAGGGCACCTGGATGGAGATCTGCTCGGAGGCAGGAGCGGTCTGGGTCCAGGTGGACCTGGAAGACGACACCGGCGACCCGACCGCGCCCTGCCCGAAATGCGCCGATTGCGCCCTGTGCGCGATTACGGCGGCGGCACCGGCCCCGGACCTGCCGCAGGTGCAACAGCCCGGGTTTGTACAAATCCCACGGTGTGCGTTCACTGATCTGTTGGATCTGTACAACTTCGAACGGCTGTGGCCCGAAACCCGCGGCCCCCCGGCCGCGCCCGAAATCAGAACCGAACGCGCGTCGCGCGCGTCCATGGCGTCAACCCGAGTTGAAGGAGGTGCGCCGTGGTCGTGACCCGCGCTGCCCATTTCCTTGTTGCCCTTGTTCTGTTTTGCCTGCTGGCGCTTGGCGCGCGGGCCGACAGTCTGGCCAGCTTCCTGCCCGAGATCGAACCCGCCGAACTGGCGCCCGGTGCCGATGCCATCGGTCCGGTGCGTGACGACGTGCCGGTGGCCCCGGTGCTGAAGGGCGGTGAAACCGTCGCCTGGGCCTTTCTCACATCCGATTTCGTGGGCACCACCGGCTATTCCGGCAAGCCCATTCACGTCGTCGCCGCCATCGACGGTGATGCGGTGCTGACCGGCGTCAAGCTGGTCAAACATTCCGAACCCATCGTTCTGATCGGCATTCCCAACGCGCGCATGGTCGAGCTGACCGAAGGCTATGCCGGGCTGGACCTCAAGCGCGAGGTCGAGACCGGCGGTGAGGGGCATGATCTGGACATCATCTCGGGTGCGACGGTGACGGTGATGGTCATCGACGACAGCGTCGTGCGCGCCGGGATCAAGGTGGCCCGTGCCATGGGTCTGGGTGGGCTGTCCGAGGTTCAGGCGGACGGACCCAAGCGCGAAGTCGACGTGGCCAAGGCCGACACCCATGACTGGGCCACGCTCTCGGGCGACGGCTCGATCCGGCGGCTGACGCTGGACGTGGGTCAGGTCAACGCCGCCTTCGAGGCCACCGGCGACCAGCGCGCGATCAAACGCCCCGAGAAGGGCAACCCCGAGGACACCTTCATCGACATGCATGTGGCGCTGGTCTCGGTGCCTTCGATCGGCAAGTCGCTGCTGGGCGAGGCCGAGTACCAGAACCTGGTCAATTGGCTGGACGAGGGCGAACACGCCATCCTGGTGCTGGGCCGTGGCAAGTACAGCTTCAAGGGCTCGGGCTATGTGCGTGGCGGGATCTTCGACCGGATCCAGCTGATCCAGGGCGACAATTCGGTGCGGTTCTTCGACCGTCAGCACCGTCGCCTGGGCACGGTGGCCGCCGAGGACGCGCCCAGCTTTACCGAGCTGGACATCTTCAAGATCCCTGCCGATGCCGAGTTCGACCCGACCGAGCCATTCCGCCTGCAACTGCTGGTGCAGCGGGCCATCGGCGCGGTGGAAAAGACCTTCCTGACCTTCGATCTGGGCTACAAGCTGCCCGAACAGTACCTGTTGCCGGTCGCGCCCGCGCCCAAGGTCGTGGACGATGCCACCGGCGAGGCCGCAGCCAAATCGGCCCTGTGGCAGCGCATCTGGAAGGACCGCCAGGTCGAGATCGCCGTGCTGGGCGCCATGCTGCTGGTGCTGACGATCACCTTCTTCTTCCAGTTCCACGCCACGATGAACGCACGGGTCTTCTACTGGTTCCGCATCGGGTTCCTGACGATGACGCTGTTCTTCATCGGCTGGTACGCCAATGCGCAGCTGAGCGTGGTGAACATCATGGCGCTGGCCGGCAGCCTGCGCAGCGGTTTCACCTGGGATGCCTTCCTGCTGGACCCACTGGTGTTCATCCAATGGTTCGCCGTGGCCGCCGCGCTGCTGTTCTGGGGGCGCGGGGCCTATTGCGGCTGGCTGTGCCCCTTCGGCGCCCTGCAAGAGCTGACAAACAAGATCGCCCGCGCGCTGAAAGTCCCGCAATGGACCCTGCCCTGGGGCCTGAACGAGCGCCTGTGGCCGATCAAGTACATGATCTTCCTGGCGCTGTTCGGCCTGAGCATCGTGTCGATCCCGCTGGCCGAGAAATACGCCGAAATCGAGCCGTTCAAGACCGCGATCATCCTGAAATTCATGCGCGACTGGCCCTTCGTAGTCTTTGCAGTGGGTCTGCTGATGATCGGTCTGTTCATCGAACGGTTCTATTGCCGCTACCTGTGCCCGCTGGGCGCGGCGCTGGCGATCCCCGCCCGTATCCGCATGTTCGACTGGCTACGCCGCTACAAGGATTGCGGCAACCCCTGTCAGACCTGCGCCAACGAATGCCCCGTTCAGGCCATCCACCCCACCGGTGAGATCAACCCGAACGAGTGCGTCACCTGCCTGCATTGTCAGGTGCTCTACCAGTCCGAGAGCAAATGTCCCGTCGTCATCCGCCAGCTGAAACGGCGGGCCAAGACCGGGTCGGTCAAACTCAAGACCCCCCTCGGACAACCACCGGCGAACCATCCGAACGCCAAACCGCAAACCGTTTCCTAAAAGGAGGAACGATCATGTCGGATCATGACACCAAACTGAACATCACCCGCCGCGGGTTGCTGGGGGCCTCGGCCACCGGGGCCGTGCTGGCCGGAACAGGGCTGGGCGTCGGCGGCACGCTGATGACCGCCAAGCAGGCCAGCGCCGCCGCCAAGGTCGAACTGGCCCCCGGCGAGCTGGACGAATATTACGGCTTCTGGTCCTCGGGCCAGACCGGCGAGCTGCGCATCATGGGCTTCCCGTCCATGCGCGAGCTGATGCGGGTACCGGTGTTCAACCGCTGCTCGGCCACCGGTTGGGGCCAGACTAACGAGTCGCTGAAGATCCTGACCGAGGGCCTGCTGCCGGAAACCAAGGAGTTCCTGGCCAAGCGCGGCATGAAAACCTATGACAACGGCGACCTGCACCACCCGCACATGTCGTTCACCGACGGCACCTATGACGGCCGCTATCTGTTCATGAACGACAAGGCCAACACCCGCGTGGCCCGCGTGCGCTGCGACGTGATGAAATGCGACAAGATCATCGAGATCCCCAACGCCAAGGCGATCCACGGTCTGCGCCCGCAGAAATTCCCGCGCACCGGCTATGTCTTTGCCAATGGCGAGGACGAAACCCCGCTGATCAACGACGGCAGCGTGCTGGACGATCCGTCGCAATACGTCAACATCTTCACCGCCATCGACGGTGACACGATGGAGATTGCCTGGCAGGTGATGGTGTCGGGCAACCTCGACAACACCGATTGCGACTATCAGGGCAAATACGCCTTTTCGACCTCGTACAACTCGGAAATGGGCATGAACCTGGCCGAGATGACCGAGAGCGAGATGGACCACGTCGTTGTCTTCAACCTCAAGGAAATCGAGGCCGGCATCGCCGCGGGCGACTATCAGGAGATCAAGGGCGTCAAGGTTCTGGACGGCCGCAAGGGGTCGAACAAGAAATACACCCGCTACATCCCGATCCCGAACTCGCCGCACGGCATCAACACCGCGCCCGACGGCAAACACGTCTGCATCAACGGCAAGCTGTCGCCGACCGTGTCGATCATGGACGTGACCAAGCTGGACGCGCTGTTCGAAAACGACGCCGATCCGCGCTCGTGCATCGTGGGCGAGCCGCAGCTGGGCCTTGGCCCGCTTCACACCGCCTATGACGGTCAGGGCAACGCCTTCACCACGCTGTTCCTGGACAGCCAGATCGTCAAATGGAACATCGACAAGGCCATCCGCGCCTACAATGGCGAGGACGTGGACCCGATCATCTCGAAGGTCGACGTGCACTATCAGCCAGGCCACAACTCGACCTCGATGGGTGAAACCAAAGACGCGGACGGCAAGTGGCTGATCTCGATGAACAAGTTCTCGAAAGACCGGTTCCTGAACACCGGTCCGCTCAAGCCCGAGAACGAGCAGGTGATCGACATCTCGACCGACGAGATGAAGGTTGTTCATGACGGCCCGACCTTCGCCGAGCCGCATGACTCGATCATCGTGCGGCGCGACATCGTGAACCCGGTCAACGTCTGGGACCGCAACGACCCGACCTGGGAAGATGCGCGCAAACAGGCCGAGGCCGATGGCGTCGATCTGGAGGAAGGCGCCGAAGAGCCCATCCGCGACGGCAACAAGGTGCGGGTCTACATGGTCTCGCAGGCCCCGACCTTCAGCCTCGAGAAGTTCACCGTCAAACAGGGCGACGAGGTCACGATCTACGTCACCAACCTGGATGACGTGGACGATGTGACCCACGGCTTCTGCCTGGGCAACTACGGCATCGCCTTCGAGGTCGCGCCGCAGGCCACCGCCTCGATCACCTTCACCGCCGACCGTCCGGGCGTGCACTGGTTCTATTGCCAGTGGTTCTGCCACGCGCTGCACATGGAAATGCGCGGCCGGATGCTGGTCGAACCGCAAGGAGCCTGACCCATGCGCTGGCCCCTGCTCATCCCGCTTCTGCTCGGCTCGCCGCTTTGGGCGGCGGACTGGGACGTGCCCAACCGGGCGGGGGCCATCACCGAGACACTGGCGCAGGCGGCGGATGGAGACACCCTCCGCCTGAGCCCCGGCGTCTATGCCGAACGCCTGGTTCTGGACCGGCCCGTCACCATCGACGGACAGGGCCAGGCCACCATCGACGGTCAGGGCACCGGTAGCGTCATCACCGTGACCGGGCCCGGCGTCACTCTGCGCGGCCTGACCGTGATCGGGTCGGGATCGGACCATGGTGAGATCGACAGCGGCATCCAGCTGACCAAGACGGCCCGCGCCGCCGTGGTGGAAAACAACGTGCTGCTGGGCAATCTCTACGGCATCGACATCCACGGCGCCGATGACAGCATCGTGCGCGGCAACCGGGTCGAGGGCCGGCAGGACCGCCGGATGAACGACCGCGGCAACGGGGTCTATGTCTGGAACGCGCCCGGCGCGGTGGTCGAAGCCAATGACATTCGCTTTGGCCGCGACGGGATCTTCGTGAACTCGTCGAAGAAGAACACCTTCACCGGCAACAGTTTCCGCGACCTGCGCTTTGCCGTGCACTACATGTATGCCGACGATTCCGTCGTCAGCGACAATGTCTCGATCGGCAACGATCTGGGCTATGCGGTGATGTTTACCTCGAATGTGCAGGTGATCAACAATGTCTCGGTCGGCGACCGCGAACACGGGGTCATGTTGAACTATGCCAATGACAGCGTGATCTCGGGCAACGTGGTGAAAGGCGCCAAGGAGAAGTGCACCTTTCTGTACAATTCCAACAAGAACGAATTCACCGACAACTGGTTCGAAGGCTGCGGCATCGGGATCCACTTCACCGCCGGCAGCGAACGCAACCGGATCGTCGGCAACGCCTTTGTCGGCAACCGGACACAGGTGAAATACGTCTCGACCAAATGGGTCGAGTGGTCAGAAGACGGCCGCGGCAACTACTGGTCCGATTTTGCCGCCTATGACGTGAACGGCGACGGCATCGCCGACGCCCCCTATCGCCCCAACGATAGCATGGACCATGTGCTGTGGACCCAACCCGCAGCCAAGCTGCTGCTCGGCTCGCCCGCCGTGCAGCTGGTGCGCTGGTCGCAATCGGCCTTTCCGGCGCTGCTGCCGGGCGGCGTGATCGACAGCCACCCCTTGATGCAAGCCCCTCAACCCCCAGCCATGAAAAAGGTGCCTCATGACGGATAAGGCCCTGACCATCGAAACGGTCTGCAAGGATCGCGGCAAGACCCGCGTTCTGAGCGATATCTCCCTGACGCTCGAGCCCGGACAGCGCGTGGCGCTGCTGGGCCACAACGGCGCCGGAAAATCCACCCTGATCAAGTCGATCCTGGGCCTGACGCCCATCCAGGCCGGCACGATCCGCATCGGCACCGCCGCCCCCGGCAGCGCGCAGGCGCGTCGCGATACGGCCTATCTGCCCGAGGCGGTCTCGTTCCACCCGGCCCTGACCGGGCGCGAGCAGCTGACCCTGTTCGCCAAGCTGTCAGGCACCCGCGCCGACGTGCCCGCCCTGCTGGACCGTGTCGGGCTGGGCGACGCGATGGACCGCCGGATCGGCGCCTATTCCAAGGGGATGCGGCAGCGGTTGGGCCTTGCGCAGGTGTTGCTGGGCCAGCCGAAACTGGCGCTGCTGGACGAACCTACCTCGGGGTTGGACCCGATCTCGCGCCAGGACCTGTACGCCATCATCGACGAGCTGGCCGCGCAGGGCACCGCGGTGCTGATCGCCAGCCATGCCCTGACCGAGGTCGAGGCCCGCACCGACCGCATCGCCATCATGCGCAAGGGTCGGATGGTGGCCGATGACACGCTGGCCAACCTGTCGGCGCTGGCCGGGTTGCCGATCCGGCTGAAGCTGCGCGCCCGCGCCAATGCCGACGCGCTGGCCGCCGAACTGGGCGGCAACCGGGTCAACGGCGCCTCGGTCGAATTGCTGTGTTCGCCCGCCGACAAGATGCAGGCCCTGCGCCGCATCGCCGCCATGGGAGATGCCGTGGCCGACGTAGAAATGACCCCGCCCAAGCTGGAAGACCTCTATCGCCACTATGCTCAGGAGGCGCTGCAATGACCCGTTTCCTTGCCATCACCCGCACCGAGATGCTGATCCTGCGCCGCAACCGCTGGCTGCTGGTGGCGACGCTGATCATGGTTCTCTTCGCGCTGGCCCTGACCTTTGCCGGCAGCGCGCCCACCGGCACGCTGGGGGTCGACATGCTGACGGTGTCGGTCGCCTCGATGACCACGCTGTCGGTGTATCTGGCGCCGCTCTTGGCGCTGATGATTTCCTTTGACGCCATCGCCGGCGATGTGGACAGGGGCAGCCTGTCGCTGCTGCTGTCCTATCCGGCGGGGCGCGGAGAAATTCTGCTGGGCAAATTCACCGCCCACCTAGCGGCGCTGGCCTTTGCCATGACGGTCGGTTTCGGCACCGCCGGGGCGGTCGCCGCGTGGTTCGGCGGCGCGGGCGCGGACAGTCTGTTCGCGCTTGGCCGGCTGATCGTCACCTCGATCCTGCTGGGCGCCGTGTTTCTGGCGCTGGGATACCTGCTGTCCGCCCTGGCGAGGGGCGCAACGGCGGCGGCAGGTCTGTCGGCCGGGCTCTGGCTGGTCTTCGTCGTCCTCTATGATCTTGGGCTGTTGGGAGCCGTCGTCATGGACAAGGGCGGCGTCTTCACCCAATCCGTCTTTCCCTGGGTGATGGTGGCCAACCCGGCCGACGCTTTCCGTCTGTGGAACATCGCCGCGACCGAGGGTGTGGCCATGGCGTCCGGCATGACCGGCGCGGCGCAGGCCCTGCCCGTCTGGGCGGCGCCCGCCTCGCTGCTGATCTGGCCGGTGCTGGGCTTTGCCCTGGCCCGGCTGGCGTTCCGGAGGGTCGAGCCATGACACGCCTTGCCCTGATCGCGCTTATCTCGCTGGCGGCCTGCAAGGAAGAACAGGCCGCCGCCCCACCGGATCCGGTCGATCTGACCGAAACCGCGCTCAGCTATTTCTGCCAGATGAACGTGGCCGAACACGGCGGGCCCAAGGGGCAGATCCATCTGGAGGGCTATCCCGCGCCGCTGTTCTTCGCGCAGGTGCGCGACATGGTGGCCTATCTCAAAAGCCCCGAGCGGGATGCCGAGATCACCGCGGTCTATGTCAGCGACATGGGCGCGGCCCCCAGCTGGCACGAGCCCGGCATATCGAACTGGATCGCCGCCGATCAGGCCACCTTCGTGGTGGGCGCCGGCGTGGCCGGCGGCATGGGCGCGCCCGAGATCGTGCCCTTTGCCACGCCGGACGCCGCGGCGCGGTTCATCGAAACCTATGGCGGCACCGCCCTGCCCCTGACCGATATTCCCGACGATGCGGCGCTTGGCCCCGTCGATCTGACCCAATCCCTGGAGACACCCGCATGACCCGCCTGTCCCGACGCCGTTTCTTGACCATCTCGGCCGCCTGCGCCGCCTTGCCGACCGTGGTGCGCGCCGCACCGGTGGCCCGCTGGCGCGGCACCGCGCTGGGAGCACCCGCCAGCCTGCAGCTGGTCGGGCTAAGCGACGCGCAGGCCGCGCCGATCATCTCCGCGCTCGAGGCCGAACTGGACCGTCTGGAGAACATCTTCAGCCTGTACCGCCCGGATTCGCAGTTGAGCCGCCTGAACCGTGACGGCACCCTGCCCGCCCCGGCCCCTGAACTGCTGCAGGTGCTGACCCAAAGCGCCGCCCTGCATGACGCGACCGGCGGTGCCTTCGACCCGACCGTTCAGCCGCTGTGGATGGCGCTGGCCACCGGCGCGCCGGATGCCCAAGTGGCGCAAGCCCGGGCGCTGGTCGGCTGGCAGGGGGTTTCGGTTTCGGCCGAAGCGATCCGCCTGCCCCATCCGGGCCGCTCGGCGCTGACGCTGAACGGGATCGCTCAGGGCGCCGTGACCGACCGCATCGCGGCGCTGTTGCGGGCGCAGGGGCTGACCGATGTGCTGGTCGACATGGGCGAGATTGCCGCCATCGGCAACCGCGCCGACGGGTCGGACTGGCGCGTCGGCCTGGCCGGCCCCGAGGGCATGACCCGGCGCATCGAACTGCGCGACCGGGCGGTGGCAACCTCGGCCCCTGATGCGACGCAACTGGCCGGGCGCCATGGCCACATTCTGGGCCCGCAGGGTCAGCCGGTCCGGCATCGGGCGGTTTCGGTCTCGGCCCCTGACGCGGCGCTGGCCGACGGGCTTTCGACCGCGCTGTGCCTGCTGCCCGCCGACCGGATCGCGCCGGTTCTGCAACGCTTCCCCGAGGCCCGGCTCGAGATGCTGATCTGACCGGAATGACCGTCCCGGAACTCTGCCGTTGAAATTTGTCGCGCGATAAGAAAAGGTAAAACAGCGACAAATTCAGAGCGGCGCGGGCCTGGCCCCACGCCAGAGGCAAGGCATGGCACCCAGAAAAATCCGGAACATGGAGGAGTTTGCGGCGGTCAGCGGGATCTCGCGCCCGACGGTATCGAAATATTTCAACGATCCCGACAGCGTCCGACGGTCGACCCGCGAACGGATCGAGCAGGCGCTGGAGCGGTTCGACTATCGCCCCAACATCTTTGCCATGAACCAGAACCGCAAGCTGACCAAGAATGTCGGCATCGTGGTGCCCTATCTGGCCGACCCGTTCTTTGCCGAGATCGCCCGCAACATCGAAGAAAAATGCATCGAGGCCGGGTTCCGCCCGACGCTCTACAGCGCCTATGGCGACCCCGCGCAGGAGGCCGAGATCCTCGACAGCCTGCGCGCGCTGAAACCGGCGGGCGTGCTGCTGGCGCCGCTGGGGCGCGATTCCGACCGGTCGTTCATCGAGAAATTCTGCAAGGACATCCCCACCATCCTGTTCGACAGCAACCTGGAAGGCATGGGCGCGGCCTTTGTCGGTTCCGACAACGCGAGCTTCATCGAACAGACCGTCGATTACCTGTGCCGCAGCGGCGAACCACCCGCGTTCTTTGAAATGCGGCACCCTGCCAACCCCAACGCCAACAAACGCCGCATCGCCTACATCAAAAAAATGGAGAGCCTGGGCTTTGAGCCGCAGGTGATCAAGGTCGACGGTCGCGGCTGGGGGTTCGAGGAAATCGGCCGTCAGGGCGCGTTCAAGCTGTTGGAACAGCCCAGCCTGCCCTCGCGCACCATTCTTTGCAGCAATGACCGGCTGGCCATCGGGTTTCTGTCAGCCTGCTATGAAAAGGGCCTGCGGGTTGGATTGGGCGAGGATTGCGACCTGCGCGTCGCCTCGCATGACGACCATCCGTTCTCCAAGTTCACCTGCCCGTCGCTGACCACCGCGGCGCACGACTACAACGCCGTATCGAATCGGACCGTGGAAACGTTGATCGAACTGGTCGAATCCGGTGGGCGGCTGAGCGCCCGCACCGAAACCCTGTTTCCCGCACGTCTGATACTGCGGAGTTCGGCCTGATTTTCGACACCTTTTTTACGCGCGTAAAATTTTAGTTGACGCGCGCCAAATAATTCGTGATGCTTTCCTCCAGGTAATTCGACACCAGGGAGGAAAGAATGTACCTGAAATCCGTTCTATGGGCGGCAAGCGCAGCGGCTTTGACCGCCGGCGCCGCAACTGCAGAGACGATCACGATCGCCACCGTAAACAACGGCGACATGATCCGAATGCAGAAATACACCGACAAGTTCACCGAAGCGACCGGCCACGAGGTGGAATGGGTCACTCTGGAAGAGAACGTATTGCGCCAGCGTGTGACCACCGACATCTCGACCAAGGGCGGCCAGTTCGACATCATGACCATCGGCATGTACGAAACGCCGATCTGGGGCGCGAACGGCTGGCTTGTGCCGCTGGACGGAATGTCCGCGGAATATGACGTGGACGACATCCTACCCGCCATGCGCGGCGGCCTCAGCCACGACGGCACGCTGTATGCGGCGCCGTTCTATGGCGAAAGCTCGATGATCATGTACCGCACCGACCTTATGGAGAAGGCCGGTCTGGAGATGCCCGAGGCGCCGACCTGGCAGTTCATCCGCGAAGCGGCGGCTGCGATGACGGACCGCGACAACGACATCAACGGCATCTGCCTGCGCGGCAAGGCCGGTTGGGGTGAGGGCGGCGCCTTCATCACCGTGACTGCGAACTCGTTCGGCGCGCGCTGGTTCGACGAAGACTGGAAACCCCAGTTCGATCAGCCCGAGTGGAAAGAGGCGCTGACCTTCTTCGTAGACATGATGAACGAATCCGGCCCCGCCGGGTATGCCACCAACGGCTTCAACGAAAACCTGTCGCTGTTCCAGCAGGGCAAATGCGGCATGTGGATCGACGCCACCGTTGCCGCATCTTTCGTGACCAACCCCGACGACTCGACTGTCGCCGATCAGGTTGGATTTGCTCTGGCGCCGAACTCGGAAGGCGTTGACAAGCGCGCCAACTGGCTGTGGGCCTGGGCCCTGGCCATTCCGGCCGGCACCCAGAAAGAGGACGCCGCCAAGCAGTTCATCGAATGGGCCACTTCGAAGGAATACATCGAACTGGTCGCCGAGAACGAGGGCTGGGCCAACGTTCCGCCGGGTGCGCGCACCTCGCTGTACGAGAACCCCGACTACAAGGACATCCCCTTCGCGCAGATGACGCTGAAGTCGATCCTTGCGGCCGATCCGGAAAACTGCTGCGTCAAGCCGACGCCGTATACCGGGATCCAGTTCGTCGCCATCCCCGAATTCGCGGGCATCGCCACCCAGGTGAGCCAGGAATTCTCGGCGGTCTATGCCGGACAGCAGTCAGTTGACGAAGCTCTGGCCAAGGCACAGGCCTTTACGGCCGAAGAAATGGAAGCCGCAGGGTACTGAGGCCTCCTCCCGGCGGGTGGGCAGATTTCTGTCCCCCGCTCTCCCCCTTCCACAACCCGTGTTAGTCTCGCAGGCAAGAAGCCGCCTGAACAGAGAGGTCTTGCGTCATGGCAACTCAACACTCCCGATCCGTCGCACGCCTGATGATGGCGCCCGCCGTGGTCCTGCTGCTGGGCTGGATGCTGGTTCCGCTGACGATGACCCTGTATTTTTCCTTCAAGAAATACCTGCCGCTGCGCGGCGGTGACCTGGGTTGGGTCGGGTTCGACAACTACGTCCGGTTCGTGACCTCGAGTTCCTTCTGGCCCGCCGTTCAGGCGACGCTGGTGATCGTCGGCGGTGTGCTGGCCATCACCGTGGTGCTGGGCATCCTGCTGGCGCTGCTGCTGGATCAGCCGATGTGGGGCCAGGGCGTCGTGCGCATTCTGGTGATCGCCCCGTTCTTCGTGATGCCCACCGTTTCGGCGCTGGTTTGGAAGAACATGTTCATGGACCCGGTCAACGGCCTGTTCGCCCACCTGTGGCGGTTCTTCGGGGCCGAGCCGATCTCGTGGCTGTCCGAGGCGTCGATGCCGTCGATCGTGATGATCGTGTCCTGGCAGTGGCTGCCCTTTGCCACCCTGATCCTGCTGACCGCGATCCAGTCGCTGGACAGCGAACAGCTGGAGGCCGCCGAAATGGATGGCGCGCCACCGCTGAAACGCTTCTTTTTCATCATTCTGCCGCATCTGAGCCGCGCGATCACGATCGTCATCCTGATCCAGACGATCTTCCTGCTGTCGATCTTCGCCGAGATCTTCGTGACCACCGGCGGCGCCTTCGGCACCCGCACCCTGACCTATCTGATCTACCAGCGCGTGCTGGAAAGCCAGAATGTCGGGCTGGGCTCGGCCGGCGGAGTCTATGCCATCATCCTTGCCAACATCGTCGCCATCTTCCTGATGCGCATCGTCGGCAAAAACCTGGACGCGTGAGGAGGACGAAAACATGGCCCGCACCGTCACCACACCACGCAAGCTGATCAACACCGCCTTTGCCTGGGCTGTCGGCCTGCTGATCTTCTTCCCGATCCTCTGGACGATCCTGACCAGCTTCAAGACCGAGGCCCAGGCCATCGCCAGCCCGCCGATCTTTCTGAACTTCGACTGGACGCTGGAGAACTATGCCGTGGTCCAGGAGCGGTCGAACTACATGCGGTATCTGTGGAACTCGATCATCATCGCGGGCGGGTCCACCCTTCTGGGCGTGATCGTCGCGGTGCCCGCCGCCTGGGCCATGGCCTTCGTGCCCTCGGCGCGCACCAAGGATATCCTGTTGTGGATGCTGTCCACCAAGATGCTGCCGGCGGTGGGGGTGTTGTACCCGATCTACCTGTTGTTCATCCAACTGGGCCTGTTGGACAGCCGCGCCGGGCTGGTGGTGGTTCTGATGCTGATCAACCTGCCGATCATCGTCTGGATGCTGTACACCTATTTCCGTGAAATCCCCGGCGACATCCTGGAAGCCGCGCGCATGGACGGCGCCACGCTGAAAGAGGAAATCCTTTACATCCTGACGCCGATGGCGGTGCCGGGCATCGCCTCGACCGTGCTGCTGAATTTCATCCTGGCCTGGAACGAGGCGTTCTGGACCCTGAACCTGACCGCCGTCGACGCGGCCCCGCTGACCGCGTTCATCGCCAGCTATTCCAGCCCCGAGGGCCTGTTCTTCGCCAAGCTCAGCGCGGCATCGACCATGGCCATCGCCCCGATCCTGATCCTTGGGTGGTTCAGTCAGAAACAACTGGTCCGCGGCCTGACCTTCGGCGCCGTGAAGTAAGGAAAGACACATGGGACGCATCGTACTTGAGAAAGTCAGCAAGAGCTTTGGCGACGTGGAAGTCATTCCGCCGCTGGATCTGGAAATCAACGACGGCGAGTTCGTGGTGTTCGTGGGCCCCTCGGGCTGCGGGAAGTCCACCCTGCTGCGCCTGATCGCGGGGCTTGAGGACGTCAGCGGCGGCCGCATCCTGATCGATGATCAGGACGCCACCGCCGTGCCGCCGGCCAAGCGGGGCCTGGCTATGGTGTTCCAGTCCTACGCACTTTATCCGCACATGACTGTGCGCAAGAACATCGCGTTTCCGCTGCGGATGGCCGGGCTGGACAAGGCCGAGCAGGACCGCCGTGTGGAACAGGCGGCCGAGGTTCTGAACCTGACCGACTATCTGGACCGCCGCCCCGGCCAGCTGTCGGGCGGCCAGCGCCAGCGGGTCGCCATCGGCCGCGCCATCGTGCGCGAACCGGCGGCCTTCCTGTTCGACGAGCCGCTGTCGAACCTGGACGCCGCGCTGCGCGTGGGCATGCGGCTGGAGATCTCCGAGCTGCACAACCGGCTGGAAACCACGATGATCTACGTCACCCATGACCAGGTCGAGGCCATGACCATGGCCGACAAGATCGTGGTCCTGCAGGCAGGCGTGATCGAACAGGTAGGCTCGCCGCTCGAACTTTACCGCGCGCCGCGCAACAAGTTCGTGGCCGGCTTCATCGGCTCGCCCAAGATGAATTTCATCGAAGGCCCCGAGGCCAATAAACATGGTGCCCACACGATCGGCGTCCGCCCCGAGCACATTGCCGCCTCGCCCAGCGAGGGCCTGTGGAAAGGTACGGTCGGGGTGTCCGAACATCTGGGTTCGGACACGTTCTTTCACGTCCATGTGGACGGCTTCGCCGAGCCGATGACCGTGCGCGCCGGCGGCGAGGTCGGCCTGCGCCACGGCGACACAATCCATCTGACGCCGGAGGAGGACAAGATCCACCGGTTCGACGCGGCGGGGCTGCGGATCGCATGAACCGGCTGGTTGGAAAACGGGCCCTGATCACCGGGGCGGCGCGGGGCATCGGGCTGGCCTTTGCCCAGGCCTATGCCGCCGAGGGCGCGCAGGTAGCGCTGGCCGACATCGACGTGCAGCAGGCGCGCAAGGCCGCGCGCGAGATCGGGCCGCAGGCGATTGCGGTCGAAATGGATGTCTCGCAGCAGGACAGCATCGAGGCGGGCGTGGCCGACGCCGCGGCGCGGATGGGCGGGGTCGACATCCTGATCAACAACGCCGCGATCTTCACCGCCGCCCCGATCGTGGAAATCATCCGCGCGGATTACCAGCGCGTGTTCGACATCAACGTCGCCGGCACCCTGTTCACGATGCAGGCAGTCGCGCGCCAGATGATCGAGCAGGGTACCGGCGGCAAGATCATCAACATGGCCAGCCAGGCCGGCCGCCGGGGCGAGCAGCTCGTGGCGGTCTATTGCGCCAGCAAGGCGGCGGTGATCAGCCTGACCCAATCGGCGGGGCTGAACCTGATCAAACACGGGATCAACGTGAATGCCATCGCCCCCGGCGTGGTGGATGGCGAGCACTGGGACGGCGTCGATGCCTTCTTTGCCAAATACGAGGGCAAGGCGCCGGGTCAGAAAAAGAAGGAAGTGGGCGAAGCGGTGCCCTTCGGCCGGATGGGCCGGGCCGAGGACCTGACTGGAATGGCGGTCTTTCTGGCCTCGTCCGAGGCCGACTACATCGTGGCCCAGACATACAACGTGGATGGTGGAAATTGGATGAGCTGATGGTGGAGCGCCCCGCGGATACCCGACCGGTCCGGTTGTGTCAGGCCAATTTGGACGTGTTGCCCAAGGGCGTGCTGCGGCCCGAATACGATCGCGCGGCACTGACGCCGGGGATCGTGCATATCGGGGTGGGCAATTTTCATCGCGCGCATCAGGCTTGGTACCTGCACCGGCTGATGCAACAGGGCGCGGCGCAGGATTGGGCCATCATCGGCGCCGGCGTGCGCGCCTATGACGCCGAGATGCGGCGCAAGCTGCTGGCGCAGGACTGTCTGACCACGCTGGTCGAGCTGACCGAGGGCCAGCGTCGTGCCGAGGTGACGGGCGCGATGATCGATTACCTGCCCCCGCAAGAGGACAACGGCCCGCTGATCGCGCAACTGGCCGATCCGGCGATCCGCATCGTCTCGCTGACCGTGACCGAGGGCGGCTATTTCGTGCACCCTGTGACCAAAGGGCTGGACACCGACCACCCCGACATCCGCCACGATGCCGCCAACCCCGACCGTCCGCGCACCGCCTTCGGTGCCATCGTCGCGGGCCTGCGACGGCGGCGCGATGCAGGCGTTGGTCCGCTGACCGGGCTGAGCTGCGACAACCTGATCGGCAACGGGCAGGTTCTGCGTCAGGCGGTGGTGGGGCTGGCGCGACTATCGGACGTGGATCTGGCCGACTGGATCAACACGCAATGCACCTTTCCCAATTCGATGGTCGATTGCATTGTGCCCGCCACCGGCCCGACCGAGCTGGAGCTGGTGCGCGCGCTGGGGATCGACGACGCCGCCCCCGTCACCCATGAAAGCTTCCGCCAATGGGTGATCGAGGATGCCTTTTGCGCCGGTCGCCCGGATTGGGACAAGGTCGGCGCCACATTTACCGTCCGCGTTCATGACTATGAGGTCATGAAGCTGCGCATTCTGAACGCGGGCCACCAGGTTCTGGCCAATGTCGGCGAGATCCTGGGCCTGAATACGATCGCAGACTGCATAGCCGATCCGCTGGTTTCAGCATTCTTCCGAAAGGTTTTGGTCGAAGAAATCGCGCCTTTCGTGCGGCCGGTGCCCAATCAGTCGGTTGCGGACTACGTAACCTTGATCGAGGAGCGGTTCCGCAATCCAGCCATCGTCGACACCACGCGTCGCGTTGCTTTTGACGGATCATCCCGGCATGTGGGCTTTGTACTTCCCACAGTCTATGATGCGTTGGCTGCCGGCGCGCCGATCAATGGGCTGGCCCTGGTCGAGGCGCTGTGGGCCCGCATGTGTGCCGGCACTCGCGAGGATGGAAGTATTATCGAACCCAACGATCCCAACTGGTCCGATCTGGTCACCTCGGCCAACGCGGCCCGCGACGACCCGACCACCTGGCTTGAGCAGACCCAGTACTATCAGGACCTGTCACAATCCGGCGCGTTTCGCGACGCGTTTGACCGGTGGCTCAGGGTGATCTGGGATCAGGGAGCGCGCCAGGCCCTGACGACGTATCTGGGCGACCAAACCTGACCGGTGCAGGATCTAGCAGTGTGCGGCTTTGCCCAAGCCCTCTTCTGCATCGAACAGGGTCTCGGCAACCGACGCCGCATCGTCCAGATGCCGTTCGACGGCTCGGCGCGCGGCGGAGGGGTCGCCGGACTGAATCGCAGAACAGATGGCCTCCATATGTTCGATCCCGGGGCGGTCGCGTTCTGTTGCCGCCAAGGTCATCATCCGCAACCGGCTGATCCGACCATTCAGGCGCTGGACTACATCCCAAGCCACATGATGCCCTGCCCCCTCAAAAATCTCTGAGTAGAAATCGGAAGTGGCGCGGAAGATCGAGCCCGGTGTCTTGTCCACGAAACCTTGCTTGAGCCGCACCAGCGCCCCATGCAGGCTGCTGGCCCTGTCTGATGTGATATTGCGCGCGCAGTTCTCGGCGGCCGCGGTTTCCAGCATGCGGCGGATATCGTAGATCTGCCGTGCCTCGTCCCGTGTGATCGAAGCCACGATCGGCCCGTGCCCGGGCAGAATTTCGACCAGCCCCTCGGCCTCGAGATAGCGGATCGTTTCCCGGATGACTGTCCTGCTGACACCAAGCTGATCACATAGCGGACGTTCCACCAGCCGTTCGCCGGGCTGGAAAACACCTTCGATGATGGCCTCGCGCATGCGCTCCTGCACCATGTCGCGCAGGGTTGCCGGAGGATGATCGATCTTGGTCAGTCTTGGCGATGTCATGGACGGGAATCTATCGGTCGCGCGTTGCCTCAGCAAGGTATGATTGACATCCTGTCATATGGTATACCATCATGCCGGAAACGGAATCACAGGACCTTTGCGATGCCCGCCACCATCCGTAAAACACTGCTGCATGTCGAAAACACGCTGATCGAAGGTGGCAAAGCCGCCGAGCGCCCTTTGACCTTGATCGCGGCGGTCGCCGTCATCACCAACCCCTGGGCCGGCCGCGGCTTTGTCGAAGATCTTCGTCCAGAGATACACGATTGTGCTCCGGGGCTGGGCCACATGCTGACCGAGATGGTTCTCGAGGCGGCCGGCGGCGGTGACCGGGTTGAAGCCTATGGCAAAGCCGCCGTTGTCGGAGTGAATGGTGAGGTCGAGCACGGGTCGGCCCTGATCCATACCCTGAGGTTCGGAAATGCCTATCGCGAGGCGGTGGGCGCAAAATCCTACCTTGCCTTCACCAATACGCGCGGACCGGCAAATGCGGCCATGCAAATTCCCCTGATGGACAAGCATGATGGTGGGCGGCGCAGCCACTATCTGACCATCCACCTGCAGGTCGCCGACGCTCCGGCCCCGGATGAGATCATGATCGCTTTGGGTGCTTCGATAGGAGGGCGCCCGCATCACCGCATCGGAGATCGTTATCAGGATCTGAAGGATTTGGGACATGACGTCGACAATCCGGCAGCTGTCTGAACCATTCGGACGCCTTGGCTTGCGCTTTGCCGGCCCCCCCGATGGCGAACCTCTGGTCCTGTTGCACGGGGTCGGTATGCAGTCGGAGGCCTGGGCGCCGCAGATCGATGCCTTGTCCGACTTGCATGCGGTCTACGCACTGGATCTGCCAGGGCATGGCCAGTCCGGCCCGATCGCTGCGGGGGCGCAGTTACCAGCATTTGTGGAGTGGCTGCGGGCGGCGCTGGACGCTTTGAACCTGGATCACGTGAACCTTGTCGGTCATTCGATGGGCGCACTGATTGCCGGCGGGTTTGCGGTCGAACATCCCGATCGGGTTCGACGCGTTGCCCTGTTGAACGGAGTGTTTCGGCGGGACGATCAGGCCCGGGACTCTGTGCTGGCGCGCGCCGGCTTGATCAGCGCCGGAACGTTTGATCTGGAAACCCCGCTGCAACGCTGGTTCGCAAACAGTCCGGCCGACCGCACCGCTCGGGACAGGGTCGCCGCATGGTTGGCCGCGGTCGACATAAACGGCTATTCGGCGGCCTACGATGCCTTTGCCCGGGGCGACATGGTCTACGCTGATCGCTACCCTCAGATCTCTTGCCCTTTGCTGGCGTTGACGGGTGCTGAGGATCCGAATTCCACACCCGACATGACCCGCGCCATCGCCGCGGCCGCCAAGGGGCAGGCGGTTGTCGTCGAGGGTCATCGGCACATGGTGAACCTCACTGATCCAAAGACTGTCAACGCGGCCCTTGTTCAATGGCTGAAGACCCCAACGCACGAAAGGTCGCCCGCATGACCGATTTCGACCCTCGCGTTCTGCGCAGCGCGTTCGGAACCTTTCTCACCGGTGTCACGGTGGTCACGACCCATGACGAATCCGGCCGACCGATCGGCTTTACCGCCAATTCCTTTTCCTCGGTTTCGCTGGACCCTCCGCTGATCTCGGTCTGTCTTGCCAATACTTCCAGCAATTTCAACACATTCTCTGAAGCCGCCGGTTTCGCCGTCAACATCCTGTCGGAGGATCAGATCAGCGTTTCGAACACCTTCGCACGCCCTTCGCAGGACCGGTTTGCCGGTGTCGATTGGAAGCCAGGACCCAACGGCGCACCAATCCTTGACGGGGTTTCAGCCTGGTTTGACTGCTCGGTTTTCAAGACGGTCGAAGCCGGCGACCACCTGATCCTGATCGGTCGGGTCGAGGCCTTCGACCACTCGATCGCACCTGGCCTGGGTTATGCCCGCGGCGCCTACGTGACGCCTGCCGCCGAAGCCCGGGCGCTGAACCGTCGCGCGGGCGTCGTGGTTTCCGCGTTGATCGAGCGGGACGGCCAGATCCTTCTGCTGGACGATGGCAACGGCGGCCTGACCATTCCGGCAACCGAGGACATGGCGAACGGCGCCGATACTGCAATGGCCCAGTTGATCGCGGGATGTGGGATCAAGGCAGAACCGGGCTTCATCTATTCGGTCTACCAAGACAAGTCGCGACGACAGCATATCTCGTTCCTTTGCCAAGCCGAGGACGGCACCCCAGCCAACGGAGCTTTTACGCAAATCGTCAAGTCGACGCTGATGGATGTCGCGGACCCGGCGATCTGTACGATGCTGGAACGTTTCGCCCGGGAAAGCCGCATGGGCAATTTCGGCATATACTACGGAGATGAAACCAGCGGACGGGTCAAACCGTTGGTTCGGGGGAGTTGAAATGAAGTTCTCGCTGTTTGCGCATATGGAGCGGATTTCGCCAGAGCAGGACCAGAAGCAGTTGTATGACGAGTTCATCCAACTGTGCAAAATCGCCGACGACGGCGGGATGCATGCCGTCTGGACGGGCGAACACCACGGGATGAATTTTACAATCGCACCCAACCCGTTTCTCAGCCTGATTGACGTGGCTCGGCACACCCGGAATGTCCGGCTGGGCACCGGCACCGTGATCGCGCCGTTCTGGCATCCGATCCGTTTGGCCGGTGAGGCCGCGATGACGGACATCATCACCGACGGACGGATGGATCTGGGCATTGCCCGCGGTGCCTACAGTTACGAATACGAACGGATGATGCCTGGCATGGATGCGTGGGAAGCCGGGCAGCGCATGCGCGAACTCATCCCTGCCGTGAAACAGCTCTGGCAGGGAGATTACGCCCATGACGGCGAATTCCACCAATTTCCCAAGACCACCTCGTCGCCCCTGCCCTTGCAACCTGGTGGGCCGCCCATCTGGGTGGCCGCACGCGACCCCAACAGCCACGAATTCGCCGTACGCTCCGGGTGCAACGTACAGGTCACGCCATTGTGGAACGGCGACGACGAAGTCATCGACCTGATGGCCAAGTTCAATGCCGCCTGCGCAAAGTTTCCTGACATGCCGCGCCCCAAGATCATGTTGCTGCGCCACACTTACGTGGCCGAAGATCAGAACGACGTGAAACAGGCCGCCATCGAGTTGAACCGGTTCTACTGCTATTTCGGCGCATGGTTCATGAACAAGCGTGACGTTACCCAGGGGCTGATTGCCCCGCTGAGTGATGCCGAAATCGCCGAGCATCCGTTCTATTCGCCCCAGAACATGGAGCGGGACCTTGTCATCGGAACAGCCGATACCGTGATCGACCGGCTTCGGAGATGCGAGGAACTGGGGTATGACGAGTATTCATTCTGGATCGACTCCAGCATGCCGTTTGAACGCAAAAAGGCCTCGTTGGAGCGTTTCATCAAGGATGTGATGCCGGCCTTTCAATAGGGGAATTCTGGATGCAACGGTTTCAGAACTATATCGGCGGCACTTTCCGCGATGGCGACACCTGGTTCGAAAGTCTCGACCCATCCGCAGGTGAGGCTTGGGCGCAGATACCCGCCGCCAGCCAAGCTGATGTGGACCAGGCCGTGATGGCAGCGGACCAGGCTTTCAGATCCCCGGAATGGGCGTCCCTGACCGCAACCGCGCGGGGCAAGCTGCTATACCGGTTGGCAGATCTGATTGCTGAAAACGCACCGAGACTGGCCGAGCTGGAAACCCGCGACACTGGAAAAATCATCCGCGAAACCTCGGCGCAGATTGCCTATGTCGCGGATTATTATCGTTACTACGCGGGCCTCGCGGACAAGATCGAAGGCGCCCATTTGCCCATCGACAAGCCAGAAATGGAAGTTTGGCTGCGGCGAGAACCCGTGGGGGTTGTCGCGGCGATCGTGCCCTGGAACTCACAATTGTTCCTGTCGGCGGTCAAGATCGGCCCGGCCCTGGCGGCCGGTTGCACAGTGGTGCTGAAGGCCTCGGAGGAGGCCCCTGCCCCAATGCTGGAGTTCGCGCGGATCTTTCACAAGGCCGGGTTTCCCGAAGGCGTTCTGAATGTTCTGACGGGTGGGCCCGATGTCGGCGCTGCCTTGACCCGGCACGAAAGAATTGCCCATGTCGCCTTTACCGGTGGGCCGGAAACGGCTCGGCATATCGTGCGAAACTCGGCCGAGAATCTGGCGTCTACCTCTTTGGAGCTGGGTGGAAAGTCGCCCTTTATCGTGTTCGAGGATGCGGATCTGGACAGTGCGGTCAACGCTCAGGTTTCCGGAATTTTCGCGGCGTCGGGTCAAAGCTGCGTTGCCGGGTCGCGGCTTGTGGTTCAGGCATCGATCAAGGACGCGGTCCTGGACCGTCTGCGGCAAAAGGCCGAAGCGGTCGTGATCGGCGCACCGGATGATATGGCGACCGAAGTCGGGCCCCTGTGCACGCAGCGGCAGCAGAAATGGGCCGCCGAACTTGTCACCCGGTCGCAGGCCCAAGGCGCGCAATTGATTACTGGCGGCCAGCCGCTTGATCGCGCGGGATTCTACTTTCCACCGACCATTCTGGATTGCAGTCGGGCGCGCGATGCTGATTGCTTGACGCACGAATTCTTCGGCCCCGTCCTGTCGGTCGTTTCCTTCGAAACAGAGGATGAGGCCATCGCGATCGCAAACGATACCCGGTTTGGCCTGGCCTCGGGCGTGTTCACGCAAAACCTCACGCGGGCCCATCGGATGGTTCGGTCAATCCGAGCCGGCATTGTCTGGGTCAACACCTACCGCGCAGTCAGTCCGATCGCTCCGTTTGGGGGGCATGGATTGTCGGGGCATGGGCGCGAGGGCGGGCTGCAGGCTGCATTGGACTACACCAAAATCAAGTCCGTTTGGCTGCGCACCAGCGACGACCCTATTCCTGATCCTTTTGTCATGCGCTGACCCGCCGGCCACCTCGAAATGCGTAAAACTCGGCAGGAAACTCAGAGACCACGAAACAGATCGGCTTGGCAGTAGCTTGCCCACCGTTACACACTGCGCATCCCGGTTGCAGCGTATTCGAGTTGCAAAACAAGGGTTCAGATTCCACAAGCCGATTTCGAATAGTGCGTGAGGTTCACCGCGCCCGAATTCACTTCGCTCTGCCCGATGAATGGACAGGCTGACTATGGTCATCTGGTGATCGATTGAATTCGGGGGGCTGGCTTGTCAGGTCGAAGTCGCTGAAACTGTTCCTGGGATCGTTCCGAAACCACGGCTCCTTCCAAGAGAACTGCACCGTTTCCATTGCCCGGCGCCGGGTCAGGTTTCCGACGCAGCGGTGGTTGCGGATTGGAAGGCACTGGTATCCACGTGGCGGCATCCCGATCGACCTGTCTTGGCAAACAGGCGCGGGGTCTGCGTTTGGTCAAACCGGAACAGAAGCAGCCTTACTTGGTGGCGCTGACATCTCCGGGGATGCACCCACGGGCGCAGAACCTCATGTCACTGGGCGCAACGGACCAAACGTCAACGTCATTCGGCGGCTTGTTCTTGAAGTCGATATCAAGGCAACTTGCGGCCTTCGGAGTGTAGTACTTGTTTCTGGGGTCGACATTGCCGAGTTGGTCAAACCCTGAAATTAGACGCATATTCGGCCCCCATCTTTCGCCATGCAGTGTCAGATTGGAGTAATAAGCCATCAGCTTGATCGATTTACCCTGCGCGAACATCTTGTAGGTCATCTGGACCCCACCGATTGTCTTGTCGATCGGCCCCTGTTCCAACCCGGAACCAATCGAGATGACCCACCGGCGCTTGAGCGGGATGGAAATATCAACTCCGTCTTCACTGCATTCCAGCAACTTGTACGAAAAAATGTTCAGCACGGCGTTTGTTCTAATCGGGTTCGTGTGAAGCCTTAGAACGCTGTAAACCGGCTTGATGGTGGCACTTTGGACCGGAGCACCGTTGACGACACAATTTTTCTGCAGCACCGCAAGTTCCGTCAGAACCATGTCCGAAAAGGACGACGCAAAACCACCCTCGAGGGACTGCGCCATAAGCGCCGACATTCCGGGGGCCTCCAAAACCCGCGTGGAATCTCCGTATTCGCGGAAAAGTTCAACGGGATCCAAGGAAACCAACTGACGGTCAGCTGAAAACAGCAGGTTCTCAGGATCATTTTCATCGACGATTTGATGATACTGAAAGGTAAACAACTCGGTGCCGCCGGAGTACTGCGGTATCCCATCTTCAAATTTTACGGTTCCGTCTTCGGACAAAATCTCCTGTGCCTTTGCTGGTCCGTGGATTGCAAGCGCCATCGCTGCGCCAAGAATTGAAACGCCTAAAGCCTTAAGTCTGAACATGATTATCCCCAGTTTTTTGATCTAAAAATCGAAACAATGCCATCAAACACTATCAAATTTTCGTATATGTTTCAATAATCGCACCTTTCGGCAGTTCGGCTGAAGTTATGTCCAGACCAAAAACCTGGTGTAAAAACTGCGTCGAACCGGGTGGTTCACTTCATTGCGACTTCGGACTGCGCATTGCGCAAGGCCGCCTCGACCCGGTCGGTGAATGGGAGCTGGTACCGGACACTCCAGGATTTCTCACCCGCTCGCACAAGTTCGATCACCTTCAAGCCTTCAGCGATCTCTCCGGCCATCAAGTGCGCGTCTGCGAGCAACGTCTGAGCGTAGAGAACGATCTGAGTTGAACCTGTATCAACATAGGCGTCGATCCCGGCCGAGATCTCGGCGATCCCCTCGGCAGGGTGACCTTCTGATGCCCGCGCCCAGCCGTGCAGGATGCGGCCCCAGGCATCCCAGTAGTGGAACTCCCGTTGCCCACTGATCTCGAGAGCCCGGTTGACCATATTCAGCAATGCACTTGTGTCGCCCAATATCTGATAGATGGTCGCCAGGATGTTCAGCCCGTAGCAACGCGTGAAATCGTGTGGTTCACGACTGATCCGCTCAGCCAGTTCCGTTAGCTCGGCGCGAAACGTTTCGCCGTCTCCGCTTTGCAGCGCCACGGCCCAGCACCGCATCGCCTGATCAACCAAGTATATGTCTGCCTCGTGATAATTCAGCAGATCGTCCGGATCAGTTGCCCCGCGTAACGCAATCGCTCGGTCGAAAGCAGAAATGGCGACCTCCAGACGGCCGACCATGAAGTTGCTCATGCCGATATTGTGCGCCGCGAGCGCCTCCATCGTCGGGTTTTCCGCGCGCCGTGCGACCTCCTCCAGGTAATCACACAAAGCCAACGCGCCCCTCGGATCGCCCAGAGTCAACTGAGCACCGAACTGCACATGCACGGCCAAAAACGCATCCGTCACACTGGCGGAGGAACGGTCAAGCAGGTGGCGGAACCGGTCCAGATTGGCCAAAACCTCTTTCGACCCGAACGCCCTGGTACTGAGGGCCACGTTCAGCATCTTGCGCAGCGAAATCTCTTCTCGATCCCGTTCGGGGCTTGGGGTGATTTTGTCGTTCTCGGTCAAGGCTTCATTGAGATGGTGGATGGTTTCTTCGTTGGCAAATCGCTCGCCCGAGATGACTGCCGCCCGGCGCCACGCGTCCCGGGCCTGTTTGGGCATGTCCGCGCGGGCATAGTGCTGGGCCAGCAATTCAGGGATCTGACCCACAAGGTCACTGAACGAAGTGTCGAGGACCTCGGCGATCCGGCTGTGCACCGCCCGCGCCCGACTGGGCAACATCAGGTCATAGGCCGCGTCCCGTATCAAAGCGTGGCGGAACGCATAGGCACCTCCCATATTGACCCCGCGCCGCACCAATATTTGCGCTTCGACCAACTCGTCCAACATGCGCAGGGTTGCCTCGTACGATTGACCGCTGACCGAACTGACCATCGCAGGCAGGATGTTGCGGTCAATGGCGGCGCAGACCGGCACGATATCGCGGGCCGTGCTCAGCCGGTCGAACATGGCCCAGAACAGTTCCTTGAGCGTCGATGGCAGTGCCTGTTGCATCTGCATTGCGGACGCGTCCGTCTGGTCGAAGAACCCGTCCTGGATCATTCGTGCCATCTCTTCCGCAAACAGAGGGACGCCATCCGTCCTGTTCGCGATCCGGTCTTTCATGGTCTGTGTCACTTGCTTGGACTGCAAAAGCGCATCCAGCATCTGGTGGACGTGGTCCCGGTCGAGGCGGGAAATCGTCAGCGGGACGACACCCTCCCGGCCTTCCCACGGTGGATGGTAGGACGGGCGGAACGTGCACATGATCATGACGGGCATGGACCTGAAGCGCTCGATCAACAAAGCGATGATTTCCTCAGTCGAGGGATCGATCCAATGCAGGTCTTCAAACAGCAACAGAACCGGTCGATGCCGCGCCAGCGCAGCAACGGTCTGCACCAAGGCCTCCTGAAACTGCTGCTTGAGCCGGTCAAAGGGCAGTTTCAGCAGGTCTTCCTCGGCCTCCACCGGCAACGACATGGCATAGGCAAACAAAGGAAGATAGTCTTCCGGAACCTCCGACCATTCCTGAAACAGTTGCCTGAGTTTGCGCAGCTTCCGCTGGTCGGAGTCGGTTCTGCGGAAATCGGCCATGTGGCTGATCCAGCTGAGAACCGGGAAATGGGCACTTCGCTCGTGGTTGGGCGAGCATTGGAACCCAAGCCGCAGATATTGTTGCTCTTCGAATCCGCGGGTCGCTTCCTCGACAAGACGCGATTTTCCGATGCCGGCCTCACCGGAAACCATAACCGCCTGCCCTTCTCCATTCAGTGCGGCCTGCCAATGCTTCTTGATCGTCGCGACCTCATCGACCCGGTTGACGAAGGGCGAGCCTTGAACCCCGGAACGCGCCTGAAACCGCAGCATCGGCTCTTCCGCACTCAGAACTTTCCAGATGCCGATCGGGTTCTCAAACCCCTTGAGGCTTTGCTTCCCCTTCCACTCGCAGCGAAAGTTGCTCCCGATCAGCAGCTTGGTGTGCTCGCTGATGGCGACCGTCCCAGGGTCCGCCAGTTCTTGGATACGGGCCGCCAAATTCGGAACCTCACCGACCACCAGACCTCCCAAAGTCGAGTGATTGTCGACCACGGCTTCCCCGGAAGAAATCCCGACCCGAACCCCGATGACCTCACCCTTGCCGTGTTTGATACGACCAATGGAGCCACAGATTTCCAGTCCGGCGGCAACGGCCCTTTCCGCATCGTTCTCTTCGACCGTCGGATAACCGAAATAAGCAACCACTCCATCTCCGATGAATTGGGCAATGTGCCCTTGGTGCCGGGTCACGACATCAAAACAAAGGGCTTGATAGTCGTGCAGAACGGAGCGGTACTCCTCAAGATCCAGATGACTGGACAATTCAGTTGATCCAACGAGATCGACAAAGACCAAAGTCAGATACCTGCGCTCGGGGACACCTTCCAATGCCGTGGGTTGAGGCGCGTGAGACCCAGTTTGCGATGACGTGAGAGCATTCTCGGAATGTGATACGTCACCTTGATCCGAGCGAAGCGCCTCGATCGCCCGCATCATGCGTTTGCGATCCCCGAGGTTCAGCCCAAGCTCGACCAGGTCGTTTTCCGTGAGGGTGCCAAGAACATCCAATTCGATCGCGTTCGAGGCGAACACATCATGGTACTTTTCAAGGGAATACCTCTCCAACCACGCCTTGATGTCAGCCATCTTCAGTCCTCGGTCGAAATTACTTCAATGTGCTTTGCCTTTTGTTCAATCGGCGTCAGTCAGAGGGACCTGGTTTCTGACGAAGCTAAAATATGTCCGACCGTATGCCGGCCCTTATAGTCAGCGCGTTGCGTATTAATTGCCAATGCAAGACAGAACGCCCGCATTGTTGCCCCAACACGAACCTATCCCAAGTCGGAATTTGCGTCTACTGGCTGGCAAAATGCACCTTCGGGCCAAGCGGGATTCAATCAAGAACGCATCCAGCCAGAATTGGCCCAGCCGACGTTCACACTACCCAAGTTTCAGTCTGTCTCTCCGCTACTCATAGCGGTGGCGGTTCGGCGTCAAAATGGTCAAACGCCGGCGTATTGGAAACAAACCGAGCGTCCGTCATAATGATCATAATTATGCCTTTTTGCATACTACAGGGGAAGTGGCGGAAAGGTACCTGTTTACAGGAAGGTTTGGCCGGTGGAAGCACAGGCCAAACCAATGGTTAAAAATGGTCAGCCCAAATGCTCAACTAGCCGTTCCAACAACCGCGCGGCTTCGTCTACGCTCAGAGTCCGGCCGCGAAGATGTATCCGCAATTCGCCCGCTGATACCTCTGCTCGCAATTCTCCGCCTTTGGGCAGCGTCTGAATAGGCAGCCGTTGAATCTGTTTCGGGCGGCCCCCACGCGGCTTTTCCTGAGTCGGTGCAGGCGCGTCTTTCAACGCAGCCTCTATCACGGTCAGTTCCGATTTCGGGTCCGTGGCCTCACCCCGGGACAAGGCCTCCCTCAGCTTGGCCTGCGCGCCATCCCGGATAGCCGCGGCTATCCTGAGACCTGCCTTTTCCGACAACGCAACCGGGTACTGCAGTAAGTCGCCCAAGGCCTCGTGAACCACCGCAAAGCTGCGGACCTTGGACCTTTTGGCCTTGGAGGCTGCGGCGAACAGAACATCCACGGCGGCTTCGGTCGACGGGAATACACCCTGCCCCACAGCGAGGACAGCGATGCGCCCACGTTCATACGGGCTGAGGTTTGATCGAAGTTCGTTCTCCTCGACCATCGAAACATACGCCCCCTGCCCTGCGCCAGCCTGGCGCACGAACGCGGGAATTTGGGCGAATTTCGGGTCACCGCCGGCCAAACGGCGGAAGGCGTCCAACCGGCGATAGCCCGATATCAGGCCATAGCCATCCTCGGTTTTGGTCACCTCGATTGGCGTCCGCAGCCCGTTGGAGCGCAGAGATTCCAGCAGTTCGGACATTGCCTCTTCGTCATCGACCATGCGGTCGCGCCGCAAGAAATCGGCATCGATCTGATCTATGGGCACCATCTCTGCGACCAGACCGGCGTCCTGGGCATCCCGCCAACGCGCAGCGTCGCCTTGGTCTTTTGCAAGGGTTGCACGGTCGGTCACTGCTGCCATGCCATTCAGCGTCGCGGCCTCGGCCGCGACCTGCGCGATTGGCGGAGTTGACGGGTTGGCCTCGAACGGACTGATCGAGGGTTTCGCGGCGAAACCAGCCTCGAGTTGTTCAAGCTCCGCCGCATCCGGCGCCGTCAGTCTTCTGCGTTTAGCCATCTGCCTGTCCTCCCATCTGGGCGTCGCGCCACCAACACCCGATCAGCACTTCTTTGAATTCCGCGTAAGTTCGATCGAAGGTCTCTCGCCCCCGGACATAGGTGTCGCGGTTAAAGTCACGGTAGTCCGCTTCGTAGATTCCGTTCACCTGTTCTCCGGCCTGCCCTACCAAAGCGGTGTAATCCTGCCGATAGGCGTTCATGAAATCACCGAAATACGCCTGTATCACGTTGGCCATGTCCGTCTGCTGACTGGCGTCGAACCGGGTGATGATCGCGCGCACGACATCCCATTCGAACTTGAGTTCGGGCAAGCCAGCTGCCCTTTGTGCCGCGTTCTCGCCATCCTCGATACTGGCGAACGTGGTGTAGAGCATGTCGAAGAAGCGCCCGGTGGAATCAAATTCCAGGAATGAAGCTCCGAGCGGCACCAGCAAAATATCCGCTGCGGCCAGCGCATTGATCGTTAGGTATCCAAGTGCAGGAGGAGTATCGAGGAACACGATGTCGTAATCATTCAATACCGCCTCGTCCTGCAAGAAGTTGGTGAGCCCGTCCCACAGCGGCCAACTGCGAAGGCCCATCCGCCAGACCGGGATCTGAAATTCAGCCCAATAAAGGTTCAGTTGAGCACCAATGAGATCAATGTTGGGCCAATGGGTCTTCTGGATGACATCCTGAGGTTGGGTTCTCAGTGCCTCTTGCAGAGTTTCATCCAATGGGATTTCGGGTTGACCGGCAGCGGCACGGACCCTGTTCTCCTCCTGAACCGCGCGCGCATAGTCTTTTGCGATCAAGGGGAAGACCGTCTGCCATTCATCCGCGACGCGACCACCCAGGATCGACGTCATGGATCCCTGGCTATCAAGATCAATCACCAGCACTTTATAACCGTCCAACGCGGCCGACATTGCCAGATGAGCAGCGGTCGACGTCTTGCCCACGCCACCTTTGAAATTGGCAACGGCAACAACTTTTGCCGGCAGATTTTCCGGCCGGTAGGGCAGGTATTCCTTGGTGCTTACACCTTCGGCCGCGAAATGGCGCCTCAAGGTCAGAACTTCTTCGAGGGTGAACCATTTCGATCCTGCTTCGCCTTCGCCTTGCGGGAGGTCGGGATTTGCCTTGAGGACGCGGCGCAGGTGGGCCGGAGCCACCGGGATCAGGTATTTGGTAATCTCCCAAATCGAAAACCGGCGAAGGCGCTTTTCGCCATCGGGCGCATACCCGCGGCGGGCTAGATCTTCGCGCCCTTTGGCACAGAAGGTTGCAGCTTTTGCGAATCGTGATGTCCCGATAGGATCGGGTAACTTTGATGCAGCCTTGGCCGGATCCAGGTTGAAGTACGGCGGTAGAGCAGGTTGTTTAGATTTTGTCACTGTCGATGCCTCGAATAATGTTCGCCTTTCCGGCGTATATCAGGAAATGTACCGAACATTTTCCTTCTGCGCTATCCTCGAAAGAGCAGTTTTCCACAGAAGAATGCCGAAGAGTTCGGTTTCGCGACGAAACCGGCATATATTCTCAGAAAAGGGCACACCAAAGAGTTTATTTTCTTTAAGGGTTTTAGATTCTTTGACGACAGAAAACATAAATAAATCATATATTTGTGGTCGCATCGGCACCCGGATACAGGACCAAGGGTTCCTGGCTTCGGGTTAAAAGGGACCTGTATACAGGATCAAAGGGTCCCGAATCCGGGGAGAAGGGCACCGATTCGCGGTTCGGCTCTATCGTGGACTATTTAGGGTCTAATCCGAGTGCGTTGATCGCCGTCTACGCGGGTCGCGACTCCAAGTTTGAACCAATTGGCGCCCGCTTCTGTGGAAAACTGGGTCGCCGATTCGGATAGGTACCTGTCTACGGGATTCACTCCATCCTGCATATGGGGACCCAAATTAGGTTGATCCACGGGTACCTTTTGTGTCACAAACTTGGGAAACGAGCAGCCGGGCAGAATCATGCCGGATACACAACTGGACACGGATCACCTTTCAGGCGCTTTGCGTCGGGAAACGGTGAAAAAGAATGTGGCCGCGATCCATATCAGCGGCAAGCTGACGCTGTTGCAGCGCAAGCTGTCCAACGTGTTGCTTCTCAATGCCTACGACTCTCTGACCACGGCGCAGACCCATACGATTGATGCCCGCACCCTGGCGATGATGGTGGGCTACAACTCGAACGACTTCGACACTTTGCGCGCCAGCCTGAGAGCGCTTGCCGAGACAGTGGCCGAATGGGACATGCTGGATGAAAAAGGGCGGCAAGAGTGGGGCGTGTCGTCGTTGCTGAGTTTCGCCAAGCTCAAGGGCGGGATCTGCGAATACGCCTATTCCCCGGCCTTGGCGCAGAAGCTGTACGATCCGAAGATCTATGCGTTGATCAATGTGCATATCCAGCGCAATTTCAGCTCGGGGCACGGGTTGGCCTTGTATGAAAACTGTTATCGATTCGTGCGCACCGGGTCGACCGGGTGGTGGACGCTCGAGGTGTTCCGCAAATTGATGGGTGTGGACGGCAGCGACTATTACACGAGCTTCAAACACTTGAATGCCAAGATCATCAAACCCGCAGTGGTCGAGGTGAACAAAAGCTCGGATATTCTGATCGAGCCCGAGTTCCGCAAGAAAGGCCGCAGCGTCACCGACATTCGGTTCCTGATCAAGGCGAACCCGCAGAAGGCAATGTTCGAGATCGACGACAGCGATGGGGTGCGCAACCTGGCGGTCTACAAGACCTTGCGCAAACAAGGGGTGTCCGATCGGCTGGCGCGTCAGTGGATCTCTGAGCATGGTGAGGATTATGTGCAGCAGAAGCTGGACTATGTAGCCGGGCAGGGGGACGTAAAATCAACGCTGGGATATCTTTCGGCCGCCCTGCGCGATGACTACAAGGCCCCTGCGGCAGAGACAGTGAAACCGCCTAGTCCCGAGGCGCTGGCCGCAGCCAAGCGGCGGGAGGAAGAGAAGGCACGCGAAGATCAAGCTTATGCCGCGCGCGTGGCGGAGCGCGCCGAGCGTGCCCGCAAGCTGGCCATCGTCGAAGACCTGGTTTCGCGGCGAAACCCCACTCAACGGGATGCCGACAAACGCTTGTTCATGTCGACTTTGTCGGACGAGCTAGACCGAGAGAACTTCCGGCAACATGGGTGGCGATCAGGTTTGAACGCCAACGCCATTTTTGCCTTCTGGGAGGAGTTGGAGCCCGATGCGTTCCAGACGGAAACCCCCGCCTGAGGCACAGGCGGGGCAGGGTGGCTACTGATTTTTCAGTGCATTCCGAAGCGCGTCCCCAAACGCGCTGTGCTGCGCTTTTCCGGCTGATTTTGCGCGTTGCGATTTCGAGGTGCCTGTGTTCTTAGCGCGCGCGTTCTGCCCACTATGGTCGCGATCTTGCCGGGCAGAGGCACCGCCATCCTTGCGCATGCTCAGCCCGATCCGCTTGCGAGGCACGTCCACTTCGGCCACACGAACGCGCACGACCTGACCAGCCTTGACCACCTCATGCGGGTCTTTAACGAACCGGTCGGCCAGCTGGCTGACATGCACCAGCCCGTCCTGATGTACGCCGATATCGACGAAGGCGCCAAAGGCAGCGACATTGGTCACGGTGCCTTCCAGCACCATGCCGGGTTTGAGGTCGGTGATCTCCTCGACGCCCTCCTTGAAGCTGGCGGTCACAAAGCTGGGACGCGGGTCGCGGCCGGGCTTTTCCAATTCGGCAAAGATGTCGCGCACCGTGGGCAGGCCGAAGCGGTCATCGACGAACTGTTCGGCGCGTAGACCACGCAGCGCACCGTCATTTCCCATGATCTGACGGATGTCGCGGCCGCAGGCCCGCACGATGCGGCGGGCCACGTCATAGGCCTCGGGGTGGACGGCCGAGGCGTCCAACGGCTCATCCCCGTCGCGGATGCGCAGAAAGCCCGCGCATTGTTCAAAAGCGCGGGGGCCGAGGCGCGCGACCTTCAGAAGATCCTGCCGCGACCGGAACGCGCCGTTCAGGTCGCGATGCGCAACGATGGCTTCGGCCAGACCGGGACCCAGGCCGGAGACATGGGCCAGCAGCGGCGCCGAGGCGGTGTTCAGATCGACGCCCACGGCGTTCACAACGTCTTCGATCACTGCCTCCAGAGACTGGCTCAGCCGGTGTTGATCGACGTCGTGTTGGTACTGGCCGACGCCGATGCTCTTGGGTTCGATCTTGACCAGCTCGGCCAGCGGGTCCTGCAGGCGGCGGGCGATCGACACCGCGCCACGCAGCGAGACATCCAGATCGGGAAACTCGCGCGCGGCCAGTTCCGAGGCGGAATAGACCGAAGCCCCGGCTTCGGACACCACGACCTTGGTGGGGGCCTGCACCCCTTTGGGTTGCAGTTTCAGCGTGTCGGCCACCAACCGCTCGGTCTCGCGGCTGGCGGTGCCGTTGCCGATGGCGATCAGTTCGACCTTGTGGGTGGCGATCAGGTTCAGGATGGTGGCCTGTGCGCCGCGCAGATCGTTCTTGGGTTGGAACGGATACAGCGTGTCGGTCGCCACCAGCTTGCCCGTCGCGTCCACCACCGCGGCCTTGACGCCGGTGCGGATGCCCGGGTCCAACCCCAGGGTGGGGCGGGGGCCCGCCGGGGCGGCAAACAGCAAGGCCTTGAGATTGCGTGCAAAAACTAGAATGGCCTCCTCCTGCGCGCGGCTACGCAGATCGGCCATCAGCTCGACCATCATCGACAGCGACAGCTTCACCCGCCAAGTCCAGCCCGCGACCTTGCGCAGCCAGGCGTCTCCCGGGCCGTCGCCACGCGTCTGCAGATGCGCCGCCACGATCGCCTCGGCCCGGGCGGCGCCGGTTTCGGGGTCGGGGGCAATGTCCAGCGTCACGATCCCCTCTTTCGACGCGCGCAGCATCGCCAGCGCCCGGTGCGATGGCACCTTGGCCCAGGTCTCGGCATGGTCGAAATAGTCGCTGAACTTGGCGCCTTCCTGTTCCTTGCCCTCGATCACCTTCGAGGTCAGCAGCGCCTCGGCCTGCATGAAGCTGCGCAGCTCGCCCAGAAGGGCGGCGTTTTCGGTCAGACGCTCGGTGATGATGTCGCGCGCGCCATTCAGCGCGTCCTTGGTGGTGGGCACGGCCTCGGTCACATAGGCCTGGGCCAGAACTTCGGGGTCGGCGCTGCGGTCGGCCAGGATCGCGTCGGCCAGCGGCTCCAGCCCGTTTTCCCGCGCGATCATCGCCTTGGTGCGACGCTTGGGTTTGTAGGGCAGGTAGATGTCTTCCAGCTGTGCCTTGGTTTCGGCGCGGGCAATGGATTTGGCCAGATCGTCGGTCAGCTTCCCTTGATCCTTGATCGATTTCAGGATCGTCTCGCGCCGCGCCTCAAGCTCGCGCAGATAGGCCAACCGGTCGGACAGGGTGCGCAGTTGGCTGTCATCCAGCCCGCCCGTCACCTCTTTGCGGTAGCGCGCCACGAAGGGCACGGTGGCGCCTTCGTCCAGCAGCTTGACCGCTGCGTCCACCTGTTCGGGGCGGGCATTGATTTCCGTGGCGATGGTGCGGGCGATACGGTCCAACGGGGCCTCCTTGATCTCGGGTTGGAGAACCGTCTTAGCCAGCGCCCGCGCCAAGGGAAAGGCGTCGCGTATCGTCGGCGGGCTGAAAATACGGGCATATGCGCGGTTTTGCGCAAACTGGGTCAAAATGCGCATTCAGTTGCGATTGATCCCGGGCCCCGGGTGATTTAAGGGAAGCCCTGTCAAATCAGAGTCACCCCGGAGCGGAACAGCATTCACGCTCCTCGCACGCCGCGCCGCACGCGGCACAACTCTCGGATCGCACGCCCCTGAAAGGCTTAAAAAAGGTAAGGGAACATGGCAGAAAAATCGAACTTCGACATATTGTATACCATCGTAGACGAAGCGCCGGAGCTGGCCAGTGCCTCGTTCCTGCCCATCATCCGCAAATTCGCCTCGGCCGCGGGCGTCAGCGTTGGAACCAAGGATATTTCGCTGGCCGGGCGCATCATCGCGGCCTTCCCCGAAAACCTGACCGAAGAGCAGCGTCAGCCCGACGATCTGGCCGCCTTGGGTGAGCTGGTGAAAACCCCCGAGGCCAACGTGATCAAGCTGCCCAACATCTCGGCCTCGGTGCCGCAGCTGGTCGCTGCCATCAAGGAACTGCAGGGGCAGGGCTACGACATCCCCAACTATCCCGAGGACCCCAAGACCGACGCCGAAAAAGAGATCCGCGCCCGCTATGACGCGATCAAGGGCTCGGCCGTGAACCCGGTTCTGCGCGAGGGCAACAGCGACCGCCGCGCCGCCAAGGCGGTCAAGCGCTATGCCCAGCAGCACCCGCATTCGATGGGCGAATGGTCGGCCGACAGCAAGACCAAGGTGTCGTCGATGCCGGGCAATGATTTCTATGCCAACGAGAAATCGGCCACCATCACCGCAGACCAGACCGGTGATGCGCGGATCGAATTCGTGGGCAAGGATGGCAGTGTTACCGTCCTTAAAGACAGCTGGACACTGGAGGAAGGCACCGTTGCCGATGCCACTTTCATGTCGGTCAAGGCGCTGTCGGAGTTCCTGGATGCCGCGATCGAGGACACCAAGAAAGACGGCACCATGTTCTCGCTGCACATGAAGGCAACGATGATGAAGGTCAGCGACCCGATCATCTTTGGATATGCCGTCAAGTCGTGGCTGGCGCCGGTGTTCGAAAAATTCGGCGACCGCATGGCACAGCTGGGCGTCAACCCGAATTCGGGCCTGGGCGATCTGCTGAACCGCGTCAAGGACGATGCCGAGATCATGGCCGCGATCGATGCGGTCAAGGTCGATCGACCCTCGATGTACATGGTGGACAGTGACAAGGGCATCACCAACCTGCACGTGCCGTCGGACGTGATTATTGACGCTTCGATGCCCGCCGTGATCCGCGCGGGCGGCAAGGGCTGGGACGAGAGCGGCAAGAAGGGCGACACCAACTGCGTGATCCCCGACCGCTGCTATGCGCCGGTCTATGACGAGACCATCAATTTCTTCAAAGCCAACGGTGCGCTGAATCCGGCGACCGCCGGTTCGGTGGCCAATGTGGGCCTGATGGCCCAGAAGGCCGAGGAATATGGCAGCCACCCGACCACATTTGAGGCGCCCGCCGACGGCACGATCCGCATCGTTCTGGCCAATGGCGAAACCCTGCATTCGCATGAGGTCGAAAAGGGTGACATCTGGCGCGCTTGCACCGCCAAGAAAGCCCCGATTGAGAACTGGATCCAACTGGCGATGGACCGTCAGCGTCTGACCGGCTCCGAGGCGATCTTCTGGCTGGATGCGAACCGCGCCCATGACGCCGAGCTGATCAAATACGTCAAGCCGGCGCTCGAGGCTGCGGGCGTAGCCGACAAGTTCCTGATCCTGGCGCCGCGTGAGGCGACCCGCAAGTCGCTGGAAACCATCACCGCCGGCAAGGACAGCATCGCGATCACGGGCAACGTGCTGCGCGACTATCTGACCGACCTGTTCCCGATCCTCGAACTGGGCACTTCGGCCAAGATGCTGTCGATCGTCAAGCTGATGAATGGCGGCGGCCTGTTCGAAACCGGTGCAGGTGGCTCGGCGCCCAAGCACGTTCAGCAGCTGGTCGAGGAAAACCACCTGCGTTGGGACTCGATGGGCGAATTCTGCGCACTGGGTGAATCGCTGAACTTCCTGGCCGACAGCCGCGGGAACGCCAAGGCCGCCGTTCTGGGCGCTGCGGCCGAGGCCGCAACGCAGGGCATCCTGGACCACGACCGCTCGCCCAGCCGCAAGGTTGGCGAGCCGGACAACCGCGACAGCCACTATTGGTTCGCCCGATACTGGGCCGAGGCACTGGCCGCGCAGTCGGATGATGCTGAACTGGCCGCGCATTTTGCTCCGATCGCCAAAGAACTGGCGGAGAAGGAAGAGCCGATCCTCTCCGAACTGCTGGCCGCTCAAGGCAAACCTGCAGATCTGGGCGGCTACTACCACGGCGATCGCACCAAAACTGCGGCGGTGATGCGCCCCAGCGCGACACTGAACGCGATCATTGGCTGAATTCAGAAGGCCGGGCGAATGAGCCCGGCCTTTTTGTTTCGTCGGATCAGGCGACAGTTATTTTTTTTCCGAGCTATTGTTTGCTTTTGCTTGATTGGCCGGACCTGAACAGTTCCAGCACGACCTGGGTTGGACAAAGGGAGTTGCGGCACGGTTCTCAGCCGGTATCATCCCAGAAAGTTTGCACCGTCGAACGGTTCGGCCGGACAGTGCAGTTGATTTGTTAAAGGGTGTTTCAGAGCTCCTGTGTTCCCAGAAATTGGAACCAGGGCTGGCGCTGGATTTAGATTGCCGGACACGGTCGGCGGAGAGTGGTCATGAGTACGCTGAAGATCGCGGTACTGTCCGACATACATGGAAACGCCACGGCGTATGCGACCGCGATCCAAAAGGCCGAAGCTTTTGTGCCGGATGTCGTCGTCATGTTGGGCGATCTGCTGACATATGGTGTGCGCCCTCGGCAGGTGTTGGAACTGACCGACCAACTGATGGCTCGCCAAAACTGCGTGTTCATCCGCGGCAACCACGACCAGTTCTATTTCGATCTGGATAAAGGTAACCCGTCCTTCTACGACAACATTGCAGGATTTGTGTTGGAGTCCGTCGAATGGACGCATGGTGAGGTCCGGGGCGACCCACCGTTGGCTGACCGATACCCATGGGCCGACCGCCATAGCATGGGGCCGATCCTGTTCTCACATGCCAACCCTTACGATTATGGGGACTGGTCCTATGTCTCGAAACCGGAACAATGGGCACCAGCGGCAGCGGCCTTGCGACACATGGGAAAGACGGTCGGGGTCTTTGGGCATTCGCACCGGGCCTTTGCCGTCATGATCGACGAAGCCGGAAGACCGACACCTGCGGATCAACGCAAGTGGATAAGGATTCCGAAAGGGTCTGTGCTACTGCTGAATCCCGGAGCGGTCGGGCAGGGGCGGGGCACGGGCCTGTCTTATCTGACCCTCGAGCTGGATGGCGACCGGGTTAGAATCGACATCCCGTCGATCAGCTTCGATCTGGAACATATCCGCGCGGATATTCAGGCCACTGACCTCAGTCAGGGGACAAAGGAACGGCTTATTTCATTCATGGAGAAATGAATTGATCACGGTTTTGGTTACAGGTGCGGGTGGCGGAGTGGGCCAGGGCATCATCAAGTCGCTCAGGCTGATTTCTGATTTGCCGCTGCGTATTCTTGGAGCCGACATGTCCGCCCTATCTGCCGGCCTTTATGCTTGCGACAAAGCCTTTCTGGTCGAAGGGTGCCGCTCGCCGGGATATCTCGACTCACTGGCGCGGATATTTCAGTCAGAGTCCGTGGACTACTATTTCCCCGGAACGGATATCGAACTGGCATTGTGTGCCGAAAACCGGGATCGCATTGCGGAACATTTCGGGACAAAGGTCGTGGTCAACAGTCCAGAGACGGTGCGTATTGCCGATGACAAGGGACTGACCTCGGCTTTTTTGGCGAATAACGGGCTGCCCCATCCGCGCACTTGGCCTATGGCCGAGGCTTTGGAAATGGATGATCTGGTCTACCCGGTTATTGCCAAACCGGCGGTCGGGTTTCGGTCCATCGGGGTCGAGCGGGTGAATTCTCGAGAAGAGCTGGCCAACTACCCTGGTGATCTAGCGGCAACCATCGTACAGGAACTGATCGGCGATGACGCGCGCGAGTTTACGTGCACGATCGTCGGGGCGAAGGGGAGCCTGTCGCCGGTTCTGGCACTGCGCCGAGTGCTTCGGTCGGGCGATACATATCGGGCCATTCCCGAGTGGAACCCGGTGATCGAAGACTATGTCACAGCTATCGCGCGCAAGCTGGACGTCGAAGGGGCCTGCAATTTTCAGCTGCGCCTTGGCGACGACGGAGTACCCAAGGTGTTCGAAATCAATGCCCGGTTCTCGGGCACTACACCGTTTTGTGCTCAACTGGGTTTCAATCCGGTCGAATGTTACCTCAAGACCGATCGCGGCCTTCCCTATGAGCCGGAAGTCGCTTGGGACAGCATGGTTCTGCGGTACTGGAGCGAGCTGGTCGTTCCGCGTTCAATGAAAGACACATTGGATCAGGCCGGCCAGTTGGAACCTCAGATCCCGGCCCAGTTCAGCCTCTATGGCGGGACGCCATGAAAGTTGCCCTGACAGGGGCGACCGGCCTGCTGGGTCGCCATCTTGTGGCCTGGCTAAGCCGACGTGACATTCCTGTTGCGCGGATCGACCGGTCGAACTGGGATCTGCAGGACGCGATCACCCATGTCAGGCTGGATCAACTGGCGCAAGGTGCGGATGTATTCGTGCACTGCGCGGCCCGGATTGACCTTGCCGGGCCTGCGGATGACGGCTCGGCTTGGCAGGTGCTGTTTGACAGCAATGTGCGAGCCACGTTGAATGCGGCGCGTTGGGCGGCAGATCGTGACGTGCACTTCATCTTTGTGTCCAGCGGGTCAGTTTATCGCGATCCTCATGCCCGCGGAATTGACGAAAGCGCGGAAACCGCCCCGGGGCCGCTTGGGGGTGATTACGCTACAACCAAGCGTTTGGCCGAAGCGGGGCTGGCTGAGCTTGCCCAGACTTCTGGAGCGCGAGTGACCGTGCTCAGACCTTCGGCGCTCTATGGTCATGGGCTGCCTGATGACAAGTTTCTTGTGCGGATGCTTAATGATGCGGCCGCGGGGCAAAACATCACAGTAACAGGTCCAAAGAACAGCATTGATTTCGTGCATGCGCATGACCTGAGCCGGGCGATTTTGCAATCGGCCGATGCCAAAGCTTACGGTGTATTCAATATCTCCGGCGGAGGTCCGGTTTCCTTGGCGGATCTGGCGCAGGAGGTCATGTCCGTCGCAGGTGGCCGGGGTGTGATCGAAACCCGACCCGGAGACAGTCCGCCATTCACCCGCTTCGATCTGTCCTCGGACGCAGCCCGGGCAGCATTCGGCTATGCGCCGGTTGTGGACATTGCAACGGGTCTGGAAATGACGTTGAGGGGCCAATTGCTGCCGGGAGCGGCATGACCCGGTCCGGCAGCCGGGCGATGGGAGCCGGAAACATGTTTTTTGAAGGTATCTTGGGTGTTACCCTTGTATTCCGGGTACCAGTCTGCGGGCCAGGTAACCCACCGCCGTTTGGATTGTAGAATATGGTGCCAGTCAACAGTATCAGCCGGCCTAAGCCGATTTTGGAGCAGATCGAATTCGCGTGTCTGATGACTGCGTTGCTGTTCAGCACCTTCACTGCCTTTCGCCATCCGGCGGTTCTGTTCACGGCCAGCGACATGTTTCTGACGATTGCCGTGATCCTGCGGTGCAACCGCAGCCTGCCGCTGTTTCCGTTGCATTCCGCGTCCTCGGTCTGGTTCATCGGCATGCTGATGATGGTGGCGGGACTGTCGATCGGCTCTATCGCGCACGGCGATCCGGTGTCGGCCTTCGTCGTCATCGTGCAGTATTTCTTTTCGTTTGTCCTTCTGCCTCTGGCGATCCTGGGCCGCCCGTATGAAGAGGCGGTTACTCTTGCAAAGGTCGGCGTGATCTCGATTGCCTTGAACTGTCTTGTCGGGATGATCGCCTATGGCGTGGGCTATTCCGGTGGCGAATCCCGGTATTTCATGCTGGTCAGCGGCAACTACCGCGTGGCGGGGTTGGTGGATAATCCAAACGGGTTGGCTGGACTGATCGTGCTTTGGTTCCCGGTATTGTGGTATCTTGGGCTGACGGGTGCGCTAAGAAAACTGCCATTCTTGGCCCTCTTCGGGCTGCTCGCCATCACTTTGATCTACGCAAGTTCGAATTCCAGCCTTGCCGGTGCGGTCATCTGCGGTGCTCTGTTCCTGCTGCTGGTCGGAAATCAGCGCGTGCTGATGATCTGGGGAACAGCTGTGACGACGATGGCTTGGATCAGTATCCAATGGGCCGAGTTCATTTTTCCGCCGACGTTCCGCAACCGGGTATTGTCACCTCTGCTCGAGGGGGACCTGAGTCATGCGGGTACATTTGAAGACCGCGCCGATCTCATGATCGAGGCCTGGCGGTTTCTGCCGGATTACTTTCTGGTGGGTATGGGCGCGGGACAGTATCGCGAACTGAGCAGTCAAGGCATTCCCGTTCACAACCTGTACCTGTTGCTGGCCAACGAAGGTGGCATTCTGGCCTTACTGGGATTGTGCTTCGTTTTGGGGTCCGCCATCGTCTACGCCGTAATGGCCCGGCATAATGTGCCGAACAGGGTGTACGGGCGCGCGACCGTGGTGACCGTCACGCTGACCTTTGCGGCGCTGTCAATGAACTACACCCATGTTTACCAGCGCGGTATGCTGATCCCGTGGATCGTGGCATTGGGGCTGTTGGCTGCGTCCGATCGGTACCGGCGGCGCTAGCGTTACACGTCACGGGTTGCTTTGTCCCATGCCGTTCCCGTCGCCAGCCAATTCGTGGAGGAACTCCTCAAGATTGGTCCAGCCATCTTCGTCCGAATCTGCAATTGCATCCGTCGGGTCCGTGGGATTAAGGCCCCATTGCGTTTCCCATTCATCAGACATCCCGTCGACATCGCTGTCTGCATAGGGCAGGGCGCTTTCAAGCTCGGGCCAACCGCCGACCTTTTCAGGGTTCTTCTTTAGGATTTTGCCGGAACGGTCACGGACCTCCTGAACAACCCTCTGATCCACCGCGTCGCGAGACGGGCGTGTCGCTCCAGCGTTTTGCAGGACCGTTTCAAACACTGTCGAAACCGGATCGGCCTGGACCAAAGGTGGGGTGACCGGCTCATCAACGACATAGACACGATGTTCGGGGGCAAGGACCAGTTCCTCGGGAAGGTCCAGGCTGTTGCGGTTGTCTTCATCAAGATTGTCCCGAAGGTACAACCGGTAGCCGTTCTTGAAGCCGTCGAACAGGTGCACCAGTAGATTGGAATCGATGCTTTCACCGGACAGCTTCAGGTTGCCAATGATATTGGCGTCCAGCTCGGTCCAGCGATTGTCCAGCGAAACGACATATTGCCAGATCGGTGAGTACATCAAGTTATTTACGATCTCGGTCGTGGTCCCCGGGGTCTGGGGCGCGATTTGCGGGTTTCTGAACATCCCGTGAGAGAACAGGTTGTGATGGATACTGAAGTTGCCGCCCTTTGTCAGCAGCATGTTGCGGGCCCGGTTGCTTTTGCCTGGTCCGCCATGCAAGAGGGGCTCGCTGATGATGCTCCACTGAAAGGTCAGCCGTTCGGCGTTTTCTGAGTCAATCGTCTCGTCGCTGCCCCAACTGGCGGAAATGTGGTCGAAGATCACGTCACGCGCGGCTTTGGTGTAGACGCCAATGGCCCCTGAACAGCAGGACTCTACGTCGTGCGGCCCGGGCCGGAACCGAACATGGCGCACGATGACATCATGCGTCCGGATTTCCAGTGATGGGCGCAATTGACGTGGGCCGTTTCGGATCGCAATCCCGCCGCCCGGAGCGGTTTCTCCGGCGATGGTCAGAAAAGGACTGTTTGCGATCAGAGACGCCTTTTCCAGTGTAATCGTTCCGCTGACCCGAAAGATGCAGGTTCGAGGTCCTTTGGCATCAATGCATGCGCGTAGGGAGCCGGGCCCGAATTCTTCGGTTGTCGTGACATAAATCACGCGCCCGCCGCGCCCACCTTTGGCCGCGGCGCCATGCCCTTCGGCGCTGGGAAATGCTCTTTGGGAGCCATCTGGAAATTGCGCCGAAAGTGACCGGTTCGCGTTCTCGGCCAGCAGCGTACCGGGGCTGCAGCCCATCGCCAGAACAGCCGCAAATAGCGAACCATGTAATACGGCGAGCAGTCTTGGCCTTTTTGCAACGGGCATTCTAAAAACCTTGGCTGTTGTCAAAATTCTTCTGCCTTTGGTCTAGGGCGCGGTGTCCCGGGTTTGGGCTTTGGTCGCGCAGACCATCATTGAATCCCGCAGGTGCACTGGGATCACCAGGTCAGACAGCCGTTCCGGAACCTTGAAGCGCGCCCATCTGGGTAAATAACGATGCACTCTCTCAACCAGATATCCTAACGGAAAATACCAAGTTGGCCGATGAAATTCGGTTTGTTGCAAGCCAGCTTTGGCCAAGGCAAAGCGCAGTGTTTCAGGGTCGAAATAGCCGATATGCGCAACACGATAATGCCACCATTGGTCTCCCATGATACGCGCCAACAGGGACAAGCGGTCGGGCGTAACGACGACCAGTACTCCATCATCGGCCAGCAACTGCGCAGCCTGAGTGATCAGGTCCAGCGGATCCGGAACATGTTCGACCACGTCTACCAGAGTGACTACATCGTAGGGGTCGGTCAGATCGGGATGTGGAAGAACGCCTTGGACCACTGGCAGGCCATGATGTTTTGCGCGGGCGCAAAACCGTCGCGACGGCTCAACCCCGACCGCGTCGTAACCACAGGCGATGGCCTCCTCGACCAGAATACCGGTTCCGGCCCCCACATCCAGCAGCCGGTTCGCGCCGGCAGTGGGTCTTGGCAACCTGTTCAGCAGCACCCGCTTCTGCCGCGCCCTTTGGGGGCGCGTCATCTCATAGGCCGGGTCCTCGAGATCTTCGTAGAATTTAAGGACATCGACCATATCCGTGCATTGGCAAAAACCGCAGCGGACGCATTGGTCGATCGCGGCGGTTGTGCCGTAGTCGGCATTCGAGATTTCAAAGTTCCGCGACGTCGGATCCCCGCGCAGGGTGCTTTCCTTTATCCTCCTGAGGCCGCCGGTGCCGCACAACCAGCATCGCCGGATCGGTGCGGAAACAACATCATCTGAAGGCTGGTTCACCATGCGCGCATCACCTCCAGTCTGGCAGCAAGCCGGTCCGTTGCCCGGCACCTATGACCCGACTGGCCGGATTTCAAGCAACTGTTCAAAGAACGGAAGTTTGATCTCGAGCAGAACGAACATGACCACCACCAGAAGAATAACCTGAAAAACAAGGCCGCGTTGTTTGTACAGATTTTCGGGGGCCTGTGCGATCGAGTCCCGCGCCAGCCCGACGGCAAGATAGCGCCCGAACAACATCGCCACGAAGGGCAGAGACAGAAGAAGCTCGATTTTGTACTTGGTCAGGAAAACGCCCAGGAAAGCGGTGGACAAGATTGCGTAGACCAGCGCCGACACCAATAGCTTCGACTCGTCATAGTCTTTGAAAGATGCGCGGTACCGCGCGGCAAGCGCCGGGTCGTCAATGGTACGGTATTCGGCAAAGCGCTTGATCGCCATCAGATACGCGCCTCCGAACCAGTACGAGATCAACACGCTGGATGGTGCCACGATCGGCGGAACCATAATGAACCAGCCCGCAAAGAACCGGATGGGGTTGTTGATGGCCTCGCTCAGAACGTCCAAATAGGCGCGGTCCTTGGACCGGATTGGTTTGACGTTGTAGATGATCCCCATGATCAGCAGGGACAGCGCCGTCAGGAAGAACGGCGTATTGATCAGCAGCGCGAGTCCCAGACCGATGATCGCCAGACCCAGCCATTGCAACCAGACGATCCGGCCGTCGATTTCGGTCACGACCGAGGCACGCTCTTTCTTCTTCGGGTGGTGTCGGTCGAACTCACGGTCCAACCACTCGTTGATGGTATAGTTGGCCGATGCGATCAGACAGATCGAAAAGATCCCGACGGCGAGGTCGATTACCGACCGACCGGTGAACTCGGCACCCATGATGACCGCAAGAACGGCACCCGGCAGAATGAAGATGTTCTTGAACCAATGGTCGATGCGCGCAATGGACAGATAGTCTTTGAATCCGGCTTTTACCATTGCAACCACTTTCACCGACACAACAACATTTGCCGGACCCGAAAAGGCGGGAAACAGAACAATACGGGCGGCATGTCAGATTTCCAGACTGCGCCTTGCGTGCTTCTTCCGGCGATCAAAAAGCTTCAAAACCACAAGGAAACTAGCACATATGACCACTGCGACGATAGGCCAAAGTGCTGCAAGATACCTTACCGACGCAATGGATAGTGTTGCAGACAGAAACAATAACGCATGCAGGCTCAGCACCCCCAACCCAGCCAGGGTCAGCATCTGACGTCCGGGCCAGTTTCGGCGCAGCCAAAGGATTGAGGCCGCCAGGATCAAGATCGAAGCCAGCCAACCTATCGCAAGCGCGGAATGGATAAGACGTGCATGCGGCGGATCAAATACATCGCGGGTGATGTAGCCGAGCGCATTGTCCATCGGGAACGGCCCATTCTGCGCGATGTAGGCGGTGATGTCGTTCGCGGTCACGGCATGGTAGAAGGGCTGCCAGAGGGCGGCATAGTGTTGTAGCGGCAACCGCAGAAACCCCGTTGGATTCGCCAGAATTCGTCTTGAAGCGATTTCGGCCATGAGTTCAGTCTTTGGAATGCCAATTCGGTCGGCAATGGACTGCAATCGGTCCTTCTCGTACAGAAATATCAAGCTGGCTTCGTAGCTGTGCATCAGAAAGAAGGAGACCGGTCCAAATGGCGCCCGGGAAATCGCCTCGCGTGCGTCTGCCGGACCCTCTTCTTCAAGAATAATCCAGACTTCGGTTCGTGGGTCATCGGGGGCATAGGGGCTTGTACCTGCAGCGAACATAGCGCTTTTTGCGAATAAGACGTTCCCCAGCACGCTTTCGCGAGGTTCATCGTGGCGAAGATCGTAAGCGGCGCGGTCTGCAAGCAGCACGAAGGTGACGCCCAGAACTGCCAGAGCCAGCCCAGCCCACGGGCGCCTGCCATTGATATAGCTCGCGCAAAGAACCACCACGATAAGGATGGGCAAAAGAGCAAAACCAACTGGACGGATCGCGATCATGGCGCCGACTGTCATGCCCAGGGCTGCAAAGTGCCAGGGCTTGGGGCCGTGGATCGCTTGCACCAGACAGGCAAGATAGACGCATGTCGCGCTCTGGAACAGAGACTCGGACAGGATGCTGTAGTTGAAGTAGATCGTCATCGGGTTGATGATCAGAATTCCAAGCAGGACCAGACCGGCACCGGAGTGGCCAGTGGCCCGGGCCAGCGTGACCGACAACAGACATGCAGCAGCCGAGAATACCCAGATCTGGCCCACAACAGCGGCGCGCAGCGGGTCCGCGAACCCGTCGAAAAGGTCCAGAAAAAAAGGATATGCAAAGCCGCGATAGGCGGCGGCTTGAACGTAGTCCGCCGAGTCACTGGAGAAGTTCACGTCAACCAAGGGAAAAGCCGTCTGAATCACCGCCTGGACCAGTGCCAACGCGATGATTATGAGCCCCCCGTTTTCATCTGCCCTTGAAGAAGCTTTCCCCAAAACCCACTCCAAGCAAAGTCAGGTATTCCGACCGCGCCGCACGTCGGTCAGTACCCGCGCGTAGCATTCGGTGCCGGCATGGTAGCACAGACTCGGCCACCAGACATCCCCGGTGGCCGGAACGGCGCGGTCGCCGGATTTTCTAGTAGTCGTCATAAGTACCGTAATACCCTTCGTAGGTGGTCCAGCGGTATTTCTTGGGGTCGACGTCATTCAGAATCGTACCCAGTACATTGAAGCCGGATGACTGAAGCCGTTTTGCCGCGGCTTGCAACGCATGCTGTGGCGTTTTTCCCCAGCGCGCGACCAGCAGAACGGCGTCGGCGAGGATGTCGTTGCGGTACACTTCATCCATCACCAGTGCCGGGGGCGTGTCCACGATAATGATATCGTATTGATCCAGCAGCGTTTCTTTGAGTTGCTTGAGCTTGTTTGACGCGGCATCAGACAGCTCGTGCGTAGGCGAGGCTGCGGTGATCAGATCCAGTGACCCTTTGGTTTCGGTGGTCAGAGCATGTTGCAGGGTTACACTGTCAGAATAGATTTCCGAAAGTTGCACCTCATCCATGTCTGGAATGAACGTCTTCGTCGCGCCGCGACGGTGCGTGTCCAGATCAATCAGCAGAGCGTTCAGTCCGTCGACCGCCGCCGAGGTCGCCAGAACGCTGCTGACGAAGGATTTGCCCTCGTTCGGCAGGCCAGAGGTGATCAGGATCACCTTGGAATGCCGGAACTTGATACAATTGGTCAAGATGCCCCGGGCGGCTTCGGCCAGGGGCGATTTCTGGCTCTGCAACAGGTTTTCGATCGCCTTGTTCTCACCGGCGAACATTTTGCTGCGTCGCTGACGGGCGATATATCCCAGGTTGCTGAGGCCGGTCATTCGGAAGATCTGGTTTTCGCTGCGCACCGTTCTGTCCAGGCCCTCGCGCACCAGCGCGATGATGAAGCCAACGATCATTGCGAACAGGCCGGCCAGCACCGTGATCAATGACCTGCTGGGGGCATAGGGTTCAACCGGGATGCGTGCTTTGGAAACCTGAATCGTGCCGTCCTCAAGCTGGCCGATGCGGGTTTCCAGCAAGGTCAGGTTGTCGATCGTGGTTTGATAGCGGGTTCGCAGTAGTTCGACCTCGCGTTCCCGGCGCAGCAACGACAGCTCCAGACGGGTGCGGGCCTCCAGCTCCTGCTCGGATGTGACCAGCTGTTCCTGGAGGGCCAGAATTTCGTCTTCCGGCAGGTTGCGTTCGATGCCGATGCGCAGCTGGGCCTTGCGCCGCTCCACCTCGGCCCGCAGCCGGGTCACGACCTGTTCGTCATCCAGATTGTCCTCACGGATGAACTCGGCCAAATTCGATTCCGCCTGGGTCAATTCTTCGCCGAGGATACCGACCCGGCGTTTGAGATTGTCGATCGATGTCATCAAGCGATTGACCCGTGCGTCGCGCTCGTTCGCGATATAGACGGCAATGACGGTATTGGGCAGGGCTGCAGCCAGCACCGGCGATGTGGATCGGCCTTCGATGCTGATGGCGAGGCTTTCTCCCGCGCGGGAGACGGAATAAGAGGCCAGAACCTTGTCGGTGACCGCAGCGCGGTGAATCTCTTCATCCGCCTCGCTGTCCGCGCCGGGCGCACGGCGCACAAAGCTGGGGTCGTCGAACAGACCCAGGCGGTCTGCCACCTGCTCGGCAAAGTCGCGAGACCGCAGTCGGGCCAACTCGGTTTCCACGCTCGACCGGTTCAGTTCATAGGTTTCCAGCTGTCCGGTCGACTCGCTGAATCGTGTTTCCGTGAGAGCCAAAACCATCTGTGCGTCCGACCGATACTGGTCGGGGATGGTCGACATGTAGAAGGCTGTTGCCGAGACCGCACCGACGACCAACAGAAAGATGACCAGAAGGTTCCGGCGCAGTAGCAACCAGATATTGATGAAATCGTTGGTTTCATGCTGGTTGGCAATTACGTCGTCACCGGATTGCACGAGTGTTCTCCATTTTTTTCGGACCGTGAATACGGCTTAAAATCGGCGTCAGAATCGAACTGTTATTTATCATATTGTTTTACCTGTACTTTGATCGGCTCGATAGATTTATCTAGCCATATCAGGCCAAAAGGCCGTCCCTGTGCGTTTGGCGGGCAAAAAAAGCGATGCAAATCCGAGAGCAGAGAGTTTTTGGCCATTCTGGCGTCGGGCGAAGAGCTGCCTTTTCGAGGTCTTAAAATCGTGAACAAATCGCTTGGTTGTCGGCGTTGTTTCCGAATACGACACAGTGGGTTTGGTCCGGCATACCTACCTTCGGGCGTCCTGCGCCCGGGCTTCCGGTGGTTCAGCAGCAGGCTCGCGAAAGGTGATTTTCCAGTTCAGGGTAAAATTCAGAAGGAATATGCACCCGGTCACGAACGCCTGAATGATCAAGTAGTGGAAAGGCAACAACGCAAAGAGAAGAGAGAACAGCGCCACGTTTATCGCCGACGTCGTCGCCGTGACCAAAATGAACCTCTGCAGGGCACTGCGATGTGGAACGCTGGACCGAAACACCCATAGTCTTTGGATGCAGTAATTGAATGTGGCCCCCATCAGGAACCCGATTGCCGAAGCGATCGTTTCGTAGATGCCCAAGACCTCGACCGAGAACGCCATCGCCGAGAAATGGATGACGACGGCCGTGCACCCGGTCACGAAATAGCGACCGACCAGAACCGAGACGTGTTTGAGGTCTTCAAACTTCATCAATCAATCCTTCAGGGCGTGAATGCAGAGCCACCCGATTGAATATCATCGATCCTATCATTGTTCGGCCCCGAGTGTTGGAACAAGCTTCATGACATACGATCCTTCATTCGGTCGGTTTGAAACTGGCGGGAGATCCATAGATCCGCCCGTCGGCCTCCTCATAGAGTAGGGTCAGATCAGCTTCGCGGATCAGCCGTTCCTCATCGACCAGATAGAACCGCCAGTCGATCTCGTTCAGGATGGCGACAACCGCGTTTTGGTCGGCCACGCGTTTGCGGACCTCCTGAATTTCTTTTTCTGGCGACGTACCAGGGTCCGGCCTGCCGGTTCTGCGCTCGAACAACTCAGGGGACTTGAGCGCATCCACACCCTTGACCAGCCGAATGACATCATAGCCGTTTGAGTAAACCACGACACCGTCCCGCAGATTGTCCAGATGCGCCAAAGTCGGAGAGTTCTTCCAGACCGGTGAGGCATAGAAATTCCCCTCCGTTATATGGGCGCGGGTCATCGCTGCCGTACGTACGGCATAGGTTCCGGTCAACGCCAGCGCAAGTATGAGAGCTGCGGGACGCAGCCGGTTCATCATATCCGTTCCGGGCTGACCGCCAACGAGAGCAAACCCCAGAACCAGAGACGAAATGAACACTGGCAACAGGTACCTGGCATGGATGGTCAGATTGGCCTCGATAAACAGGGCCAGAACAAGGAAAGGAACGTAGACCAGCAAAAAGAATGAGATCGTACGCGCAACTGGCAGACCGGGAAGGTCATCAGGGTTGGTCTGAACCTTCAAAGCTGTGCCGATCAGAGCAATGACGAATCCCAAAACCACAACCAAAGCGGTCAACGTGATAATCGGCGGCAGAGAGCTTGGCAGCACGTAGGCTGATAGCGTGGTCAGTGCCGCGCGGAAGGTCTCGGTGTCGGGATCCCCAAGGAACGCTGCTTGACGCCCGATGCCGGTCCCACCGGAGGTTTGATTGTACAAGTACCACCCGATGATGATTGCGGATGCGATCAGGCCAAACACAATCGCCGAAACCAGTCGACGGCGCAGATCACCGTGCCCATAAACAAGGATTGTCAGCGAGCAGGCCGCGATCAGTGGGACCAATGCGAACCGGGTCAGCACGCACAGGGCGGCCAGACAGCTTGCCAACACAAAGGCGGACACGTTGTCGCCGCGCAGGTAACGGGACATGAAGAAATAGGTGCCCAGAAAGCAGTTTGTCGTGAGCGGTTCCGACAGGATCGTGACATGCGCGTACATGAACTGGGGACTCAGGACCATGATAAGTGCTGCCAGAAAGATCATCCGTGGCGGAACCTTGCAGTCGTTCAGGATCAAGAACATCAAAGCGATGTTCAGGATCAGGCTGAGGATATTCAGTACGGTGGCCGCAAGCACGGGCTGGACACCCATTCCGGCCAGCAGATCAATCAGCGCGGTATAGGTTGGCGCCTGTTGAAACCGATCGGGGGACAGCCCCAGATAGGCCATAGAATCCGGACGCATTCCGATTCCGTGCCATGTGCCGGCGGCAAATAGCCCGGTTGCAAAGGTAACGAGGAAAAAGAAAAAGACCTTCAGTTCGGTGGACTGCCGCATGAATTCAACCCAAAAAAAACTTTTACAACCAACAGCGTGAAACATTGCCGAATGGCGCAATTAGCAGTTTGCGAATTCGGCGTATCCATAATTTTTCACCGGCGGAGACGATGACCCAGAACGCTAGGTAGGGTCACTTTTGTTGTCAAGTTTCCGCACAGCCGCCGCTCGGACCGGCCTAGTTTCGACCTCCGTGCGGACAGCATTGCGCCGGATCGAATGAAGCCGGATCCGCAAGAGGCGGTACATTTACATACAGGCTGAGCGCCACAATTCCACTCAACAGCAAGACAAGACCCGGCTTTTCCCTCAGCAGAACGACCGAACCCAAGATAATGGCCGTGGTCCAGTGAGAGCTGTAAAGCAACACTTCGAGTGGGTTGAAAAACAGGTAGAACACAAAGAACGTGCCCACCAACGTCCACACGGCCAGCACAAGCGGGGCGCGGCCAGGTGTTCTGGTGCCGGAAACAATTGCCCATCCGACCAGGATTGTCGCCAGAATTGTCAGGGCCAAGCGGCTTGGATCGCGGAGAATCTCCCATAGCCGATCCAGCAAAAAGCGGCACTGAACGGTTTCGGCCGGCGCGACCCAGGAAAACAGGAAGAAGCCGGCGGCATAGTCTTTGATGATTTCCGGGTTGGTGAAGTTCGCAGCGTCCGCGTACCGGCCAACCATCTCGGTCGGTTCCATGAAAGGATCACCGTCCAGAACGATGCCAAGAAAAACGACCGGAGCCATCATGAAGATTACGGCAATCACCGACGGAACCACCAGTCCGAAAGTTAGTTTCCGCCCGACACCTCCGTTGAGAGACGCCCATGCAAATCCAGCATAAACCAGTGAGAATGCAGCCGCCGGCAAATGGGACCATCCGGCCAGCACACCGCAAGCCAGGCCAGCGATCACGCTGGTAAGGGCCGGGTACTTGGCGCAGTGTCTGGCCATCTCGGCCATGATCAACAATGACATGGCGATCGCCCAGAGTGAGACGCTGTAGGTCTCGACAACGCTGAGCGTGGTGACGGTTCCGAAGGTCAGGAGAACAGCAAGCGTCGCCAGAATGGTAACGGAGAGCGACAGGTGTTGGCGCAGTAGGAATAGTGCAATCGTGACAGACGAAATGGCGGCCCAGAATGCGAGACTGATCGAAATCGCGATAGGCTGCCGGATGCCCAGCCAGGTCAACGGCTCGGCGATGGCGGCATTTAGCATCACCACCAGCGGGTGGCGCGCAAGGTGGAAAGCCAGGTAGTGCCCCTGAAACAAGCCATGTGAGTAACGGCCAGGGTCCGAGGCAAGGATGCAGTCGTCGTTGTAGAACGGTTTGCCCGGCGGTGCGGGCATGTCCAGAAACTGCCGCGCGAATTCCAGCCGGAAATAGAAAAAAGCAAAGACCACGCCAAACAGAAGCAGTAGCGCGAGGCCCGCCCGACGTCTCGTTGCAGGAGAGTGTAGAGACCGAAATTCGGACCGGATATCGCGCCAAAGGCCCGAGCAGGATGCAATCAGTTCAGTCATGAACTGACTTAGGCACGTCGGTGCGGCGCGTGACAAACAATAGGGGCGTGCACCTCTGTTTCGCATGACAATCGGCTGAATTGCTTCCTTTTGTGCGAATTTGGTGAACAGAAGTCCGCGCTTCGAGGATCAGACCAGCCATTTTTTCTGCCAGAAATGATACATTAGAACCGTCCACAGATGGGGCCCCCAATTGCGACGCCCGCTGAGATGCTCGCGCCATCGTTGCGCCAAGGTGGCTGTGTCGAATACGTCCTCGACCCCTTGTCCTGTTGAAAAAACCTCGTTTGCCACAGGCTTCAGCGGGCCACGCAACCAGTCGTTGACGGGAATTCCGAACCCTTGTTTTGGGCGATCATACAAGGCCTTTGGTACGCGCTTGTCCACGAGGCGCCTTAGGGCCACCTTGCCCTGTTTGCCGTCGAAACGCAGGGATCGGGGCGCCTGCCAAGCGGCGGCGACGACGCGGTCATCCAACAAGGGCGCGCGCGCCTCAAGACCGACGGCCATCGACGCTCGGTCGACTTTCACAAGAATGCCTTCGGGCAAATACAGGCAGGAATCCAGCAGCAGCATCGTGTCGATTTCATCAAGGCCGTTGGGCAATCCGAGTGTTTGATAAACCCCGCCGTCATTCACGTCCTTCAGCGCTGCGGACGGGTCCCAAAGACTGAACAGGGTATTGTATCGGCTTCTGAAATCAGGCTGCGCGATGACCGAGGCGACTTTGGAGATCCTGTCGGCTGTGATCTGGTCGCGCATGGTGTCTGAAACGAATTTACGCAGGATCGGCGCAACGGCTGCAAGCAGGGCATCAGGGGATGCTGCCAAGACTGACGCAGCCGGCCTTGGAAGTTTTCGGCCCAGGCGTTCCATCGCCATCATTCGGGCGTAGCGTTCGTACCCGCCAAAGGATTCGTCGCCGCCATCACCCGACAGGACGACGGTCAGCTGATCGCGGGCCAGTTTGGACACCAGCAGGGTTGGAACACCGGACGGGTCGGCAAAAGGTTCGTCATAGACGTGTGGTAGGTCATCGAGCAATTCGAACGCCATGGAGGGTGTCGCAGTGACCTCGTGATGGTCCGTGCCCAGATGTGCAGCGATTGCGGCGGCATGGTCTGCTTCGTTCAGCCCTTCTTCCTGGAAACGGACTGTAAAGCTGGTGACCTTGCCGTTGGTTTGTTCCTGCATCATGGCAGTGATCAGGGTCGAGTCTATCCCGCCGGACAGGAAGGACCCCACCGAGACGTCCGCGACCATGCGCTCCTGCACGGCGCGTTGCAATTCCTCTTCAATACGAGCCAGCGCCCGGTCTTCGTCTTGGATTGGTGCGGCAAGTCCCTGTTTCGCGCAGTCGCGAAGGTCCCAGAACGTCCGGATGGCATCTACCAGGTCCTGAGCCGTCCCGGGCGGTTGGTCCAAGCGGACTTCGACCATTGATCCGGCGGGCAACTTCATAACTTCGCGATAGATCGAGAGTGGTGCCGGCACATATCCATAGCGGGCGTACTGCGCCTGAGCACGCCGGTCGGCTTCCGGTGAGCCAAATGCGGGGTTCGCGCGCAGCGCCTTGAGTTCGGAACCAAACAAAAGCTGGCCGGATTTGAGGCCTAGATACAGGGGTTTCTTGCCCAACCGATCGCGTGCAAAAACCACCCGGTTCAGCTTGCGATCCAAGACCGCGAAGGCGAACATGCCGTGCGCCTGTTCCAATGTCTTGCGGATGCCCCAGAGGTCCATAGCCGCCAGTAGCACCTCGGTATCTGATGTGCCGCGAAACGTGACGCCCTTGTCCAGCAACGTTTGCCGCAGGGCCAGAAAGCCGTAGATTTCCCCATTGTAGACGATGGTGAACCGGCCGCTGGGCGAGGTCATTGGCTGCGCCCCGGTCTCCGACAGGTCGACGATCGAAAGGCGGCGATGGCCCAGAGCTACACCGGCGTCTGGATCGACAAACAATCCATCGGCATCGGGACCCCGGTGCTGAATAGCGTCGCACATGGCCTGCAGCGTGGTGCGGCCCGAGTCGGCGCCCATGGGCTGAAAAGTCAGAAATCCGGCGATACCGCACATGGGTCAGGTCCTTTATTCGACTTGAGGCGCTGTGGGTGGCGCCGGGTTGGCAGCTTGGTTCAGGGCCTGATCATAGGCGCGGGCAATCGCGTCGAGGGAGTAGTGTGTGGCGATGCGGTCGCGGGCAGCATTGCTATGGGCCTTGTAGGTTTCGGGCGGCCAGTTGGCAGCTTGGACCAGTGCCTCTGCCAATGCCTGCGGATCACGTGGCGGCACGACATAGCCGCACGAGTCCACCACTCTGGCGCTGTCGCCGACATGAGTCGTCACGACCGGGCGGCCGTGGCTCATGGCTTCGGCGATCACATTCGGAAAGCCTTCGGTGCGCGAGGCCAAAACCAGCAGGTCAATGCTCGCGTAGAACTCGGACATATCGTGCAGGTCGCCGCACAACGTCACGCTGTCTTCGGGCAGATCGTTGTCGGCCAGCATCGCGCGGATCTCAGGGTTCTCCAGCGTTACGCCGTCTCCGGCCAGACGGGCATGCAGGTCCGGGACGGACTGGCGCGCAATCGAGAAGGCGCGGAAGAAAGTTTCGAAGTCTTTCTGCGGGTGAAACCTTGCCGCCACTCCAAGCACGCGGGCAGGTCCCGGCCGCGCCGTTGGATCGGGCGGAAGGATAAACCCGTTTGGAATCACCGTGGAATGGTCCCCGGCAAAGCCGTATTTCTCGTGCTGAGTTTGAGCGCGGGTCGAGTTGTAGAGGATCCCCTGACAGAACCGGGAAAGCACCTTCGACAGAGCCACCGCAGCGCGGGTGCTGCGGGTGAAGGCAGCCGGGTCGTCCAGCGCTTGCCGCACGGTCCAAACGACGGGAACGCGCCGCCCGGCAAGTTTGCCGGCAATCAGGCCCAGGACCATCGCATGGTACATCCAGCACAGAACCACATCCGGCTGATGGGTCCGGATCAAACGTCGGATCTGCCAAACCGCGCGAAACAGGGCCAACGGCGATCTGGCACGCAGCGAAACGTATTCGACCTTGTCATTCGCCGCCATTGCGCGGCAGCGGTCCGAAACCTCGGTCAGGGCGACGACGCAGGCCCGTTCGCCGGAATGGGCCAAAAGTCGGGCCAACATGGCTTGTGCGCCACCTTGGCCTGAGAAATCAGTGGTGACATGCAAGATCATCGGGTCACCCTCCGCAGCTCACCGGTGGGTGTTCGACTCAAGCTGTATGTTGATCGGCCACACATCACCAGTTCGCGCTCAGCCCTGCGCCATGTGCCGGGCCGTCGCCTTTTGGCCCACATCAACAATGACCTTTGCCAGACGAGCGACGTTCTCGGTGGACCAGGCTGGGTCGACCAGGAAGGCAAGGCTGGTTTCGCCCAGCTCGCGCGCCACGGGCAACGGTTCCTTGGGTCCCAGGCCTCGGCTGGTGAAGGTTTTCTCGAGATAAATCTCAGAGCAGCTGCCGGAAAAGGCGGGAAAGCCGGCCTCGGCGATCTCGGCGATGATGCGGTCCCGGCTCCAGCCGGGCGCAAGTGTTTCCGGCCGCACAAATGCGTAGAAGCGGTAAAATGCGTGGGTAACGCCGTCAGGTGGCATTGGCACGCGAAAGGCCGGGCAGGCCGCAAGGGCCTTGTGCAGGATATCCGCATTTGCCGTCCGGTGCGCGCGCCATGCGTCCAGGCGTTTCAGCTGTATTCGACCAAGTGCCGCCGAAGGGCCGTTCATCCGCAGATTGGTGCCGGGTCCCGAGTCGTGCAGCCAGCGAAAGCCGGGCGGGTGTTCGGTGTTGAACACGGTGTTATAACCTTTGCCGTGATCCTTGTAGCTCCAGATGCGGCTCCAGAGATCAGAGTCGTCGGTCAGCAGCAGTCCGCCTTCGCCGCCTGTGGTCATGATCTTGTCCTGGCAGAAGGAAAACGAGCCCAAGGTCCCGATGGTTCCGACATGGCGGTCGCCAATCATCGCACCGTGGGCCTGGGCGCAGTCCTCGATAACCCAAAGGTCGTGGGCGCGGGCCAGATCCATGATGCCGTCCATGTCACAGGGCCAACCGCCCAGATGCACGGGTATGATCCCTCGGGTGCGCGGCGTAATCGCCGGGGCGATGGTTTCGGGCGTAATATTCTGGGAGTCGGGATCGACATCGACAAAGACCGGAACACCGCCCGCCAGCATCACCGAGCTGGCCGAGGCAATGAAGCTGCGCGGGGTTACAATGACCTCATCACCTGGTTGCAGGCCTAGCCCGAGCATCGCGGCGTCCAGCGTTACTGTCCCGTTGGCCATGGCGATCGCGTGTTTGGCTCCGGTATATGCGCAGTATTCGGCCTCGAATGCGCGAACATCTGGGCCGGTCCAGGCGTTGACTTTGCCAGAGGCCAGAACTTGCGCTACGGCGTCGATCTGTTCCTGGTCATAGATGGGCCACATCTGCATTCCGCACCTCCTGTCAAATCACCGATCGGACCAGAACAAAGCCTTCAGCCGCCGACCGGTGCACCGTCGCGCCGCGCAGGGTGGCCAGTGCGCGCAAGCTGTCGACCGATCGTTCGTGCGGCGCCTGTTTGACCTGGCTTTCGAACTTGCCGAACGCCTCCAGCTTCCGCTCGATCGTGTCCGAGATGTCGACAAACACGTTTGGCACGAAGGCCGGGGTCAGATAGGGGGCGTTCCAATTTGTTTCGGAAAGGGTTTCGTAGGCCAGAATATTGGCCGGATAGTCATGTTGATGCGGGCGGCTTGCCACCAGCGTGGACAGAAAACTCAGCTGGTGATCCATATGGATGTCGCCTGGATGCGGAGCCAGGATCAGGCTGGGGGCGATGTCGCGGACCAGCTTTCCCAGCGCACCGTTCAGGTCCGAATGGGCATGTTCTGACAACTCCGCTGCGTTGAAGTCCATCCAATGTGTTTCGGTGACGCCCAGCAGATCATGCGCATTGCGTGCCTCGCGCCGTGTGGTTGCGACCTGTTCATCGGTAAACTTCGGGGGCTTGCCACGAGTGACGACAACCACATGCACTTCGCGCCCAGCATCGGCCATGCGGGCCATCGTGCCGCCGGCACCCAGAACCTCATCATCGGGATGCGGAGCGACGATCAGCGCGGGGCCGGCGTGGCCAGTGGTCAGGTCGGAAGCGATCATGGATGTGTCCTCAGTTTCGCGTGAAGGGCAGGGGGTGTGTCGGCCCCTGACCATTCAGTTATGTCCAGACAACGTCCGTCGCCGCAGGCCACCGTAAAGCCGCCGTTGCCGATGGCCTGGATCTGGCCGGGCAAGCCGATGAAGTAACCCTCCGGCTCGGTATACCTGACCCCTGTCAGAACCAGTTTCACGCCATCGGGGCCATAGGTGTAGGCACCGGGGTAGGGCGGACCTGAAGCACGGATCAGGCGGTGGATGTCTGCAGCAGGATTGGTCCAGTCAATCAGGCCGTCCTCGGGGCGGCGGCGGGCGCACAGGCTGATTCCGTCGGTGCGTTGCGGTTCAGCCGGGATGTCGCCATTGGAAATCTGGTTCAACAAAGGCGGCAGCAGTCCTGAGACGGCACGCAAAGCCCGATTGTACAACTCGCGGGCGGTGACGGTTTCGGGATCGACCGCATAGATGGCCTGAGCGGCAATAGGGCCGTCGTCGGCACCTTCGCCCAACCAGAAGAGCGAGGACCCGACGTTTCGTTCCTGCAACAGGATCGTCCAGGGGATGACACCGCGCCCCCGCAAGCGGGGCAGGGCCGATGGATGGAATCCGATGCAGCCAATCCGCGCCAACGCCCGGAACTCGGGGCCGCAGATCTGTGACCAACCGAGCACAAGGATCAGGTCGGGTTTGACCTTGGAAATCTGTTCGAGAGTCGCGGGGTCGTTGGTTTTCTCGATATGCAGAACCGGGACGCCATACTTCGCGGCCGCCGGTGACAGGTCGACGAAATCCGAATGCCGTGCAGACAGGCGCGGCGACAAGGTTACCAGAAGGGCCGGAACATGCCCGGCACCGCACATCGACATCAGGGCTGCAAGCGTGGTCTCGACGGCGCCGACAAGTACGATATTCACGCGTTCATCTCCTGCATGTCCTGGGCCAGCGGGCCATTCGAGTCCATCCATTTCCGGGCCGCCTCGATCCGGTCGTCGCGGCGGGGTTCGTTGTGCAGGGCCGCTCCGACCGTTTCGCCCAGAATCTGCAGGTCCAACGCCAGTGACCGATGCGCCACATACCATAGATCAAGGCTCAGCTTTTCACTGTTGCTGAGGTTGGTGTTGCCGCTGACCTGCGCCCACCCGGTCAGCCCCGGCCGAACGGAACATCGGTATTGTCCGGCGGGTCCGAAGTCTTCGATCGTTTCAGGCAGCAAGGGGCGAGGCCCAACCAGGGCCATTTTGTTTTGCAGGATCAGAAGGAGTTGCGGGATCTCGTCGAGGCGCAGGCGTCGGATCATTGCCGTGGCGCGCGTCTGGCGATCCGCATCGGGGTGCAAAGATCCATCCACCGCGCGCGTCTCTTTCATGCTGCGCAGTTTGTAGAGTCGGAAATTGCGACCCTGTCGTCCGGCTCGGATCTGCGAAAACATCAATGGACGGCCGATGGACAAAAGCACCACGACACACGCAATGACAAAGAAGGGAAGCGCGAGCAGGCCCAGCAGCAGGCAGATCAGGATTTCAAGCAACCGGTTCACAAATCAAATCCAACTCGCAACACGCGGGGTCCCGCGACACACAAAAAATCAACCAATACAAAGGGACGCGACACGCCACCCGAGCAACCGCGACTGAAATACCGACAACCCGGGTCGACAAGCGGCGATGCAGCAAGATTGGTCGAAACGGATTCTGTTTGCAAGCCGTCGATGCCGCCGCGGGATGCAGGGGCTGAGAATGCAGGGTTGACCAGAAGATGACGCTGATTTGCCCTCCGTGTTGCGTCAACGATTCGAGCCAATGCCTTAAACTGTTGCCAGTCAGGAAAAGCAGGAGCCAAAGCCGCGGCGTGATTGCCGCGAAACTAGGCGGGGTTTTCTTATCGGGTGTTTCGCGCAAAACACCCAGCCTTCGGGCTGCAATCACAGGGGGTTGCGAACGCGGCCGACGCGGTGGCCCAGGCGCTGACAGGTCAGTGTCGACAGGAAAGCCAGCGCCAAAGGCGACGCGCCATTGGCTTTGCTTGTCAGCCTGAGGCCAAGCGCCTATGATTTGCCGAGCGGGATCGTTTCTGTCCCGCCGATGACCGAAATTGCTTTTGACGGCCGACTTGCGCTGTGGGTGCGGTTTGTGTTTTCGAGATTTGAGTATCGTGCCCGGCACCCACGCCCGGCTTGTTGGTGTTTAAGAGTTGGGAGGCAAGGTTTTGCGCAGCTTCTTTCGAGTAATTCTGGCGACGCTGTTGTTTGCGCTGGCCGCTCTGCCGGCCTTGGCCGAAAGCTATCGCCTGCTGCCGCAGGATCGCCTGTCGGTTCGTGCCATGCGTTGGGACCCATTGTCCGCAAGTTACATGATTTGGGATGGCGTGTCCGGCGAGTTCGCTCTGGCAGGTGATGGAACGCTGATGTTTCCGCTGGTGGGACAGGTTGAGGCGGCCGGGCTGACCACGCTGGAACTGTCGCAGATGTTGGAGCTTGAGCTCAGCAGCCAGACCGGCATGGCCGAGCCGCCCAAGGTCGCGCTTGAAGTGATCAGCCATCTTCCGGTCTTTGTTCTTGGAGACGTCAATTCGCCGGGCGCTTATGCCTACCATCCCGGGATGACTGCCCAGCAGGTTCTGGCCCTTGCAGGTGGTCCGATCCGTCCTCCGATCCAGTTTGGGGCAAACAATGATTTTCAGATCATGCGGATGGGCGGCGAAATGCGGCTGCTCTCCACTCAGATCGATGAGTTGGAAGACGAGAGGCAGAGGCTGAAAGCTGACCTTGCGAGCCTCCAGGAAGAAGGGATTGAGACCGGCACCGACGCGGCGCCTGACGCTCCCGGAGGGCTCGAGGGTGAAATCCTCGAGGCGACAATGAACGCCCGCGAGGGTTTGGGTGAACGAATTCGGGATCTGCAGGAGATGCTCAAAGAGCAGATCTCGAGCCTGACCATCCAGTTGGAGCTTCGCAAAACCCAGATCGAGAATGTCAGCCGGGAGTTGGAAAACCTGAACCAGCTCAAGGAGAAAGGTCTGACCGTATCGAACCGGGTGACGACCATGACCAATCTTCTGAACGATCTGGAATCCAAGCGTCTGGATCAGGAGGTTGCGCTGATGCTGGCTCGTCAGGAGCTGAACCGTGCCGAGCGCGACGAGTTGGAACTGGATGACAAGGCGCGCTCGGATGCTCTGGTCCAGTTGAATGCGGTCGAACGCGAGTTGGCCTCGCTTCGGACGCGTCTTGATACCGCGGCAAGCCTGCACGGAGAACTGGCTGCCGCTGGTTTGCTCAGCGACGATGATATCGCCAGTGAAGTTGTAATTGACTACATCGTCACACGGGCGGGTGGCACGGCGCCACGCAAGATGGACGGGACCGAGGCGGTTCAGCCCGGGGATACCATAGAAGTCGTACGAAGAACCATTGTCACGTCGAATTGAGTGTTCCGGCGCGGGGTTTGCCGGGTTTGTTTTTTTAGTCTGTTCGCAAGGTCACGAGTATTCCTATGTCTCTCCCTGACGGTCGTCCGGTCGACTTTCTGATTTTCGGTGCCGCGAAATGTGCAACCACCTGGTTGCAAAAGTCGCTGATGCAGACGCCGGCCATCCATATGCCGGGTCCCGAGTTGCATTTCTTTTCTCGGTATTATGCAAACGGACTGGACTGGTATCGTGACCAGTTCGGAGACTGCGATGGCGCAGATCTGATTGGTGAAAAATCGAATTCGTACCTGACTGAACCCCCGGCTGCGCAACGCCTTCGGGAGCATTTCCCTGAAACTCGATTGATCCTGCAGATGCGGGACCCGGTTCAGCGCGCCTATTCCGACTATTGCATGTTGTTCCGCCGCGGCGAGGTCTCGGGAAGGATCGAAGATTATCTGGATCCGGCGGTCGCGGCCGACCAGCGTTTTCTGTCCGATGGGCGATATGGCCACCATCTGAAGCGGTTCTACGACTTGTTCCCAGAGGACCAGATCCTGCTGTTGGCCTATGAGGATGTCCGCGTGAACCCTCATGGGAACCTGAAGAAGGTGGCCGGCCATATTGGATATGACGGACAGCTGGAGCCGCCTGTGCAGCAGAAAGTCAAAGATAAGAATACACCCATGGTGCCACTGTCGCTGCGTCGTGTGCTAAAGCCGGTTCGAGCTGTTCTGGACCCTGTACGTCACACCTGGCCGGTGCGGTCCATCCGAAACGCTGTCGCTCGAAAGGTGACCTACCCGGCCCTGTCGCCCGAGCTGGAGGCGAAGATGACCGAGTTCTATGCGACCGACGTGGAATGGCTTGCCCGCCGCAATCCGGGACTCTGCCTGAATTGGACGGTTTCGGATGCAATTCACAGAAGCGAATCGCAGGCCATGTCATGATCGAAGCCAGAATTTGGTTTCCATTCAGGAAACAAAAGCGCCTTAGGGCTTTGTGCGTGCACGATGAACCGGGAATATCGGGCCGTGAGGATACAACAAATGAAACTGCGACGGCGGTCACCTGCTGCAAAAAATGGCATTTCTGTGATATTATGGTGTCCAAGTGGTGGAAAGGGGATTTTGATACCCATGTTGGTGTGGTAGCGTTGAAAACGTGGGTTCGTGGTCGGGACCGTGTGATGGGCCAGACCACGCGTAGTGTAACGAGTTGACGAGTTAAAAGGGGGTTTGGTTCAGGGCGGAGGTTTCTAGGCGCCCGGAATCGCGTGGGAGACTTTTAGCGAAGCAATGTGTTTGCCGGCCGGCGCCATGTGGTGACGATCGGGAATTGAGGCTTTTTAGTGGTGGAGCGGGTGTGTTTGGCCCGTCTCATTTAAGTCGAGTGGTAAGTGGCAATTTTTGCCGGGGGTTCTTATGAGTATGTACGAGCAAGAGTTGGTTAAGCTCAAAAGTGGACCGGATGCAGACAGCACGATCGAACAAGATCGCGCCTTTGCAGACATCCAGTCGAAGCTGCGACAGAAGCTGACCGAAATGAGCGCCAACCGGCGTCTGCTGATCGGGGATGTATTCGCATCCGCCGGAGCCGTGGCCGTGGCCGTCGTTCTGGCCAATGGTGGCATTGTTCCTGAACAGTTCGGGTCCGTTCTGTTGCCGTTGGTGGTGATGACTTGCCTGGTGGCACTGGCGGTTTTGCCGCTTTCCGGCATCTACAAACGCCACACGCGGTCGACTTCGCTGCGCGATGTCACGTTGATCGTCCGGGCTGCGGGTCTGTCTGTTGTATTGCTGGCATTGCTGGGCGCTGCCCTGCCGGTTACCGCGCAAGTGCCGCTGGCGGTCTATGTCATTCAGTTCCTGCTGCTGGTGCCCGCCTTTGGTACACTGCGCGTTCTGGCGCGCAGCACCGAGTTGACGAGCGATCCGGCGCGCCGTTGCCCGGATGCGTCCAACGGGAAAATCCCGGTTATTCTGGTCGGTACCGGCGCCAGCTGCGACCTGTTCGTGCGGTCTCTGCGCAATCAGGAGTCCAAGTATGAACCCGTCGGCATCATCGATGATGCGCGGAACACGCAAGGCCTGTATTTCCACGATGTGAAGATCATCGGGTCGCTGTTGGATGCAGACGCCGTTATCGAACGTCTGAAGTATTATGACCAACTGCCGCAGCGCGTTCTGTTGACCGAGCCTGTTACCCATTTTGAAAGTGATGGCATTCGCAAGCTGACTCGTTGGGCTGAAGCCAACAGCATTCCGGTATCGCGTCTGGCGGGACTCGAAGAACTTGGCACCGAGAGCAACGGCATCCGGACCGTCAATCCTGAAGACATCCTGGACCGTCCGCAGAAAGCGGTCGAACGTTCGATGCTGCGCGAGATGTTCAAGGGCCGCCGCGTCCTGATCACCGGCGCCGGAGGGTCGATCGGTAGCGAGCTGACACGCCAGATCGCCTCGTTCGAGCCGGCCGAGCTGGTGATGATCGAGAACACGGAATACAACGCCTACTCCATCGACATGGATCTGGGTCAAAACTTCCCGGATGTTGCACGCCGGATCTACGTGGCCGACATCCGCAATGCGTCCCGCGTGAACGCGATCTTTGAACGTCACCGCCCCGAGTTGGTCTTCAATGCTGCTGCGCTGAAGCATGTGCCGATGGTTGAGCTGAACCCTTGCGAAGGCGTTCTGACCAACGTGATCGGAACCCGGAATGTTGCGGACGCGGCCCGCAATGTGGGTGCAATCGCCATGGTGCAGGTCTCGACGGACAAGGCCGTGAACAGCACCAGCGTCATGGGCGCCACCAAGCGCGTGGCCGAGTTCTACGTTCAGGCGCAGGACCGCGTGACCAACGAGACCGACGAGAAAACCCGGTTCTTTTCGGTTCGGTTCGGTAACGTGCTGGGGTCGTCCGGTTCGCTGATCCCGCTGTTCCAGCGCCAGATCTCGGAAGGTGGCCCACTGACGGTGACTGATCCGAAAATGGAGCGGTACTTCATGACCATCCGTGAAGCCGTGCAGCTGACGCTGGTTGCCGCCGCGCGGGGTCTGAACCTTGAAGACAGCCACGGCGAGATTTTCGTTCTGGATATGGGTCGGCCGGTCAAGATCGTGGACCTGGCCGAGCGTATGATCCGTCTGGCCGGCCTCGAGCCCTATCAGGACATCGACATCAAATTCATCGGTATCCGTCAGGGTGAAAAGCTGTACGAAGAGCTGTTCGACGTGACCGAAGAGCGTCGCGAAAGCGGTATTCCTGGCGTTTCCTCGGCAATTCCCGAAGGCGTCTCTGCCGCGCGTTTGCGGGCGCTGATCCTCAAGCTGGAACAGGCTGCTCAGGACGGCAATGATCTTGGGGTCAAAAAGCTGCTCAAGGATCTGGTGCCGGGTTACGGTGCAAACGGTCTGCGCCCGATCGATGGCAAAGAGCTGGCCGCGCGCACCGGCAAGCCGCAGATCAAACCTGTGCCGACGCCCAAGCGTATTGCAAACTTCGCACCGCAAAAAAACCTGGAGACGATCAACGCCGGTCGCTAAAATTTGTCAAAAGTACATTTAAGTGAGCGGCATTTTCAGCCGCGGGTTACGATTTCAGAAGGGCTCTTCGGAGCATATCGTTGATGTTTATTTGCGACCTTGGCGGTTTACGGCAACCTGCAGATTTTGGCGGGCCCGTCCGAACGGGCAAAGCGAGAGGGATATGACGGCTGAGGCCGAACATATGCGTGACCGGGCCGTTTCTCAGGCCGGGTCTGGTCGTCGTCGCGCGGCGCTGTGGCTCTTGTTTGGGGGGCTGCTGGCCGTGATGTTGGCGGCTCTGTTCGGCCGCATCATGTCGTTTGGTTTGCGTCGGGACGAACTGATGTTCGTGGCACCGGCAGAATTGTTGGGCCAATGGCGCCTGTACCAGGACTTCTTCTACAATCACGTTCCGGATTCGGCGTGGTATTTCCGCGGTCTCAATTTGATCACGGGTCAGGAGGGTCTGCTGGGCTCAGCGCGCCTTGGTGTGTTTCTTGGCTGGATTGCGTTGATCGGCGGTACCGGTTGGGTGACCTGGCGCCTGTCCGGATCGGCTCTGCTTGCGGCATTCTTCATCATGGTCTTGATGGTTGACGGAACACTTCTGGCCCAGGCCGGAATGGCCGCCAGCAACAACCTGCTACCATTGCCCTTCGTCGTATGGGGTGTCGGGGGTTTTCTGCTGGAAACCCAGCGCGACCATCCGCGGCCAGTTGTTTTTGTACTGATTGGAGTCTGCCTGTCGATCGCCGCGGGGATGAAAGTCAGCGCGGTGGTTTTCATTCCGCCCGTCGCGATTGCCACTTTTCTGATGCCGGGGCATATGGCGTTTGCAGAACGTGTTCGACGGGTGACCCTGCCGATGCTGGCGGGTGGGCTGCTGGGGGCCTTGCCGCTGTTCTGGTACATGGCCGTTGATCCCGCGGTTTTCATCGCGCATGTCCTCAAGTTCCATACGGGTCCGCACGTGGCCTACTGGCAGGCCAACGCCGCCTCTGAACCCGATCTGGCTCTGGGCCTTGGGGGCAAAGTTCAGTTGGCCTATTCGGTCTGGTTGGGTGGAGCGGCACTGGTTTGCCTGTTCGTCGTTGCCTATCTGACAGTTTTGGTCAGATCGGGCGGCATGCTGCTCTCCGGGCTCGGCGCGGTTCTATTGGTTTTGGTTCTGATCACCGTGACCGCCGCGTTCAGCTTTGTGCCGTCGCCCGGGTTTCCGCAGTACTACATTCAGCCCTTGGTCATGATCCCTCTGCTGGGCGCATTGGTCTTCCGAAAGGTCGGGTCAGAGCAGCGTTCGCAAGTCACCCCGGTCCTTGCCGCCGGTTTCGTTCTGCTGGCAGTGCTGGGCGCGCCGCGCCTCGTTCCTGGTCTGGCAGCGCTGAGCGATCCCAGCGGCTTTACGACCACCCGAGTGGCGCAGGGTGCCGAGGCTTTGAAGACCGCACTTGCCGAGAGTGCCCATCCGGACGGACCCGTCGCGACGATCATGCCGATCTACCCGCTTGAAGCGCAACTGCCGGTCTATCCCGAACTGTCTACTGGCCCCTTTGCCTATCGGATCGCGCCTTACACGGAACCTGACTTGGCCGCGAAATACGTGATGGCAGATGCGGCCGGGTTGCAGGCAGTGTTTGATTCCAATCCTCCCTCCGCTTTCCTGCTGGGATATGATCCGGCTCTTGAGCAGCCATTGTTGCGCTATGCGGAAACAAACGGCTACCAGCCCGTGGAAATTTCGGGATTGGGCAACCGCTACGGGCAAGGTGTGGTATACTTGAAGCCATCGGGAGCAACGGAATGAGCCCAATTCGATCCGCGGTCTCTGGTGGTCGGTTCGTCAAGCGGCCGGTGTGAGGCCCACGCAGACATGCAGATTTTAGTAACAAGTATTTTGAGGGAGTGGCACGAATGAAAACGATACTGCTTGCTGGCGGTCTGGGGTCTCGGCTGGCCGAGGAAACAGTCTCGATCCCCAAGCCGATGGTCGAAATCGGCGGCCGGCCGATCATCGCGCGCGTCATGGATATCTACAGCCATTTCGGGCACCGCGATTTCGTCGTAGCCGCCGGATACAAGGCGCTTTTGCTCAAGCAGTTCTTCGCGAATTACCACCTCATCGCCAACAATATCTCGGTCGCTCTGGATACGGGCGAGCTCAAGCTGGTGCCTTCGGCGCCCGGCGGTTGGAACGTATCGGTGGTCGATACCGGGGCTCATACCATGACAAGCGGGCGCATCCGGCGTCTGAAGGAATGGCTGGATCCGGGCGAGACCTTCATGTGCACTTATTCTGATGGTCTGGGGAATATCGACATCAACGCGCTGATCGATTTTCACAAGTCGCACGGCAAGCTGGCAACGGTTACGGCGGTTCAGCCGCCAGCGCGTTTCGGCAACATCGAGTTAAAGGGCGACCGCGTGGATGCGTTCACCGAAAAGGTGCGCCGCCGCGAAACCTGGATCAACGGTGGGTATTTCGTATTCGAGCCGGGGGTCATGGATTACATGGTCGACGATATGGAGCCGCTGGAACAGTCGCCGCTGTCTCAGATGGCCCGCGACGGTGAGCTGATGGCCTATCGACACGAGGGTTTCTGGCATCCGATGGATACGATCCGTGACCGCAACGCGTTGGAGGCCCTTTGCGAGGATAATACGCCGCCTTGGCTGCAATTTGATGCCAAGCCCTCCTCTGATTACCCCGCCATAGCGATCTGAGGAACCAATGACTGGTCAGTCCGATCAGATCTTCGGCGGTCAATTCACCGGCCGCCGGGTGCTTGTGACAGGGCATAGCGGGTTCAAGGGCGGGTGGATTTCGACCTGGCTGAACCGGCTGGGTGCGCAGGTCACAGGCATTGCCTTGCCGCCTGAGCCCGGGCCTTCCTTCTATCAGGCGTGCGGACTTGATCGGACCATGGACAGCCGCTTTGCCGATATCCGCGATCCGGCGGCCTTGGCACGGGCGACCGAGGGTCTGGATGCCGAAGTGGTGTTTCACATGGCTGCGCAACCTTTGGTGCGCAAATCCTACCGCGAACCGGCCGAGACATTTGCGACCAATGTCCAAGGTACGGTCAACGTTCTGGAGGCCGTGCGTCGAATGCCATCGCTGAAGGCCGTTGTCGTGATCACCAGCGACAAGTGTTATGACAATCGGGAATGGCTGTGGGGTTATCGCGAAAACGACCCTTTGGGCGGCAAGGATCCGTACAGTGCCTCCAAGGCGGCAACCGAGCTTGTGGCCCTGTCCTATGCGCATTCTTTCTTTTCTGACGCGAATGGCCCTCAGCTTTCGACGGTTCGGGCGGGCAATGTCTTTGGCGGAGGAGACTGGGGCGAAGACCGGTTGATACCGGACATCATTCGAGCCTGGCATGATGGCCAGCCGGTGACCATCAGAAACCCGGATAGCGTTCGGCCATGGCAGCATGTGCTGGAGCCGGTCGCAGGGTATTTGCTGCTGGCCCAGAAGACTCTGAGCGACGGACAGCGTTTTGCCGGGGCATGGAATTTCGGGCCAAACGTTTCGGGCACCGTCAACGTCCGGGATCTGGCGGATATGATGTGGCGCGCCTGGGGGGCAGGCGCGCCCGGGTTCCGGTTCCCGGATGGGTCCGCAACGGCGCCCCACGAAGCTGGAATACTTCGGTTGGACAGCACCAAGGCGCAGACCCGTTTGGGCTGGCGGCCTCGGCTTGAACTGTCTCAAGCCGTTGAACTGACAACCGACTGGTACAAGGCCCACGCAGCGGGCGACGACATGGGTAAGGTCACCCAATCGCAGATCGCCGCATACCAAGACCTCATGTCCGGTACGGGTTGCGACCAAACCGGGCTGGCCGCACAGTAGATTTTCAGGAGATTATTTGATGAGAGTGAATTACGGACAGACAGTCCACGGCCAGGAAGAGATCGACGCCGTCGTCGAGGTTCTGAAAACATCCACCCAAATGGGACCCAAAGTCCGGGAGATGCAGCAGAAAGTCGCTGCACTGTTTTCGAAGGCACATGGGATCATGGTCAATTCCGGGTCCTCGGCGAACTATCTGGCCGTCGAAATCCTGGATCTTCCCAAAGGATCCGAGGTGATCACCCCGGCTCTGACGTTTGCCACCACGGTCGCTCCGCTGGTGCGGCAAGGGCTTGTGCCCGCATTCGTTGATGCGGCCGAGGGAACCTACAACATAGATGTCGGACAGATCGAGCGGATGATTTCGCCCAAGACCTCGGCGATGATGATCCCCTCGTTGATTGGCAACCTCCCGGACTGGCGTCGGATCCGGGAACTGGCCGATGCACATGGCCTGAAGGTCATCGAAGACAGCGCTGACACATTGGGTGCCACGATCGACGGTACCAGCACGGGCGTCTGGTCGGATGTTTCGACCACCAGCTTCTACGGCAGCCATGTCATCAACGGCGCAGGAAATGGCGGAATGCTGTGCGTCAATGATGACGAGTTGGCACGCAAGGCATTGCTGATGCGGTCGTGGGGCCGCAGCTCGTCTCTGTTCGTCGAATCCGAGGCCATCGAGAACCGCTTCAACGTTCAGCTGGATGGGATCGAATATGATGCCAAGTTCCTGTTTGAGGCGCTCGGCTACAATCTTGAACCGTCCGAGATCAGCGCTGCTTTCGGCCTGGTGCAACTGGGCAAGCTTGAGAACAATATTCGGGTCCGCGAGGAAGCCTTTGCTGCGCATCGCGCGTTCTTTGCGCAATATGAGGAATGGTTCATTCTGCCTGAACAGCTGCCGGGCGCACGCACCGGTTGGCTGGCGTTTCCGCTGACTCTGCGAGAGGGCGCTCCGTTTACCCGTCGCGAGATGCAGATTTTCCTGGAGACGGCGGACATCCAGACCCGGCCGGTCTTTACCGGCAACATTTTGCGCCAGCCGGCCATGAAAGATGTTGAGTATCGTGCGGATACCGCAGGTTATCCCGTGTCCGATGCCGTAATGCGCGGCGGCATTCTGTTGGCATGCCATCACGGGCTGACTCAGGCTCATATCGACTATATGCATGAAAAGACGCAGGAATTCCTCAAGCCGTATATGACCGGGATGCCGCGCAAGGCGTCTTGATCCGAGGTCTTCCAGTGGCCGCTTTCCGTCTGCGGTTGGTGGGTGCGGAATGATCGGTGTTGGCGCAACTATCCCAATGGGCCCAAATTCCATAGTATCGAAGGGACCGGCTAGGGCGCAGGAATGAAACTGATGACAACTGATCATGATACGGGTGACCCGCAAAGCGCGGTTTTCACCAATCCGGCCCAGAACATGGCCGGCGGCGGTTTGTCATGACGAGGCGCGTTCTGATCACCGGGGCCGGAGGGTTCATCGGACAGCATCTGCTCCGAGCCTGTATGGACAGAGGGGATCAGGTCGTGGCCGTGGTCCGACCCGGATTCCTCTCTGATGGAATGCCCGATGTGGAATTGCAGCGTGTCGACCTGAGCGACAGGGATGCTTTGCGCCGCGTGTTTGACACGTCCCGGCCAGAGGTTGTGTTTCATGCGGCGGCAAACACCCGGGCTGTAGCGCGGCCCGGCCTCAAAGATGCCGAAGCCAGCGTGAGCGACAATCTTGTGCCATTGATGGCTGTGTTGGGCGCCGCTGCGACCTGCGACGCACCGCCGGATGTATTCATCCGTCTTGGAACCATTGCCGAATACGGTGAGGTTCCTTCTCCCTACACTGAAACCCAATGCGAAATGCCGCGCGACAGCTATGGTGCATCAATGCTGGCAGGGACCAAGTACTTGACCATGTTGCGCCCGCGCCTGCCGTTCACTGCAATGACGGCCCGGCTTTCACTGACTTATGGTCCGGGTCAGACCGGGCCTCAGTTGGTCCCGTATCTGATCCGCACTTTGCTGAACGGGGAGGCCGCACGCATCGGACGCCCCGATGATAGCCGGGATTTTCTGCATGTCGGCGATGCCGTGCGTGCCCTTCTGATGTTGGCCGATGCACCGCGGGATGACGTTCCGCTGGTGAATGTCTGTACCGGAGTGGCTACTCGAGTCCGTGACGCGGCCGCGATCCTGGCTGAGCTGACCGGTTCCGGACCCGGGAAGCTCGACTATGCCGACCCGTCAGGTGAGCCGATGCACCTGGTCAACGATCCCGGACTTATCCATTCCCTTTATCCCTGGACCGCGCGGATCGGGTTGGAGGACGGCCTGCGGGATACAGTCGATTGGGCCATCTCTTTGGATGCGCGGAAGAACATGGCAGGACAAAACGCATGACGGTCATTTCCATTCTGATCCCCGCCTACAACGAGGAAGACAACGTCCGTATGGCCTATGAGCGCGTGCTGGCGGTGTTCGACAAACTGGATGGGTACGAGCCTGAAATCATCTTCACCGACAACCATTCCGAGGATCGGACGTTTGAAATCCTGTCCGAAATCGCGGGGGAGGATCCTCGGGTCCGTGTGATCCGCTTTGCGCGGAACATGGGGTACCAGGCTTCGGTTCTGACAGCATACAGGTCGGCGACCGGGGCCTGCGCGGTGCAGCTCGATTGCGATATGCAGGACCCGCCCGAGTTGATCCCTCAGATGTTGGATCTGTGGCGGCAGGGGAATCATGTCGTCTATGGTATTCGCCGCAGCCTGCCCGATGGCCCTGTCGTTGCCGCTGCACGGCGGGGTTTCTATGCACTGATCGACTTGATCAGCAACGATAATCTGCCGCGAAACGCGGGTGAGTTTCGTCTGACTGACAGGCGGATATTGGACGAATTGCGCCGGGTTGATGACCGCTCGCCCTATGTTCGTGGACTGATCAGCGGCATGGGGTTTTCGCAGGTCGGATTCGAATATGATCGCGCGGCCCGGACAGCGGGTGAATCCAAGTTTCCGGTCCGGGCGATGTTGGCGCTGGCTGTGGACGGGTTGATCAACCATTCCCTGCTCCCGCTGCGCCTGGCTTCGCTGATCAGCCTTACAGTAGGGCTGTCGATGTTCCTGTTGATGATCGGCTACCTTGTCGGCAAGCTGTTCTTTGGCCAGGATTGGCCCGCAGGTTTTGCAACCACGACAATCCTGCTGCTCTTGTCGATGACCCTGAATGCGATGTTTCTTGGCATCCTTGGGGAATATGTCGGCCGGATTTTTCTGCAGGCCAAAAACCTTAACCAGCCCGTGGTCGAAACCGAGTTGAATGGCCCGGTGGAACAATTGAACACGTCTGGGAAACAGAACCGTGCCGACAGCACGCAAATGGTGGAGCGGGCGCAGTGAAGATATTGATCGTTCAGGGTGGGTTCGGAGCTGGCGGTGCCGAAAAGATCGTCTCGGTTCTTGCAGCCCATCGGATCGGTCTTGGCGATCAGGTCTCGGTTGCGGGCATGACCATGCCCGAGGGCGGGTCGTATTTTTCTTTCCCTGACGGCGTCAGCCTGCTGGTAGCCGAAGGCGGAAACGACGGGTTCAGGGGGCTGAATCAGCTGGCCCGCCTGCGCCGTATTCGTCGCTTCATCCGGGACGAGAACCCCGACGTGGTGGTATCCTTTCTGACTAAAATCAATGTCCTGACGCTCGCTGCAGCTCTGGGGCGGGATGTTCCGGTGATCGTTTCAGAACGGAACAACCCGATCGTGCAAAACGCCAACCCTGTCTGGCGCCACGCTCAAAACATCCTTGGACATCGAGCCAGCACCGTGGTCATGCAGACTGAGCGGGTGCGCCAGGACCTGCCGCCGTCATTGCGGAGCAAGGCGCGGGTCATTCCAAACCCCTGTGCGCCAATCGAAGGTGCAGCCCAGCTCCTTGGCTCGGGTGGCAATCGGCTGGTCGCGGTGGGGCGGTTGGATCCGCAAAAGGGGTTCGATCTGTTGATCGACGCAATGTCGGAAATCATCCAGAATAACCCGGACGCGCGCCTGACGATTTTCGGGGAAGGCCCGGAACGTGCCGCGCTCGAGGCGCAGAGGGACCGGTTGGGTCTGCAGGACGTCATCTCCCTGCCGGGCGCGAGCAACACACCCGGAGCGTGGATGGATGGCGCAGACATACTGGTGTTTTCCTCCCGCTTCGAGGGGTTTCCCAATGTGGTGGCAGAGGCGACCGTCGCAGGCTTGCCGGTTGTGTCTTTTGATTGCCCCTACGGACCACGAGAATTGATCCGACACGGTGAGAATGGATTGCTTGTTGCGCCTGAAGACACGGAGGAACTGGCCCGCGCAGTGCTGCAGCTGAGCGACGATCCGGAATTGCTGGACAAGATGCGTCAAGGATACCAACACAACAGGGACTGGCTGGCTCCCGGCAGTATTCTTGAGAAATGGGACCGGATCATTGCCGATGCCGCTCATCGCAGGGTTGGAGCGGGGGTCGAACATGGCCATAGCAGCTGCCGCCGGGAGAGTTGAACCAAACCAGGCGGGCCGCAGCGCCTGCTCTGCCATCAGGAGTTGGCATTGTTGCAAAAGTTGAAACCGCAGGTCTCCCTCCCCACGCGGGCGCGACCACGGATCGTGGTTGTCGCCAATCTGACTGCGTCTTTGCTGAATTTTCGCTATGACCTGCTGAAGGAGTTGTCGGAGCGGGCTGAGGTCGTCGCCTGCGGTCCCGAGCGCCATGAAGCGACGGAAACTGCGCTCGCAGAAATCGGTGTGGAGTTCGTGCAGTTTCCGCTGTCACGTGCCGGGATGAACCCGGTTGAGGACATGCGCACGCTGCGTGCTCTTGTGCGCGTTTTCAAGGAATTCAAACCCGACATTGTCTTTGCCTACACCATGAAGCCAATCATCTATGGTTGCCTGGCTGCAAAATGGGCGGGAGTGGACCGGATCTATGCCATGAACACCGGGTTGGGCTATGTCTACAGCACCCATGGCCTGACTTTTCGGAGGCGTGCGGTTCGCGCTGTGTCATCGGTTCTGTATCGTATTGCGCTGAAAGGTGTGGACGAGGTGCTGGTCTACAACCGCGCAGATGCCGAAGAGTTCCGAGAAAGGCGCCTTGTTGCACCAGATGCCAAGCTCAGCATCGTGCCTGGGTCTGGTGTAAATCTGGATCGCTACGGATTTACCGATCCGCCAGCTGGGCCGCCTGTATTTCTGATGATCTCGCGCCTGCTGCGCGAGAAGGGCGTGTTTGATTTCGTTCAGGCTGCCCGTTTACTGAAAGAAACGCACCCCCAAGCAAGATGCCAATTGCTTGGTCCGATGGACGCCAACCCGGATTCCATCGGCCAACGCGAGATCGACGAATGGACGCGCGAAGGCGTGATCGAATACTTGGGAGAAACTTCGGACGTCCGGCCCTATTTGGCAGCGTGTTCGGTCTTCGTGCTGCCGTCGGCCTACCGCGAGGGGATACCGCGCACGATCCTCGAGGCGATGTCGTCGGGGCGGGCTATCATCACGTCGGATGCGCCGGGTTGCGCTGATCCGGTCATCAGCGGCGAGACTGGTTACGTCGTGCCGGTCCGAAACCCCGAGACCCTGAGCCGCGCCATGGCCTCGTTTGTCGAGAGTCCTGATCTGGTGGAACGAATGGGTCAGGCATCGCGGAAACGTGCCGAGGATTCGTTCGATGTCCGTCGGATCAATGCGATCCTTCTCGGCAAGATGGGATTTTCGACCAAAACCCGGGATGATGAGGCAAATTGAGGGGTGGTGGCTCCGCCAAGCATTTGTTATTTAATGATAAACGGGAATATTTGAAAGAATTTGCAGAAACTACGGGAAACCCCTAATTCCCAGGCCGCCTGAGACTGGCTAACCTTATTTTAACAACGAAGTTCGACCGGTGGGGCCGTTGGCCCGACCACTCACTCGACAAATGACCAGCATATGGGGTGCTGGTCATTTTGTTTTTTGGGGGCGGAAAAGCGCAGTTCAGACTGCGGTTGTGGTCGAAGGCAGCTGATACCCGAACTGACCTAAATCGAGGCCAGTCAAGGATTGGAGTTCAGCGTTGGACTTAGCAAAGGCACCGTCAAATCGGGACTGAATTCTGCCGACCAGCCGGTTTTTGAGCATCTGATCCAGCTTGTCGGGAAAGATGCGCCCGATCGGTCGGCTCAATTTTCCGAATCTGCGCGTTGCATTCGGAAATGGCAACAATGCGCCCTTGCTCAGTTGGTTGTCGCTGAGTGTGAAATTAACAAATCGCTGCAGAATCTGAAAACACTCCGATCTCTTCTCGTTAGTGACTTCAAATTCGCGCTTCTTGTGCTCGACGCCGACGAAATTGCACAGGGTTTCCACAAAAGAATCCGGCTCGGAAATGAACTGTTCGTAGGCCAATCCAAGCACACGATCCTTGCCGAACTTGTCCTGGTAGAACTTGAACAAGCGGTGGTACCGGTAGAACTCCTCCGAGAACATCGGCGCACGTCGCAGGTTCGGTTCAGGTTCGGACAGATATGTCTTGAGCGATCCGTGGCCGCCATCGGTGATGTACTGGCTGTACATCGACAGGATCGACGACAACTGCTCGCGGAATACGACCAAGATGTAGGCGTCGGGAAACGTGCGTTGCAGACGGTCGGCAATGATGGTGCTGTCGAACCCGCCGCTGGCCGGGTAACCAGAGAATCTCTCGTGAGAGAACACCGGAACCTGCCCGCTATCCTGCGATTTTTTCAGGAAACTCTCGTACATCTCGCGAGTTTCTGCGGGATCATAGGTCATCGGCTGCGGCAGTACGATCCGGTTTGAAAGAATGTATTTGCGATCGCCATGCGGAGTCGTGAACGGTGCGTCCGGCGCCGAGAACAGCTGCTGTTGCAGGGACGACGTAGCGGTTTTGTGATAGCCGATATGGACAAGAACGGGTGCACGGGTCATGACGGGGTATTCAACCTTCGGACCGGGTATTTTCAGTCTGGCTCCGGGCGCGGTCGGCATCCGACCCGGACCGGTTGGCACCCCGACAGGTGCTCCGAACAAGAATTGGTTTCTGTCGCAACTTCAAAAGCCCTTTCAACAATCAGTACTGGATTCAATCGGCAAACTGCGCTTTCGTAAAACGATATAATCCAAGACAACTAAATGATAGAAACGGAAACAACCGGAAACATGACTTAACCCGCCACAAATTTTGGAAACGTATTGAATTGTACCGAGTGCATGGGTGAATTGATGACCCGCTTCCTGAACGCCGCGTGGATAGTGCCGCGTGGTTTCGCGTGAACCGATGAGTGAGCCAAGCTCGAAGCCGCTGTTGAAGCGGCTGGCCAAGAACATGTCATGGATGTTCTTGTCGCAGATTTTGGTTGGTCTGTTCGGTTTGGCCAGCCTCATCTTTACAGCTCGCGCAATCGGGCCGGCTGCGGTTGGGATTCTGGCGCTGGTGGACGCGTACATTCAGGTGATGGACAGGTTGTTCCGGCTCGAGCCATGGCAGGCAACCATCAAGTACGGCAGCGAGGCTCTGATCGAAGAGGATCCGAACAGATTCCGACAATTGATCAAGATGTCTGTGGTGACCGATTGCCTTGGCGGGCTGCTGGCTGGTTCGGTGGCGATAATGCTGGCGCCAAAACTTGCTCCGTTCATCGGGCTGTCTGAACCTGAAGGCGCGTCCTATATCACGCTTGTTGCCTTTGGGTTGTTTCTATCGCTCCGACCAACCGGCATTGGAGTTCTTCGAATTTTCGACCGGTTCGACGTGCTGGCGATCTCGGACATGGTAATCGCCGGCCTTCGGCTTGTCGGAGTCATCATCGCCTTTCTGCTGGACTTGGGGATCTGGGCATTTGTGGCTCTGTTGCTGATGCATCAGATCCTGACCGGGCTGGTTGCGTTCTTTCTGGCACTGGCCGAATTGAAAAAACGCAACTTGCACAGGTTTTTGTCCCAGCCGCTGCGGCGGGCTTTTGCCCATAACCCCGGGTATCTGCGGTTCCTTTGGAATTCGAATTTCAACGTAATCCTGCGACAATCGACTCAGCGGCTGGACATACTTGTCGTCGGCGCCCTGCTGGACGTGACATCGGTGGGCTTCTATCAGGTGGGCAAGCGCATCATGGCCAATGTTGTTCGGATTGGCGGCCCCGTCAGGCAAGTCCTGTACCCCGAGATGACCCGCCTATGGGCCGTCGGCGATTTCGGCCGGTTCTGGCGTCTTGTACGGCTGGTGTCGCTCTCGGTTTGCGGGGTGTCGATCCTGGTCTCCATTCCGTTGGCGCTGAAGATGCCAGAGTTGGCCGTTCTGCTGTTCGGGCCAGAGTTCCGTGGCGCAGCGCCCGTCATGACGATCTTGATGTATGCCGCGATCGTGTATCTGGGGGGCTTGGTGTTGAACCCCGCCTTGCTGAGCATGGGGCTGGACAGCGCGCTTGTGCGCACGACGATTGTTGCGACGGTGATCTTTACGGCCTCATTTCTGCCGTTGCTGTATTGGATGGGGATCGAGGGGATTGCCCTGGCCCATTTGTTGTTCAATGTGATCTGGACGGTGGGCTGCATATTCGCCATCCGGTCTTATCTGGCCAGAAAACACGAAACATGATGGGTTGGTGATCTTCCGGCCCTGTCCCTAAATTCCTTGAGTCACGAGTATTTTGAGACCATCCATGCCAAGACGTATTCTATTTCCCTTCGAAGGTGACACCGTTATTGGCGGCAGTCACGTGTCAGCCTTGAAACTTGCGGCGGCGTTGGACCGGTCGAAGTATGTGCCCCATATCCTGGTCCACTACGAGGCCGGCCCGGCGGCGGAGTATGCCCGATCGCTGGGATTGGACGTCGAAATCCTGCACGATCCCAGCCTGATGTCTCCGGGCGGGCTCAGCTATCCGCGCGATTGTGGCCCGGGGCGATACCTGACTTCCAGCGCATGGAGGCTGGCAAGTGTCCTAAAGCGCATCGATGCCGACATCGTTCACACAAACGAAGGTCGGATGCATGCCAACTGGGTGCTGCCGGCCCGTCTGGCGGGCAGGAAACACATCTGGCACCACCGGCAGGATCCGACCGCGTTCGGGATCAACAAACTGGCGCCGCTATTTTCCGACCACATCATCAGCGTTTCGCATTTTTCGAAGCCCAGCAACCCGGTGCGGTCGGTCGACAAGAAGTTTACCGTGATCCGCAGTCCATTTGATTTCAACCCTGACCCACCGGATAGGTCCGAAGCCCGAGCAGCCGTAATCGCCGAGATGGGATTGCCCGATGACGCGCTGCTTCTCGGGTATTTCGGAAACTTCGTCACGCGCAAGCGTCCCGACCATTTTGTAAGGGTCATCGCGGCTGTGCAAAACGCGATGCCCGACACTCCGGTGCATGGTCTTCTGTTCGGCAGCGCGGCCGAGCGGGACGAACCGTTGCGCCAGACCTGCCTTCGCATCGCAAATGAGGCGGGGACCAGCGAGCATATCCATATGATGGGTTTCCGACAGCCGATCGATGGGTACATGGCTGCAATGGATGCCAATCTGGTGACCGCTCTGGACGAACCGTTTGGCCGTACGTTGATCGAAGCGATGTATTTGGGAACTCCAGTCATCGCGACCCGTCACGGCGGCAACATCGAAGCGATCACGGACTGGGAAACCGGTGTGCTGGTCGACCCCGACGATCCTCAGGCATTCGTGGAACCTGTGCGCAAGTTGCATCAGGACAGAGCGTTGTTCGAGGAGATTTCACAAGCGTCAAAGAACTATGCCCGTGCAAATTTCGGCTTGGATATTCATGTGAACGGGGTTTGCGAGATCTATGATCGGTTGCTCGCTTGATAGCTTGTTCGGTCAACAGCGCGGGTTGTCGAATGTGTAATAGGTATTGCCCGCGACGAATCCATCCAACCCGACCTGGCGGGCATAATGTGCCAGATCCCGAGTTGTATTAATGAAGCCGGAGTTCTTGAAATTGAGCGAGGTGTTGCAGAGCACGCCCACCCCCGACACCGCCTTGAACGCGGCCAGAAGGTCGTAAAAATAGGGGTTCTGGTTGCGGTTGACCGTCTGTACCCGCGCCGAACCGTCGACATGGGTTACTGCGGCCAGGTCCGGATTGGTAACGCGGTAAAAGTCCATCATGTATGGCGAGGGCGCGCTGATGTCGAAGTGCAGTGCTGCATCCTCTTCCAGGCAAGACGGCGCCACTGGACTGTTGCTGGCCCGTCCCTTGATCCGGTTCAGTCGCGTACGTGTCTCCGGGGAAAATGGCGCGGCCAGGATCGACCGGTTTCCCAAAGCGCGCGGCCCAATCTCGCAATTACCGCGGGTCCAGCCAATGATCTTTCCGTCCAGCAGGTCTTTGGCGATCCTGTTGAGGTTCAGTTCAGTTGCGGTCATGCCCTGCGTATCGATGCGGTCGTCGCAGAAGGACTGGCCGGAATAGACCGACCATTCCAGTTTGGCTTGGCCGGTATAGTGGCGCATCGCGTCCACGGCGGTTCCAATGGCACATCCCGAGTCGCCGGTCGTCGGCGGTACGAAGACCTCACGGAAGAGCCCGCTTTGCTTCCACGCGGTATTCCAGTGTCCATTCAAGCCACACCCGCCGGCGATCAGCAGCGGATGCTTTTCAGGCAGGTTCTGTTCCGCATAGTCGCGAAACATCTGGAATATCGCTTTGGACAGCTTGGTGGCCATGTTCTTCAGCTTTTGGCTGTCCGTTCCAATGTTGAAGAAGGGTGAAGTCACAAAATCGCTTTTGCGAAGTGCGTCGCCGCCCAGGTCCGAGGAAAGCAACCGGTTGATCAGTTCCGTCTCATCCGCATCTGGTGGACCGTCTTCACCAAATGCGCAGGCTGCCATCAGGCGGCCGGGATCCTGTGGCCGGGGTGAGTTGCCCGTGACCGGAAAGTCGGGGTCGGCGAGGGCATTGAGAAACGCAAAGCGTGTGCCCGGGGCCGTCATCACCTGCCCTCGGTGATGAATGGTCAGGTCGCTGTCGATCTCGTAGAAATCTCCCAATGCGCCTTCCCACAGAAGCACATAACAGGGCTCGCCCTGACGAAAGGGGGACATGGCATAGCTGCACCAGATATGCGCCCGTTCGTGAGTTGAAGAGTAATAATCGACCGACTTGCCAAAAAAGGTTCGTTTGCCAACTGTTTCAGACCCCGCGCCGATGCCGAAGTATCCGGCCCCCGAAGTTGTAACGTGGTCGGCCCCGTTGCTTGACCACCCGCTGAGGGCCAGAACATCAGGCAAATCCTTGAACCATAGACCCGCGTCAATGAACGTGTCAGGCGTAACCGGCGTATACCGGGGGAAGCTGTTCTTTTCCGCCTCGTAGGAAAACAGCAGACGCCCGTCGGTGCTGTCGACACCTGCAACTGTGCCGTCATGTCCGGATTTGAAAGCCAGGATTTTCATGAATAGCCCTTCCCTCGACAAGTCACAGTCCAAAGACCAGGTGCCTCGCAAACAGATGTGACAGTCCGTCGGGTCAAAAATGCCGGGGCGCTGACGGATCGAATTAACCGCAAATCCATTCCACGAATACCAAAACAAATGCCACGATTAAGCCTAGCAGAAGCTCGGTGTTTGGGGGAACCCAAGTTCGCAACCGGCTGCCGTCGGGCTTAACGCAGTGGCTATTCGTGAACGAAAGAGCACTTTTGGCGCGATTGTTCACTGAGTGGGTGTTGCGTACCCTGCGCAGTGCCCGGCACCAGACCGGTGCAACAGGCTGACAAGTCCGGTGAATCACACTTGCATGGCTTCCGGTTGGCCGTGAAAGGCTGAGATTTGATCGAGCAGCACCTTCATCCGGGTTGCACCTACCAGCCTCTGACCGTTAACGTGGCCGCGTTATCAGGCAAGTTTTTTGGCCAAGGGTGTTTTAGGTTATGTCAGTAATTTTGGGTTTAGCTACAATGAGCAACAGCGCCGCTGCGCTGTTCAAGGACGGCAAGCTGGTTGCCGCAATCGAAGAAGAGCGGCTGACGCGGGTCAAGAATGACGGGGCATTTCCCCATCAGGCGATCGCCGAAGTTCTGCGCATTGCTGGGCTGAAGTTCTCGGACATCGACGAGGTTGCGGTCTATTGGCAGCCTTGGCGTATGGTCGGCCGAGGTATGGGCACGATGCGCAAGATTTTGCAGCGCCCCTCAGCCGCAAAAAGCGTAACGGCGCGGATCGGGGCACTGTTCGTGTCAGATGCCTCGTCGGACGAGTCACAGGACAGCGGCTGGATGGACCTGTTCCGCATCCGCAAGATCCTGACGGCTGTGCATGGTCCGGCCGATTTCAAGTTGCACTACATCAACCACCATCTGACCCATCAATTGTACGCCGAAGCGATGCGTGACTGGGACAGCTTCGTTTCCCTGTCCTATGACGGTGGAGGCGAGGAAAGCTCGACCATCGTGTCAGTTGTGCGGAACGGCAAGCGGGAAGGTCTGGCGGATCATCGCTGGCCGAACTCGCTGGGTCATTTCTACTCGACCTTCACCGGTTTTCTTGGCTTCAAGATGCTGGAAGGCGAATACAAGATGATGGGCTTGGCTCCGTATGGCAAACCCATCTATCGCGACGCCATCCTGCGCGAAATTCTGATCCTGGACGATGACGGCGGTTACCGCGTGAACACCGCGCTGTGCGACTATCACTCAGCCCTGCGCGGCGAGTTCCATCCACGTATGGAAGAACTGTTCGGCACCCGGCGCGAGCCCGGCACCGCGCCGAACGAACGCCACGTGGACCTGGCGGCATCCGTGCAAGCCGCGTTCGAGGCAGCCCTGCACCATATTCTGGAGCCGGTCCGCAAAGCCAATCCGGACCTGCGCAAATTGGTAATTTCTGGCGGCTGCGCGCTAAATGTCACGGCGAATGGAACGCTGATCGCGGACGGCACGTTTGACGAGGTCATCATTCCACCGGCCCCACATGATGCTGGCTGTGCAGTTGGCGCAGCGCTGGCCTGCATTCCGAGCGAGCAGGTCGATCTGCCCTCGGTCCGCAGCCCATATCAGGGTGCCGATTGGGCAGATGCCGACATCACCGCTGCCTTGGATCAGTATTGTGCGGAACCGCAGCAGGCCTTGCCTGTTGACCAGTTCCTGGACCGTGTGTCCGACCTGCTGGCCGAAGGCAAGATCATCGCCTGGTTCCAGGGGCGGGCAGAGTTTGGCCCGCGTGCTCTGGGTGCCCGATCCTTCCTTGCAGACCCACGCAAGGACAGCATTCGCGACGATCTGAACGTCAAGATCAAGAAACGCGAGCATTTCCGGCCCTTTGCGCCCAGCGTTGCGGAGGAGGCGGCCTCGACCTTTTTCGAGATCGATCAGACCAGCCCCTACATGAACATCGTTGCTCGTGTGCGTGACGATCGGGCGGCAGACATCCCGGCAATCACCCATACTGACCAGACGGCACGCGTACATACGGTGTCGCAATCGGCGAACCCGCTGTACCACGCCTTGTTGACCCGGTTCGGTGAAAAGACCGGAGTGCCCGTGTTGTTGAATACCTCGTTCAATATCCAGGAGCCCATCGTCTATTCTCCTCTGGATGCTTGCGCGACATTTGCCGCATCGGGAGTGGATGCGTTGGTGATCGGTGACTATGTCGTGCTGCGCGAAGCGCTGAAGGATGACAGCGCCCGGGCCCAAGCTGTCGCGTGACCCGGCTGTTTCTCAGCGTCGATTTCGAAGACTTTGCGCATGATCTGAAACGCCTTCTGGGGGTCTGGGAAACCGGGCCCCTCAGAGTTGAAGAGCTGTGGCAAAGCTTTGAAACCATTGATGGCTTCCTTCGCTCACATGGCGGATCGACGGGTTGCGCCGCAACGTTCTTCTGCACGGGGGTCGTGGCACGCGATGCGCCTGATCTGGTGGCCGAAATCGCAAAGCGGGGCCACGAGGTTGCCTGCCACTACTATTTTCATGACAGCATGGACCTGCAGTCTGCGGAGACCACAGACCGTATGCTGGGTCAGGCGCGGCAAGCTTTGGAAGAGGCCGGGAACACCCCTGTTCGAGGGTTTCGCGCCCCGCGTTTTCGATTGAACCGCGCAACGCCTGAACAGTACCGCCTGATTGAACGTCATTTCGACTACGACTGTTCGTCATTCTTCGCCTCGGTGCAGGAATGTGATCGGTTTTCGCAGGAAATGGGGCTGACCACGCTCCGGATCTTGCCGTTGTTCATGACGCCATTGGCGGGCAGGGGGCCGATGGTGCGTCTGGGAGGCAGCTATCTGAAGTTCATGACTTCGGGTCTGGCGAGGACATTGATCGAACGGTCTGAACAGGCCGGCATACCGCCGCAAGTTTATCTGCATCCCTACGAGATCGTGGAACCTCGGTCGTTCATGGTTTCACGGGACCAACTCGCGGCCTTGGGAACTGCCAAAGCCGCTTACTGGGCGTTGCGGCAGTCTCAGTGGCTGAACTTTGGCGGCGCGCGACTTCTGCGCAAAGTCGAGGGTTTGATCCCGGCAGGCGGCCTTGCGGGTCGGCTGGATCAGTTGATCGGAGAATAAAAAAGGGGCCGGTCAGTCGACCAGCCCCAGTCATTCGCGGAACCGAGGGATCAGTTCGACGCGGCCATCAGTTTGTCGTTGTGCTCGCGCAGCGAGTCCGAAACGATCGCGTACCATTCGCCGGATTCACGCATTTCGTTCAGGCCCTTGTTCAGCATGGCCAGGTACTGCTTGCCGAACGGGTTCGAACGGTGCGCGATGAAACGCAGCGACGACAGCGAGGTCACGAAGGGGTTCTCGATCAGGTCGTTCTGGTTCAGGCCCATTTCAACCATGGTGTCCGAGAACAGCTGGACCTCGAAGGTTGCAACATCTGCAGTGCCGGTCAGCACGGCATCCAGACATTCCCGCGCGGTGATCGGCTGCATCAAGGTGATGGTGTCGCCATTGATCAGACCTTGCTGTTCCAGATCGTGGATGAACCAGCCGTCCATGCGGCAGATGGTCGACCCTTTCAGCTCGTCAAAGGTGGTCGCGTTGGCAAACTGGCTTTCGGGCAGGGTGTAGAAACCGACCACGATGTCATAGACTGGGACCGACGAGTCGAACTGCGTGCAGCGCACCTCGGTTTCCCAGGACCATTCGTAGCTGCGGTTGGTGCAGTCCGGCATGTTCCATGCCATCGACACGTCGAACGCGCCCAGCGGCAGCAGGGTTTCCAGGTGCGAATTCCAGTCGTCAACAAAGCTAACCGAATAGTCGCGGGCGTTGCCGCCCCGCTGCAACGAGGTGGTTGCCAGACGCGGGATGATGCCACCGCCATTCAGCGATTCATCTGCGAAGGGCGCCCAGCCGTTACCGGTGACCAGTTTGATCGGCGGCTCATAGACGCTCGAGCGTTTCACGCTTGCAGCGCGCTGTTCTTCCGCGGCGATGATTTCCTGCGCGCTGCGGCCATTCGGCAGGCTGCCGTCTTCACAGGGCAGGGCCAGAACGATGCCCGGCTCAAGCGAGTTCGGGTTGGTGATGACGTTGCGGTTTGCGTTGAAGATCGGCTGGTAGTTCGATGTGCCGTAGGCCGCGATGGCGATGGTTGCCATCGTGTCACCGTCCTGAACCGTATAGTTGGTACAGGCCTCCTGAGCGGCGGCGGCGCCGGCGCTGAGGGCGGTTACTGCGGTGGCTGCCGCCACCAGTTTCTTCAGATTGATTTCAAACATGTCCACTTCCTCCAGACTTTTGTTTTGTCAGACCTTGCCGGCCCTTATCCGTTTTCCATTTGGTACCGCAGGGCGGTCGAGACGATGTCGCGCCATTCGCCCGATTGCTGCATGATCGCCAGACCCTGATTGAGCGTCTCGAGGATCGCTTCCCCATCCGGATTGTCCTTGTGGGTCATGACGTTGAGCGACTTGATCGCCGCCAGGTTGGGGTTTTCGATGATCTTGTGTTCATAGCCCAGCCGACCGATGGCCTCGACGGCCAGATGCGCTTCGATGGCGACCAGGTCAGCCCGCCCGTCCATGACTGCGTGGAAACACTCGTCCGGATCGACGGGGCGCAAGATGGTGATCGCAGGCTCATAAAGACCTACAGCGTCCATGTGCGAGGTTGACCAGCCCTCGGGGCGGCAGATCGTGGTGCCGACGAATTCCGCGTAGCTGAGCGAGGTTTCGTAGCCTGAACCATCCTTGGCGAAGAACGTGTCGACCACTTCGTAGAACGGGTTCGAGAAGTTGTAGGTCTCGCACCGGTTCCGGTCGCTCTCCGAAAGTGCCTCGGCTTCTTCGCAATTCGGGCGCGACCAAGGGAACGTGGCATCGAAGGCCAGGGTGGGCATCAGCAGGTCCAGATGCGACGACCAGTCGTTCACGAACTGGATCTTGTAGGCCTGTTCCGGCGCCGCCCGCAGCATCGCGGTTTCGACTAGGTTCGTGTACAGACCGCGATTGGGCAGGGCTTCGTCCGTAAACGGCGCGTAGTTGCCCCCGGTGATCAGCAGCAACTGCCGGTCGCGGATCTCGGGGCGGGTGCCGTCACCGGCGTTGCGGATCAACGCGGCACCTTCTGCGCGGGCGGCCTCGATTTCCTTCTTCGCAGCGGCCTTGGCTTCGATGACAGCCTTGTCGCTGGCCTGCTGGGCCTCCGCAACGCGGGCTTCGGCCTCGGCGATGGCCTTGGCGGCACGTTCTTCCGCGGCCTTGACCAGTTCGGCTGCCATCTCGGCGGCCATGCGCTCGGCCTCGGTTTCCGGTTCAGGCGCGGCCCGGCCGACATCCTCGAGGCAGGGGAAGGTCAGAACGTCGCCGACGCGGATGATGTTGGGGTTGGACCCGATCGTGTCGCGGTTGGCGTCGTAGATGATGCGATAGTCTTCGGTCGCATAGACCTTGATGGCCAGTTCACGCAGGCTGTCGCCGCGCTGGATCTCGTAGGTCGAGCATGCCTCTTGCGCCGAGGCTGCCCCCGTTGCTGCCGCCAGGGCAATGCTGGATATGATCAGGTGTGTTCTCATGGGTCCTGTTGCTTTGCTTTTGTTATTGTCGGGCCGTTTTGATGACGGCGATTGAAATGTTGTCCTGATCCGGGTCACCCTTGGCGATCAGTGCCTTGAGGAGGCTGTCGGCGATGTCCCGGGAGAGGGCCGAAGTGTTGTCCTGAAGGATGGACTGGATGTCGTGGTTGCCCAGATATTGCAGCCCGTCACTGCCGAGGATGAGGATGTCATCGGTCGTCAGTTCCAGCGCGTCTTCGGGGCAGTCGACCTTGGGGATCGCCGCGCCCATGATGACCGAGGTCAGCTGGTTGCGGTCGGGATGGGACTGCGCTTCGGCTTCGGACAGCTCCCCTCGGGTTACCTGTGCGTCGATGACCGGGGCCATCGAATGATCTTCGTTGATCTGAGACAGAACGCCGTTGCGGAACAGGTACAAAGGGCTGTCGCCGATCGAGATCCAGAACACTTTGTTGCCCAGCAGCAGAACTCCCAGCAGGGTCGAGCCCATGTTGAAGCCTTGGTGCTGGTCGTCGCCATACCCCGCCACGGCCGCGTTGGCCTGCATTGCGGCCATGGGCAGCGCATCCAGCAGCGTATTCTCGGTCAATTCCGGATTTTCCAGAACTGCGTCGAGCACTTCGCACCAGGACTTGACCACCAGATCCGAAGCCACTTCGCCCGCGGCGTGACCGCCCATACCGTCTGCCACCACGACATAACCGGCGTTGGCGGCATCAAAGACCCGCGAGGCAACCGCGTCTTCCTGCGTGTCGCGCTGACCCTGATCCAGGATCAGTGCAATGTCATATGCCGGAGTAGCCAGCATCCGTTATGCGTCCCGCCAGTCGAAGTTTTCGTCACAGAAGGCCACGAACCGCAGCGATGTTTCGCTGATGCGGATCAGGTCGCCGCTGGACAGCGGCACGGTGCTGAGGACGGGTTTGCCGTTCAGGCGCACAAGGTTTGCCTTGCCGCCATGGCCCAGATAGCATTTGCGGTCTTCGGGGTCATAAGCAATGACGGCGTGGTTCGACCGTGAAATCCCGGTGTCGCCAAAATCCAATTGGATCGCCTGGTCATCGTTGCGGCCAATCTGCATCAGCCCTTCGGTCAGCGTGATGCTGGACCCCCGCCCGGGGCCACTGGTTACTGCCAGCCAACCGACCGGGAATGTCGCGCCTGCGGTTTCGGTCTTGGCCACCGGCTCGGCTGTTTCGATCAGTTCCTGCACATGTGTGTCAGGGCGCTCGAACCCGAGGAAGGTGGTCTTGACGCGCGACCGACGATCCGAGGCCGGCGCTTCGGCGACTTCCGGGGCGGCTTCGGGTTCTTCGGGCTCGGTGGCCACAGGTTCGGCATCTGCCGCTGCTTCGTCCGGGGCAGTTTCGATTGCAATGGGTTCCGGCAACTCGAACGGGGTCGGCACCGAGGCCTCTTCCTCTCGGACTTCCTCCAGATCGGGTTCGGCAGTTTCGGCCATGACCGACTGGATGGTCTCTTCTTCTTCTTCGGTTGCCGCAACGTGCAGCGTCACGACCTGTTCGGCTTCTTCCGGCGCTTCAGGCGCGGCTTCGGCTGTTTCTTCGCTTTCTGTTGCCTCTTCCACCGTCTGTTCGGTCTCGGCGAAATCGGGCATCTTCTCTTCCGGAATCAGCTCGTCGGTTTCCTCGTAGCTGTCCGTGCTCAGGTTTCCACCAGCCAGAGCTTGGCGCAGTGCATTGAAGTCCGCAATCGGCTCGGCCTTGTCTGTCGTTTCGACTTCGGGTTCCGACCCTTCGGCTTCTTTGGTTTTGCCGGCACCCTCGAGAAGCCGGCTGAGTGGGCTTTTATATTTGAACATGGTGTCGACACCTTTTGACTACTTGCACGGGCTTAGGTGACCCGTGGGGCTGCTACGAACCTCTGCGCATGGCGCAGCGGCACTTATGAAGTTGGAAACCTGAAACACTCTTACCTTTCGCGGTGGGCCGGCCCCCACCAGGAGGGCCAAAACACGGCATCCTCCTCAGCAAACACAAACTGGCGGATCAAATACGTACCGGTATGATCACTCCTGCGCCAAAGGCATCACGGCGGTTGTTTCCGACCCGTTTCGAAGCACAACCAAACGTGCTTCGGGCTTGTTTTCGGAAACCAACGCGTTCAGCGCGGTATCCAGACTGTCGGCAGCAATCATCTCAGTTCCCGAGACAGTCTCGCGGACAAGAATGTCGCCGGTCTGCAGGCCACCTGCCGTTGCGGCCGGTGCTCCGGCAACAACCGTCTGCCATTCGGGCAAATCGGCGCCGCGGGCTTCGAACGAGTAACCGTTGGCCAGCCCGAACTCGCGGATTGCGGGCAGGGCCAGGAGGCCGTTCTGCGCGCGGGTCTGTCCGATGGGGCGATACCGCGCCGCGACACGGATATAGCCGTCAGGGTCAACCTGGAGGTTGTCCAGAACCTGTGCGGCAAGCGTCGTTCCGGCGCGCACAGGGCTGCCGTTCAGGGTATAGATCGCTGCGCCTCGCTGAACCCATTCACCGATCGTGGACATGTCCTGGTCGGCATCCACACCGGTGATGGCGATGATGTTTCCGGTCGAGGCGCGCCGCTGCGAAGTCGAGAACGGGATTTTGACATCCCAATGGGCATAGCTGACTTGGGTCTCGGCCAGATTGACCGGAGCGCTCGGTGCAACCGCCGCCACTTCGATAGGTTCTTCGGGCTGCGCCGCTTCTTCCTGTGTTTCCACCGCCGGCGGTGTGACAGCCGCTGCGGCCTGCTCGACAGGCTGGTCTTCTGCCACCTGCTGTTCTGTTTCGGTTGCTGCTGCGGTTTCTTCTGCCTTGGTCGTTTCGGGTGCGATCACTGGTTCGGCCGTCTGCGTTTCGGCAGGTTCGGCCGGTTCGGTGGGCGTCGCGGTCTGGATCGGTGTCGGGTCCGTCTCGGTGGAGCCGCCGGACATCAGGAAGAAGCCACCAGCGGCCAGAATCGTGATTGCGGCGACACCCGCGATCAACTTGCCGTTGCCGCCCGATCCTTTTTGGACGACCGTATCCACTGCCGCTGCGGGCTCGTCCTTCTGGGCAAAACTTGCCGGACCGTCGTCGTTCTTTTCGCCATGCCCAAGAGCCAGATCGGAATTACCGGCCAGCAGGGCTGTTACCACCGCTTCGGCATTTTCGCTTTCCGCCTTGATACGGGCCTTTTCGGCCTCTTCGTCCTTGCGGTCCAAGGCGACAATTACCGAAACGGGGCGATAGGCAAAGCTGTCGAATTCGACACCGGGGCCGCGGAACATCCGCAACCAGTCCAGTGCGGATTGAAGGCGGTCGGTCGCGTGGACCTCCATGGCCTTGTCGATCGCCTCAAGGAAGCCATCCGGGTAACCCTGGAAGCGACCGGTCAGCGGCTGATAGGGATCTTTCTGTCCGTTGTTGAAGGCATTCAGGCGCGATTGGCCGTCGATCGGGCGCTCGCCGCTGATCGCGTGGTAGAGCGTTGCCGCCAACACATACAAGTCGCTGCTGGGACCCTGCTCGGAGCCGCGCACGTAGAACTCGTGCGGCGAGTACCCATCCTTGATCACCCGAAGCGTCAACAGCGCCGCCGATTGGTTGGCAGCCTGTTCGCGCGCGGCGCCGAAATCGATCAGGATCGGTTCGCCGTTTTCGTCGATCAGGATGTTGTCTGGCGAAATGTCCCGGTGCAGCATCCCGCTTTGGTGGATGAATGAAACCGCGGACAGCATCTTTTCGGTGACTTGGACGATAAAGTCCGGGCCGGTTTCGGTCTTGGGGTCCTCGATGTAATCCAGCAGATCGCATCCGCGGATCAGGTCCATCGCGATATATGCAGTATCGTTGTCTTCGAAGACCTGGTGCACGTCGACGATATTGGGGTGGACCAGGCGAGCATGGTTGCGGGCTTCCTGAATGAACAGGTCGATGATCGCGCGCAGGTCGTCCTTGAAGGCCGGATCATTGGGTTCGACCAGGTCACCGTTGCGGCGGCACAAGGCACCCGGATAGCATTCCTTGATGACCACATCGCGTTCCAGGCTGTCACGCGCCAAATACGTGATGCCGAACCCGCCATTGCTGAGGAAGCGAAGAATTTCGTACTGGCCGCGCAGCAGTTTCGCGCCCGGTTGCAGACCTTGAATTTGAGGTTCGTCGTGCGATGCACCGACAGCCTGGTTGTGGTTCATTTCTTCCCGCCCATCATTCCAAAAACTTGCGGCCAAAATAACCGGGCAATCAGCCCACGAACACACAACCAACACAACCGCAGGACACTTGAGAACGGTTAGACGTTTCAAATTTGACTTTAATGGGGCCGCCTCGTGGCTTCACTGAGAACGGTTTCGGGTGCAGATCAATATATTGATTTAAAATCTGATAGAGTACATATATGTAGTGTCTCCCGGCGAACAAAAAGAATTCAGTCCGGGTGCCAGACGACCCATGGTCCACGGATTCGAAACAATGGAATCATGATTCCAGTGTTAACGATTCGCCGCGCCGCGGCTCAATCTTTGCGGGAATGACTCAGGTTCCGGTCTTCGGAGGGGCCGAAGCGACCGTGCTGCCGGCCCACGCCAGGTTGTCGCTGAGCTGCGCCAGTATGCTGATCGCATCCTTGAGTGGCCCTTCGCCGCTCTCGAATTGAAGCAGCAGAAGCAGGTCGGTGGCCTTTTCGAACTCGCCCGGAATCCAGTCGGCTTCGGGATCGATCTCGGACCCGTTTTCCAGCCGTTCAGCAAAATCCTCGACAATTTCCTGACAGCTTTGCAGGAAGGCGGCCGGTTCGATGTCCGAACTGTCGCGCAGGTCTTCGTAAATGCTGGCGATCGCCGCCAGCCAGTCTTCGAGGATCGGGTTGTCCAGCGGCGGCAGCGCAGATTCCAGACTGGGCTGTACCGTTCTGGTGTCCGAGGCTGCGGCTTCGCCCGCGCCGGTCAATGTCTCCAAGAACGGCAGGAAGTCAGCGGCAAGGTCCTGCCGCGCGGCCTCCAGATCCGTTCGGCGGCGATGCGATGCAATTTCAAGCACCTTCTCCGCAAGGTTCTGGCCGCCGCAGGTTTCCCACAAGGCGAAGTCCGGTTCCGGCTCTTGCGCCATGGCGCGAACGGCAACTGGTGTCCCGATCGGTACGATCGCGCGGAACATGCCCGACTTCTCCTTCTCCAACCGCGACAGAACGCGATCGAGGGCGTCGCGGACAGGGGGCAGGTCCGTGTGAGTGACGGCTAGCAAGCTGTTGTCGCGCAGGTTTTGCGGGACTTGTGCCCACAAATGGCGCTCGGTCTCGCGCCAAGCGTTGGTTCCGTTCGTGCACCAGATGGCGCAATCGACGAATTTCAACAAATCAAGCGTTTGTTTGTAAGTGTCGTCCAGCGCACCGGAGCCGGGCAGGTCGAACAACGAGATTTCGCGCAGGGCAGGGGTGTTCAGCCCCACCGAGATAAAATCAGGATTGTCGGCCGCGGCCTTTTCCAGGGCGATGCCGGAATAAACCTTTGGCTCGCGGTCCCACCACCCAACGGTCGTTTCAGGCGTGTCCGCATAGGTGACAATCACCAGAGGCAATTTCAGATGTTGCGGACCCGTGGGCAGGATGTCAGCTCCGGCGAGCATGTTGGCAAGACTGGACTTCCCGGCGCCGAATTCCCCTGCAAAACCGATTGAGACCGCGTTTGACAACCGCTCGGCGTGGGACTGTGCCCGCGCGCGCATGCCGTCCAACTCGGGCGTGGACGGAAGGCGTTCGGTTGCGGTCAGAAAACGGTCAAGCTGACGCACTTCCGTCTCGGTTCCGGGAAATTCAATCACTCGGCGGCCTCCGCTTGTCGTTCGTCGCTGTGTTCAGCGCCAAAGGTCGATTGCAGTTCGTCCGCGATCCGGCGTGCGCGGTCGAAATCGACCTGCGCCTGGGTGCGCTCACATGTCTCGCCCGTCGCGGTGCGGTTTTCAAGATGCCCGGCGAGCAGGGCCAGGAAATGATCCAGAGCGGTGTTCAAGCGCTCCAGCAGGTTCTCGCGTGCGGTATCGATCAGATCATCTCCGATCATCTCGAATTCTTGCACGATCATGCGCTCGGCGCGAGAGACGACGGATTTCCGCGAAATTAGACGCGACAACCAGTTCACCCGCAACTCGACCGTAATCCCTCGGGTCAATGCGGTGGTGTCCGGACGGAACCAGCGCACGGCACTGGTGTTCATACGGCTGTCGGTCGGCTCCTGCCAGCCCGGCAGGGACCGCAGAGACGCGTTGGCCTGCATGTCGATGGCATAGAGTTCGCTGAGCATCCGCTGGCGAATGACCTGAGTCGCACCCTGCACCAGTTCGCGCATGCGTTCGCGCAACGGTGTAAAGTTCAGTTCGGTTGCGCCACCTTTGGCAAGCAACGGGGATTGCCCGTCGGGTCCGCGCACAACCGATACGACGGCTTCGGCCACGGTGTCATCCATCACACCACGCAAGTTTGCCAGAACATCATCCATGTCGCGGGTGATTTCTGCGGTTTTGTCCGATACAAGCTTGCGCAACTCGGCGAGGGTCTTGTCATTCTCGCCAGCCGCATCGTCCGAAGGTTGGCCATCTTCTTCCAGCGCGCGGAGGCGGGCCTTGCTGCGTTCCAGCTCGCCCTGGGCAAAGCCGTTCAGATGTTGCCACGCCATACGCAGTTGTTCGTTGCGCGGGCCGTCAGTCAGCGCGGTGGTGACATGCCGGCGCAGATCGGGCAATCCCGAGGCGATCATCGCGGCATACCGCAGAACCGCCTCGCGGCTGATGGGGCCGGGGCCGCGTTTGATCTCTTCGACGCCGGCAAGGTACTGCTTCATCTGTTCGGGATGCGCCCGCAGCCAGGCGAGGATGTGATCGTGGTTGACGCCGGTTTCGTCCCCGGTCAGTGCGTAATGCGCCCACTGAGCGCTGCCCATCAGAACGTCGATGCTGGACTTCCCCAGCGCCTTTTCCAACCCGTCCAAAACGTCGGCGCGTACTTTCGCCGCGTCTTCCGCACCGCCGCCCAATTCGTCGACCCGGTTGATGAAAACCACGATCTGACCCAGCTCAAGCGCCTGCATCAGCCGGAACAGTTTCAAATCGGCGCGCGACAGGGCCTGGTGCGCGGACAGAACCACGACGAAAAAGTCGGATTCCTTGAGGTACTGGCGCGAGATCTCTTCGCGGATCAACAGCGGATCATTGACGCCGGGCGTGTCGGTCACGGTCAGCGGGAACGGGAAGTGTCCAAGATCAAAATACACCTCGGCCTTGCGGGTGATGTCGCTGTACAAACCCCGGTCCGATCCCGGATCATGTTCGGCTTCGTCGGTCGGATCATCCCCGGCACAGACATAGCGGGCAAGGTCATCAGACGTCAGTTCTTCGAGGTCGTGATGCTGGCCCATCAGCTGTTCGAAACTGTCACCCAGGCGCAGACGAGCGCGGTTTTTCATCGCCTCGACCTGCTCCTCGATCATCTCGCGCTTATAGCTGTCCTCATCGTCGGGGAACATGTTGCGCAGTTCTTCGCCTTCGGCGATCAGCGCCTGCCATTGGCGGTTGTCGAAGAAATGGAATTCGGCCCCCGATGTGCGCCCGGAGGGATGACCGAAATGCATGTCGGTGATCACGGTCGTCCACGGGTTCACGTCCGACGGCAGAAATTCTGCCTGTCCCGTAAAGCCGTTGATCAGACGGGACTTCCCGGCCTTGATCTGCCCGACGAATGCAATCGACGGTTTCAGGCCGCTGAGATCGTCAACGATGCGAGAGATGAACTGACAGGTCTCGTCATTGCTCACCTCTTTCATTTCGCTGGCGATCCGGATCAATTCCCGGCGGTTGGTTTCACTCATAACACTACCCTAAAAACTGGTACCCAAGATTTGCTTAAAACTTAACTTCAACTGTCGCGAAAGCGGTGTCATCAGACCGACTCCCGCAGAGATTTCCACAGGTTGACGACGGCACCCAGCTTGCGCGCGTCATGTACGGCGGCGGCTGTATTGCGACCATCCCGGACCAGAGCGACACCCGCGCCCTTGCCACCTGACGGCCGCATGACGATCAGTTGCGGCTGTTCGAGCAGCCCGGTATTGTCCGCATCCCATCCCGCCAGATCCTGTGCGAACCGGGTCAACAGATCATCCGAAGGGTGAAGAGGCTGGCCATCGGCGCACACGCCATCGAACTGGTGGGTCGCCCCCTCGGCACTTGTCAGCAGACGTCCCATGGCGAACCGCTCGGCGCCGTCGAAGAAAGCCGCGGCTACGCTGAGTTCTGCACTTTCAGCGCTGTCCTGCTCTTTCGTGTCCTCGACGGGATCCGGGACAACCGAAACCCGCGGCTCTGACGGCAGAACGAGCTCGGCACAGGCTTTCTGCATCTCGCTGAAAGTGATGCCGACGTCATCCGCCTCCAGCGGCCCGTCCGGTTTCAGAGACACCACTTCGATCGGAGGGGCGATCGCTGCCAGGTCGGACACGAGCCGCGCCAGCTTTTCGATCAGCGCTTCGCGCGGTTCGGTTTCGAAATCCGGAAGGGCGCCGGTGCTTGCCGAATAAACATCCGTGATCCGTGAGCTGTTCACCTCGATCGCCAGGATCGTTCCGTTCTGGGCGTTGAACTCCAAGCGTCTTGGAAGAACCGTTCCCCGGATCAGGTTCAGTATGCTGGCCCGCCGGGCCTCGGCCGTGTCCCCGGTTAACCGAACGGCCGGCGACAAACGGGGCGTCGCAGACCGCCCGATGTTTTCGAGCATGTTGATTATGTCTGTCGCCATCATGCCGTGACCCCCTCTGGTCCCGTCTAAACTGCGGCCGCTACCGGCCCCAGGCTGAGATGTGATTTCGTAAGCGTCAGCCCGATATTCGCGCTGTCGCGGCAGATGTAGCAGACCACGTGTTCCGGATAGGCCCGGGTCCGCATGAAGATGTGTAGCCGGTCGTTCGAAAACACCGAGATTTCCCCAAATCCCGGGTTCTCCGGATCCTGTAGTCCGGCCGAGGCCAACAGTGCTTCGAATGCTTGAACGCCCCGGCCCTGAAACAGATTTGCCACCGCAATGGCGAGGGTTTCCAAGGCTGCACCATCCTCGGTCCCGGTTGCCGACATGCCCAGAAGCATGCCCGTTTCCATGTCGACATATCCCGCTGCGATGCAGTCGGGAATGGTTTCCATGGCGGTGGTCAATGCGGCGTCAATCGTCATCTAAAGCTCTGTTATCCCTTATTAAGCCCAAAGGCGCAGCGGTTCGAAACCGTCGCGCCGCTGAGTAGCATTGCCGTTCGGGATGGGAAACGGTTTACCGTTTCCAACGTGTCCCATGAGGCCCGGTTACAACACATGCCACTCCGCCCTGTCTTTCGGATTTGGCACCGGTTGAATCCTGTCCTGTTCGTCGCGCCCGGTGTGCTCGTGAGCGATCTTGTCGAACTCCTCAAGAAAGGCCTGGAACACGGCGTGCAGCCCGTCCACGTCTTGGGGGATATCTTCACTGGCCGCGATTTCCCGCCACATCGCCGCCGCGCTGAGCGGAGCTCCTGCCGGCACGCTCAAAAGGTGTTCCAGCGAGGTTTCGCCTTCGCCGACCTGCTCACAAGGCACTTCGGGTTCCTGGTCTTCAGGGGTCTGGGCCGAAATCAAGCCGTTCGATTCCGGCTCAGGTTCATAGGTCGTGGCATCGTCACCCTGTTGCTGGGACAACAGCGAAGCAATGGACGAGACCGAGTCTTCGACACTGGGTGCCGGTGTCTCGTCCTGATCGTCCGTCGCCGGCGCGGGGGACTCGCCAACCAACCGTTCTGACAGCGTGGCCAGCAGGTCTTCGTCCTGCGCGCCTTGATCGGTGGTCTGGTCATCGCTATCTGCGACCAACATTTCGTCGTCCTCGACGTCGAGCGTATCGTCATCGATCTCGTCAAAGTCTTCGTCGTCCAGCTGAGTCACCGCAGTCGAAGTTGCCGCGACGCTGAGCCGATCCTCTTCCTCGTCCCGGAACAAGGCCCGCAAATCGTCATCGGGCACCGGCGTCATTTCGGCGCGCAAGCGGTCGGCGTCATCCGGGTTGATTCGCTCGCGTTCGGTCGACTCGCCGCGGCGCTCCACCCGGGCCGGTCGAACCGGGAAGGTTGCGATCACATCGTCCGAGTTCCGGACCGCCTCGAATCCATCATCCTGATCCAGTGGGTTGGTCAACTTGAAAGGCGCGGGCTCTTCGGCTGCGGTCTGGCGATCGGATCGTTCGGGACGCACCGGTTGAACCGGGGGCGTGCCGGCGAGGCTCTTGTCGATCTGGTAGCGGGCAAGTTTTTCCGCACGGCTGTCCATGATCTGCTCGGTGATCTCAAGAAAGCTGTCGATCATCTTGCCGCCGCCGCTGCGCGACCACAGCTCGGCGTCGCCCGTTTTGTCACGCGCGATGATCGCGTCACGGGCGGAAAACAGGATTGTCCGATTGAACAGGTGCCCCACTTCGCGGTTGATGCGGCGGAGCACTTTCTGGCGGTCTTTCAGATCCAGTGCGTCCGCGCGCGTGACCAACAGAAGCGAGTTGTGCTGAAGCCGTTCCGGCAACGAAACCCACGTGGCGCGTTCGGTCTCGCGCCAGGCCTGCGTCGAGTGCGTACACCATAGCACCCCGTTGGCTTGACCTACCGCACGGCGCCAGACATCGGCCTGAATTTTGGGGTCCGAAATGCCGGGCGTGTCGATCAGGTCGACGGCCTCGAGAATGTCCGCTTCAAGATAGATGCGGATGAACTGCGCGTCGTTGACGCCCACCTTGTCCAATTCGTCCAAACCAATCGGAGAAGTGGTCCCGTCATGGCGCTGGACGTAAGCCGGTTTGTTGCCCCAACTGAACCAGACCGGCGGCAGCTGGGTGGCCGTCACCTGCGTTGGTAGGGCCTGCTTGCGCAGCAGGAAGTTCATGAGCGTGGACTTTCCGGCGCTGAACTCTCCCATCAGCGCAAAAACCGGTTTGCGGCGGGACCACTGCTCGATGCGTTCCCATGCCCGAGGAGAGACGAAGCGGATTTGTGAATCTTTTGCCATGGCTTTCTTACGCTGCTTCGTTGCTGAGGTCTTTGAGGATGTCGCCGAGGATTTCGTCACGTGACTTCTTCGGCTCGAGCCCGGCCATCAGGTCTGGGGCGGTCCCCGGTGCCTTTTCGGCGGATTGCGAGATGCTCAGAAGGGTTTCCTGCTGCTCGCGCATGAAATCCGACAGGACGGCCCGAACATTTTCCAGAACGGCTGCGATCTGGGTTTCTTCGAGATCCTTGGTGATCGAATTGGCTTCTGATGCGATCAGGCGGGTGTAGTCCGCCGCATAGGCTTCAAACCCTTTCCGGCGTTGCCACCAGCGACGCCACCATGTGCTTTGAAGGTCCAGCGCGATCGTTCTGCCAATGCCCAATGGCGGCGGTACGCGCGGCACAATGGGCGCCTCGATGCTGAATTCGCCCAAGTGGTTACCCAGAAGCTTCTGATACAGGGCCTCGACATCCGCTGCGGCTGCGGAATACAGCGCGCTGGCGTCCTTGCGCATTGCGCGGGCAAAGCTGAAATAGGCGGCCTTCTGAAGGGTACGAAGCCCGGCCGGGTCGTATTGCCAGGTGCCCTGTTCGCCGTTCTGCTCGAGATGCGCGATCAACGAGTCCGTTGCACGTTTGACGAAGTTTGCCTCGGCCGAAGCCAGACGTTCCAACACCTTGTCGCGCAGGGACGTCGTCAGGGCGGCAGCTTTCTTGTCATATTCGGCCGCGACGGTGGCGATCGCATCTTCGGGTGACACGCCGTCAAGATCGCGAACAACGCCGTCTCCGCCCGACAGGCTCTTGGCGACCGAGGTGGCGCGAATCTGACTTGCGATGTTGCGGGCGCGGTGACGGACACGGTCCAAAAGACGCGTTCCTGCGCCTTGGGCGATACGTTCGTTCATGGCCAACAGCAGGTCAGGCAGACCAGAAAGGGCCCAGATCTTGTCCAGCGATGCGGCCTGATCTCCAAAGCCGGCGGCCAGATAGAACGTGTTGAGGGCCTGGCGGGAATCGTCGGTGAGAATGTCCGGGTTGCCGGTCAGCGCGGCCTCGGCCCACAACGCACTGCCGAAAACAACGCTGGTGCTTGTGTCGATTCCGTTTTGCTTGAGTGTATCCTGAATTCGGTCGCGAATTTCGGGGACTTGCTTGACCGGGTCGGTCAGCTCGTCGATCCGGTTGACGAACAGGACGATCTGCCGGTTCTCGAACTGCGCGATGATCCGCATCAGCGCCATGTCCATAGTGGTCAGCGCTTGGCTTGCCGCCAGAACCACGACGCAGACCTCCGATCCGCGCAGGCTGCGCAGAGTGATCTGTTCGCGCACCATGAACGTGTCGTTGACGCCCGGCGTGTCGCACAATTTCAGCGCGATCGGGTACTGCGGAATGTCCATGTACAATTCCGCGGCTTTGGTCACGTCGGCGAACCGGCCCGTTTTCGGGTTGATGTCCGGATCGTCTTCGTCACCCAGGCAGACATAGCGCTGGATCAGCTCTTCGTCGAAGTAATCGTATTGGTGGCTTTGGCCTAGGATCAGGTCAAAATGCTTGCCAAGGCGTTCCTCGGACTTGGCCTTCATCTGCGCGATCTGACGGCGGATGTCCTCCATCTCGTCGTCGGCGCCTGCGCGATTGGCCAGTTCGCCCAAACGGCCACCGCCGACCATAAGATTGTCCCATTCTTCCTGCTCGAAGAAGGTGAACTTGGATCTGTATTCACCGGGCATGCGGGTGTTGATGTTCAGCGTGGTCACGACCGAGGTCCACGGGTTCACATCCGACGGCAGCAGACCGGGCCGACCGGCCAGAATGTTGACGATCGAAGATTTGCCCGCCTTCACCTGGCCGACGAAAGTGACGCTGGCGGTGAAGTTTTCCATACGGGTCTTGAGCGTGGCCAGCCGCGCAGTCGAGCGCGCATCCGCCACCTCTGTCAGTTGGTCGATCTGTGTCGTCAGTGCGGACATGGCTTCCGACATCGGCGCCAATGCCTCGTTTCCTACAGACAAAAGGTGGTCGTTGCGGGCCATGTTCAGCCTCCGGTTCCGGTTGCAGCGATTTGGGTATGCCCGGATTCCGTCAAACTGGCAGGCGCCATGCCTGAAAAGCTGTCGATCCGGGCGATCAGTTCGAGAGCGTTGCCCAGCATCTCGGCCTCGGTTCCGGGCGAGATGGTATCGAAGGCGCGCGAATCGGCCAGCACTTCGATCGAGCTGAACCGGGTTCCATTGTCCAGGCGCGCGACCCGACGTCCGGTCGGAAACCCATTTGATTTGGCCGATGGAAGGGGCATTCGCGCATTTGCCAACAGGTATTCGTTGCCCTCATGCGTCTTCAGGGCAATGCCGAAACCTGTGTTCGGGAATTGCTGGTTGAGGTTTTTGAGCTCGCCGACAAAGCTTTCTCTTGCAAGAAAGACGACGTCTTGCTCGGTGGCAGCGGAGTTGATCTGTTCGGTCACGACTGAGACCCTTGTACTGGAGTTGAGCAAAAAACTCGTACGGTGCCGGAAAGGCGAAAAAGACTCATTAACTCCTTGGTAGACAGAATTACCTTCATCACGGTGTTATTTTGACGTGATTGAGATATTTTGGCGTTTGAAATGTGGCGCAATTATGGTGGCCGTTGCATGACAATGCCGCAACTTCAGGGTGTAATAATCAGAATAGACAGGACCGCCGGGTTTGAAACCGGGGTGTGTTTCGGCGTGCGATTTGGTTTGTCGTGATGAATTCGACTGACGGTTAGTGTTTGTAAAATATATGAAAAATGGAAAACCAGATCAGAGGATGAGTTCACGCCACGGCAGAAGGCGGAGGGACCGCATTGCTATTGGTTCAGTGCGAGGTTGATAAGGGTGGTCGAGACGTCCCAATGTGATCCACAACGTCAGCGAGAATTTAGCAATTTTTGAAAATTTGGGAATGTGTCCAAAAACAGAACAATTATGGCGCTTTGTTTCGCTCCGAAAACGACGGGTTTCCGCGTCAAGAAATCCATTTGGCGATAAAAATAAACCGGGAAGCCGGATGCCAAACATTCTGGCGCCGTTGCGCGGGTCGATCTTCCCCTCGCCTAGGTCATTTCCATTGTTTCCGAACGGGGGTCAATATTCCGCCGCAGACGGCAAGATTTCCTCTCGCGCTTGTCCAAAAGGTTTGTTATCAGCCCTTCCATTCGGCGCGTCGGCGCCGTGTTGCGGGTGTGGCGAAATTGGTAGACGCACCAGATTTAGGTTCTGGCGCCGCAAGGCGTGGGGGTTCAAGTCCCTCCACCCGCACCATTTTATTTCTTACCGATCATGCTGCGTGGGCGGATGCTAAGGCGCTACAAAGACGCCGCCGCGCGGCTGGCCTGGTCATAGTGGCCGGACAGGGCCCGCAGATCGCGGGCCAGGTCCCTCAGATCCGGGCCCGACAGGTCGGTGGCTGACAGCCCTTCCAGCAGGCATTGCTGGCGAACTTTCCGGTAGGCGTCGCATAGCGCCACTCCCTCGGGCGAGGTGCGGTAGAACACCTCTTTCCCACGCTTTTCCGACGTCAGAAGCCCAGCCTTCAGCAGTTTCCGCAGGGCGTAGTTCACGGTGTGGCTGTCCTCGATGTTCAGAAGAAAGCAGATGTCGGTCAGGCGCTTGTCGCGTCCGCGGTGGTTGACGTTGTGCAGGATCAGGATGTCGAGCGGTCCCAGATCGGCCTGCCCGGCTGCGGCCATGCAACGGGTCATCCAGCGTGAGAACGCATTATAGACAATGATCAGGCCGAATTCGAGTTCGGAAAGTTCCCAGCCTTCGCCCTCGGCCAAGTGGCGAGAGGAAACGATGCGGCGTGTGTCGGGGGAAGAATCGGTCATATTGCGGCCTTTTGATCTGCAAAACGCTGAGAAATTATCAGTGTTTTGGCATGAAGGGCGTGTGTTTTCAACGTGCTGACCTTTGGGCTCTGCAGTGTTTTGGTCAAAACGATAACAAAACGTTGACAAATCGCAAACGTTGAGTCAGCTTCTGCGCCAGTACTCAAGCAGGGAGAGCCAAAATGAAACTGATGAAGATTGCCGGTGGCGCGGTTGCCGCGCTGGCCGGGTTGGCCATGCAGGTGCAGGCCGAGACCTGGGACATGCCGACGCCCTATCCGGACGCCACCTTCCATACCGTGAACATCCACGACTTCGCCAAGGACGTGACCGCGGCCACAGACGGCGCCCTTGAAATCAAGGTCCATTCTGCAGGTTCGCTGTTCAAGCACCCCGAGATCAGCAAGGCAGTCCGCAGCGGCCAGGTGCCCGTCGGAGAGTTTTTTCTGTCGTTGCTGGCCAATGACAACCCGGCCTTCGGCGCAGACTCGCTGCCGTTCCTGGCCACCAACTATGACGACGCCCAAAAGCTGTGGGCGGCACAGAAAGACGTGATCAACGGTCTGCTGGACGAGCAAGGCATGATGGTGCTGTACGCGGTGCCGTGGCCGCCGCAGGGCCTGTACACCACCAAGGAAATCAACAGCGTGGATGACCTGGCGGGCCTGAAGTTCCGCACCTACAACGCCACGCTGGAAGAATTCGCCAACCTGGCGGGCGCCGCGCCCACGCAGGTCGAGGTTCCGGATATTCCGCAGGCCTTCAGCACCGGCCGGGTCGAGGCGATGATCACCTCGCCCTCGACCGGGGTGAATTCGAAGGCGTGGGACTTTCTGACCCACTACACCGACATCCAGGCCTGGATTCCCAAAAACGTGGTCGTGGTGAACAAGCGCGCCTTCCGCCGTCTGGATGACGCGACCCAGGCCGCCGTTCTCGAGGCTGCCGCCGCCGCAGAAGCCCGCGGCTGGGAAATGAGCCAGGCCGAGACCGCCAAGCAGACCGCAGTTCTGCAGGAAAACGGCATCACCGTGGTACAGCCATCCGAAGAGTTGATGGCTGGCCTGCGTGAAATCGGCGCGCAGATGCTCGAAAACTGGAAGGCCAACGCCGGCGAGGACGGTGCCGCGTTGCTGCAGGCCTATCAGCAGTAAACGACCCGAACCGGCCGGGCGCCAAACGCCCGGCCGGGTTCGACAACAAGGGGAGGGGATGGCGATGCTGCGGCGCAGTCTTGATTTCATCTATCGTGCGGCCGGCGGATTGGCGGCGCTGTTCATTCTGGCCATCGTCGTGCTGGTCTTTGCGCAGGTCGGGCTGAACCTGGCCGACAAGATCTGGGCCGCGCTGACCGGGCGGGGCGTGGGTCTGACCATCCCGTCCTATGCCGATTTCACCGGATTCTTTCTGGCCGCATCCAGCTTTCTGGCGCTGGCCTATACGCTGCGCGCCGGCGGGCATATCCGGGTGACGCTGCTGATCGGGCGAATGCCCAAGGGACCGCGCCGCCTGACCGAGATCTGCGTGGTGACGGTTGCCCTTGCCATGAGCGCCTATGCCACTTGGTATCTGGGCCTGCTAGTTCTGGAGTCGCTGGAATATGGCGACCGCAGCCCCGGCATGGTGTCGGTGCCGTTGTGGATCGTGCAGATGCCGGTCCTGCTGGGACTGGCCATCCTGACTCTTGCCCTTGTCGACGAACTTGTCGGTCTGCTGGCGGGCCACGCGCCCAGCTGGGACGGCAAGGGCGAAAACCTTCTGAGCGAATAGGGCCAGCAGATGTCGATTGCCACGCTTTCCATCATTCTTCTTGTTCTGTTGTTCGCCTTTCTGGGGTCGGGCTTGTGGGTGGCGTTTTCGCTGCTGGGGGTCGGGATCGCGGCGATGGCGCTGTTCTCCGATGCGCCGCTGGGGCTGGTCATGGCGACCACCTTGTGGGGGCACAGCAATTCCTGGGCGCTGGCAGCGCTTCCGCTGTTCATCTGGATGGGCGAGATTCTGTTCCGCTCGCGCCTGTCCGAGGACATGTTCACCGGCTTGTCGCCTTGGATGAACCGGCTGCCGGGGCAGTTGCTGCATGTGAACGTCTTTGCCTGCGGGATCTTTGCGGCTGTGTCCGGGTCGTCGGCGGCCACCGCGGCCACGATCGGCAAGCTGTCGATCCCGGAACTCTCGCGCCGCGGCTATCCCGAGAAGATGATCATCGGCACGCTGGCCGGCTCGGCCACACTGGGCCTGCTGATCCCGCCGTCGATCATCCTGATCGTCTATGGCGTGGCGACCGAGCAATCCATCGCCCGTCTGTTCGTGGCCGGAGTTCTGCCGGGACTGCTGCTGGTGGGGCTGTTCGTGGGCTATGTCGCAATCTGGGCGCTGATCAACCGCGCCAACCTGCCCACCGAGGACATCCAGGCGAGTTTCGCGGAAAAACTGCGTCGCTCGCGCCGACTGGTGCCGGTGATCCTGCTGATCGTCGGTGTGATCGGCTCGATCTATGCCGGGATCGCCTCGCCCACCGATGCGGCCGCCGTGGGCGTGGTGCTGGCGCTGCTTCTGTCCTGGCGCGAGGGCACGTTGACCCGGGCCAGTTTCGTCGACGGGCTGATGGGGGCCACCGTGACCTCGTGCATGATCGCCTTCATTCTCGCAGGGGCCTCGTTCCTGACCGTGGCGATGGGCTTCACCGGCATTCCGCGTGTTCTGGCGGAATGGATCGGGTCGCTGGGCCTGTCCACCTTCACGCTGCTGGCGGCGCTGACCGTGTTCTTCGTGATCATGGGATGCTTTCTGGACGGGATCTCGGTCGTGGTGCTGACGGCTTCGGTCATCATGCCGATGGTGATGCAGGCGGGGATCGACCCGCTGTGGTTCGGCATCTTCCTGGTGATCGTGGTCGAGATGTCGCAGATCACCCCGCCCGTTGGCTTCAACCTGTTCGTGCTGCAATCGCTGACCGGGCGCGACATCCTGCGGGTGGCCCATGCGGCGCTGCCGTTCTTCTTCCTGATGATCGTGGCGCTGGCGATCATCGTGGTGTTCCCCGGCATCGTGACCTTTCTGCCGAACCAGATGTGACAGGGGCGATGCAGGATTTTCCGATCATACGAACCGCCGGGGTGGACGGGCTGTTGATCAGCTTTGCCGCCGCACTCAGCGAACCGGCCAACCGGGCTGCGCTCGCCTTTCGCGCCGCGCTCGAGTCGGAGGGCTGGGCGGGGGTTGAGGAAACCTCGTCCTCGCTGGTCTCGGCCTACGTACGGTTCGATCCGCTGCATCTGACGCATGCCGCGTTGCACCGGCAGGTGCAGGCGCTGCTGGACCAGCGCGACTGGTACGCGGCCGACCTGCCCGGCGGGCGCAGGTTCTGGCGGGTGCCCACCGTCTTTGGCACGGATCTGGCGCCGCAGTTGGGGCAGGCGGCGCAGGCGGCGGGCCTGTCCGAGGCCGAGGCGATCCGGTCGCTGTCCGAAGCGCGGGTGCGTGTGCAGACCATCGGCTTTGCCCCCGGTCAGCCTTATCTGGGTGAATTGCCGCCCGCCTGGGACATCCCCCGGCAAAAGGAATTGACCCCGCGCGTACCCGAAGGTGCGCTGGTGGTGGCGCTGCGGCAGCTTGTGCTGTTCTCGGTCACCACGCCGACCGGATGGCAGCATGTGGGCCAGACCGCCATCCGTCTGTTCCAGCCCGATATGCAAGAACCATTCCTGCTGCGCCCCGGGGACGAGGTGCAGTTCAGCCCCACCGACCCGGAATCGCTGGCGCGGATGCGCAGCGATCCGCGCGGCGGCGCCAGTTGCGAGGCGCTGGCATGAGCGCGCATCTGACCATATTGCGCGCCGGGCCCGGCCTGACGTTGCAGGACATGGGGCGGCCCGGATATCTGGACATGGGCCTGTCGCGCGGTGGTGCGGTGGACCGACTTGCATTGGCCGAAGGCGCGGCGTTGCTGGGACAGCCGGACGACCTAGCCGCCGTGGAAATGGCTGGCATGGGCGGCGAATTCCAGGCCGATCAGGATCTGCGCATTGCCCTGACGGGCGCGCGGATGCGGGCGCAGATCGACGGCGCGACGGCGGTCTGGAATGCCTCGCACCTGCTGCCTGCGGGCGCCCGGCTCAGCATCGGTCCGGCCGTGGCCGGCAGCTATGGGTATCTCAGCATCGGCGGCGGGGTGCAGGGCGATCCGGTTCTTGGCGCCTGTTCGGCGCATCTGACGGCGGGGATCGGAGCCGTGCTGAAGGCGGGCGACCGCCTGGCGATCGGCCAGGACGCGGGCGGTGCAACCGGCATGACCTTTGACCCCGAGGACCGGTTCTTGGGCGGGGAGATCCGAATCGTGGCCAGTTTCCAGACCGACCTGTTCGCCGCCGACGTTCTGGAGCGGCTGCAAACCACCGCCTTTCGCCGGGACGCGCGCGCCAACCGCATGGGCGTGCGGCTGGAAAGCGACGGACCGGGCTTTCATGTCTCGGGCGGGCGCAGCGTGCTGTCGGAAACTATCGTACCGGGTGATATCCAGGTCACCGGCGACGGCACGCCCTTCGTGCTGTTGGCCGAGTGTCAGACCACCGGCGGCTATCCCCGCATCGGCACCGTTCTGCCCTGCGACCTGCCCAAGTTGGCGCAGGCCCCGGCCGGGGCCGACCTGCGGTTCCGCTTCGTGTCACTGGACGAGGCGGTGGCCGCTGAGCGCGCCGCGGCGCAAGCCCGCGCCGCGCTACCCAGGGCGCTACGCCCGCTGATCCGCGATCCGCGCAGCATGTCCGACCTGCTATCCTATCAACTGATCAGCGGCGCCATCGCCCGCGAAGAGGACGTTTTGTAGAAAAGGAGCCTGTGCCATGGCACTTCAAGTCGATCTGAACGCCGATATGGGCGAAAGCTTTGGCCCCTGGAAAATGGGCGATGACGCGGCGCTGCTGAAGATCGTGACGTCGGCCAACGTGGCCTGCGGGTTTCATGCGGGCGACTGGGACGTGATGGCCACGACGATGGCGCAGGCGGTCGAAAACGGCGTGGGCATCGGCGCGCATCCCGGCTTTGCCGATCTGCACGGCTTTGGGCGTCAGCGGATGCACTATCCCCTGCCGTCGCTGCAGAACCTGATCCGCTATCAGGTCGGCGCGGCGCAGGCGATGGCACGGGCGGCCGGCGGGCAGGTGCGTCATCTGAAACTGCACGGTGCGCTGGCCAACATGGCGTCCGAGGATCAGGCGATGGCGCGGGCATGCTACGAGGCCGCGTTGTCGGTGGCTCCGGATCTGATCATCATGGTTCTGGCCGGAACCGCCCAGCAACGCGCCGCGCGCGAACTGGGCTGTCCGGTGGCCTGCGAGATCTTTGCCGATCGCGCCTACAACGACGACGCCACGCTGGTTGATCGCAGTCTGCCCGGCGCGGTGATCCACGACCCTGACCGGGCCGCCGCGCGCATGATCGAGATGGTCAAGGCCGGGGCGATCATCACCGAAAGAGGCAAGCATATCCCGACCCGCATCGACACGATCTGCCTGCATGGAGACACGCCCACGGCGGTGTCGATTGCGGCCGGTGTCCGCCGTGCCCTTCAGGAGAGCGGGGTGGAGCTCAAGCAGTTCGCCGGTGGCCCTGCCTAGGTTTTTCGATTGACGCGGCTGTTCAATGCGTCTCGCGTTCGATGACGCTGGGGTCCAAAAAGATACTCTCTTCGGGACGTCCGGGATCGACGAGCCTACGCTCCAGCAACGCGATGATCGCGTCAACGGCGGCGTCGATGGGGTTCCGGACTGTTGTCAGGCGGAATGTTGGCCATTTCGCCATGGCGATGTCGTCGAAACCAACAATCGCCAAATCGCCGGGTACGTTCAGAGACAGATCGCGCGCAGCCGATAGCGCCCCGATCGCCGTGGCGTCATTGGCGCAGACAAGCGCATCCAGAGAGGCGCGGGACAACAGACTGCGCGCGGCGCCGTATCCGCTGTCGACCGAGTAATCAGTCGGGTGTTCGGCCACGAGGTCAAGCCCCGCCCGATCCAGCGCCTGGAGGACCCCGGCGCGGCGCCGCGAAGACGAGTAGAACTCCTCGGGTCCGCTGAGAAACCCGAACCGCCGCCGCCCCCGGCTGATCAGCAAGTCGGTGATCATGGTCATGCCATCGGTATTGCGGCAGCAGACATTGTCGACACGGGGCCCTTGAACGGGACGGCCTGACGAGATCATCGGGATGCCGAACCGCGCACATCTGTCGACGATCTCTTCGGACATGCTGCCGCCGCGCAGAATCAATGCGTCCAACGGATAGCGCAGCAGCTCTCGCAGCGCCTGATCCGTGTTGGCGCCGGTTCGGTCGATCAGAATGGGCCATTTCTTCAACCCGCTCAGGGCCTGGGCCAGTTCACCTACAAAGGCCGAGTCGTAGGGGCTGCGCATGTTGCCGACGAAGACGGCGACCAAATTTGATTGCCCGGCCTTGAGGCCAGCGGCCAGGGCATTCGGCTGATACCCGGTATCGGCTGCGATCTTGAGGATCCGTCTACGCTTCTCGGAATCGACATAGGCACCGGGCGTGAAAGCGCGCGAAACAGCTGAACGCGAGACGCCCGCAAGGTCCGCAACGGTCTGGGCCGTTGCGCGCCGGGGGCGTTTTGCGTCCTTGTTTCTCTCGCTACACATGCGGTTTGCGTTTCGCCTGTTCAGAGGGTTTCAACATTCTTGCAATGAATCGAATCTTTCATCAAACTGTCACGGTTGGAAGCTAGTGAACACGTGTGCACATTTTGGGAAAGGTGTCAGCCTTTTTCTGGATGTGAAATATGTCATCGGGGAAAATACCCCATAGTTTCCAGGGCTTTGGCCCGCCCGTAGGGGCGCAACATGAATCGGAGGAACTACATGATAAACGTCAAAACAGGTGCTGCTGCTGCCGCGTTCGCGATGATAGCGAATACGGTCTCGGCCGAAGTCGAGATTACGTGGTGGCACGCCATGGGAGGAGCCCTGGGTGACACCGTCAACCAGATTGCCGAGGATTTCAACGCGTCCCAGGACGACTACAAGATCACGCCGGTTTTCAAGGGCACATATGAAGAGACCCTGACCGCCGGCATCGCCGCATTCCGTGCGGGTGAACAGCCCAACGTCCTGCAGGTATTCGACGCCGGCGCCGCCACCGTGATTGGCGCTAAGGGCGCGACCGTTCCGGTTCAGGACCTGCTGGAGCAGAACGGCGTTGCGTTCGACATCGAGGACTATATCTCGGGCGTTCGCTACTTCTATGCCGACAGCGACGGCAAGATGATCGGGATGCCGTTCAACTCGTCCTCGCCCATCATGTATTACAACGTCGATGCGCTGGAAAAAGCGGGTGTGACGCCGCCGAAAACCTGGGAAGAGTTCCAGACCGTGACGGCGCCGGCGCTGAAAGAGGCCGGTTATATCGGCCTGTCGCAGTCGCATCTGCCCTGGATCTTCACCGAGAACTTCCATTCGCGCCACGACCTGCCGTTTGCCACCAACGACAACGGCTATGAAGGCGCTGACGGCACCAAGATTCTTGTCAACAACGAGGCGATCAAGGCACACTTCACCGCCGTCAAAGACTGGAAGGACAACGGGTTCTTCGAATGGTACGGCACCGGCTGGAGCGACAACCAGACTCCGTTCGAAGAAGGCAAGGTTGCCATCTGGCTGGGCTCGTCCGGTTCGTTCGGCGGCCTGTCCAAGAAGGACCTGCCGTTCGAGTTTTCGGCCACCTTCCTGCCCTATTGGGAAGCTGTGACCAAAGAACCCAAGCAGACCTTCATCGGTGGCGCGGCCCTGTTCGCGATGGCCGGCAAGAGCGACGAGGAAAACAAGGCCACCGCGGCATTCTTCGAGTTCCTGACCAAGCCCGAAACCCAGTACATGTGGCACCGCGAGACCGGCTATGTTCCGATCACCACCGCCGCCTATGAAATGGCGAAGGGCGATGGTCACTATGACCGTGCTCCGGCCGCCGAAGTCGGCATCAAGCAGCTGTCGCTGCCTGCTGGTGAAAACACCAAGGGCTATCGCATGGGCTTCTACGTCCAGATCCGCGACGTGATGAACCGCGAATATGGCCGCATCCTGACGGGTGAAACCTCGGTCGAGGACGCCTTCAAGGCAATCGAGGACGAAGCCAACGGTCTGCTCGAGCGTTTCGCAAAGACCCAGAGCTGATCCCACTCGCCAAGAAACGGGCGGTCGCAGAAGTGCGACCGTCCTCCCTTTTTCGGAGTTTTCATGAAACGCGCTGGTTTTTCCACTCGCTGGCTGCCGGTTCTTCTGCTGTTGCCGCAGCTGTTGATCATCGCGGTCTTTTTCTACTGGCCTGCCGCTCACGCGGTGCAGTCTTCGTTCTTCCTGCAGGATCCGTTCGGGTTTGGGTCGACCTTCGTCGGGCTGGACAACTACAGCGACCTTGCCGGGAATTCCGAGTATCTCAGCATTGCCTGGTTCACGGTGATCTTCACCGTTTTGGTCACGTTCTTTTCGCTGTCGATCGCGTTGTTGCTGGCCGTGAAGGCCGACAATGTGCTGCGCGGCGCCAAGACCTATCGCACGCTGCTGATGTGGGTTTACGCCGTGGCGCCGCCGGTGGCGGGTTTCATCGGCCTGATCCTGTTCAACCAGAGCTGGGGGCCATTGACCGAACTGGCGCGCTCGATCGGGTGGGATTTCAAACTGGGCGTGAATTTCAATGACACCGCCACCGCGATGGTTATCGTTTCGGTCTGGAAACAGGTTCCGGTGAACTTCATCTTCTTTCTGTCTGGCCTGCAATCGATCCCGCGATCGGTGCGTGAGGCGGCTTTGATCGACAACCGCTCGTCTACGGGCCGGTTCTGGGACGTGACTTTCCCCCTGCTGGCGCCGACCGGGTTTTTCCTGCTGATCATCAATATCACCTACGCATTGTTTGATACTTTCGGTGTGATCGACACGATGGTGAAGGGTGAGCCGGGCAACAACCCGATGACGTTGGTCTACAAGGTCTATGTGGACGGCTTCCGCGGCAACGACCTGGGTGGCAGCTCGGCGCAGTCGGTCGTTCTGATGGTTCTGGTTCTGGCCCTGACGGTGTTCCAGTTCCGGCTGGTCGAGCGCCGCATCCACTACACGTAAGGAGGGCAGACAATGACCGAAGCACATACCCCTGCGATGGCGTCCGCCACTTCACCCACCCAAACGCGAAAGCGCGGCATCCGACTGTCCACGATCCTTGATCACACGATCCTGATCGTCGGATCGTTGTTCATGATGCTGCCGCTGCTGATGATCTTCCAGATGACGACCGTTCCGGATGTCGAGGTGATCAAAACCGGACCCAGCCTGACGATCGGGGACGAACTTGGCCCCAACTTCCAGAAGGCAATGTTCGAGGCCTCGGGCTTTTCCGGCCAGAACACGGGCATGAACATGCTCAAAAACTCGTTCATCCTGGGCATCGGTTTTGCCCTCGGCAAGATCATCATCGGCATGATGGCGGCCTATGCGATCGTCTATTTCCGGCTGCGCTTTGCCACGCTGGCTTTCTGGGTGATCTTCACCACGTTGTTGCTGCCGCTGGAGGTGCGCATTCTGCCCTCGTACGAAGTGGTGCAGAAGCTGGGGATGCTGAACACCTATCAGGGCCTCATCATCCCGCTGATCGCCTCGGCCACCGCCACGTTCTTCTTCAGGCAGTTCTTCCGCTCGGTTCCAGAAGAGTTGGTCGAGGCCGCGCGGATCGATGGCGCCGGCCCGGTGAAATTCTTCATCGACATCCTGGTGCCTCTGTCGCGTACGATGATTGCGGCGATGTTCATCATCATGTTCGTGTTCGGGTGGAACCAGTATTTGTGGCCCACGATGATCACCACCGAAGAGGACATGTTCACCCTGGTGCGCGGGATCAAGCAGATCACGCAGGTGCTGGAGGGCAACCGCATTCCCGAATACGGCCGGGCCAACCTGCTGGCGATAATCGCCATCATCCCCCCGGTCATGGTCGTCATCTTTTTCCAAAGCTGGTTCGTCAAGGGCCTGACGGAATCCGACAAGTAAGGCAGAATCAATGGCTCAGGTATCCCTGAAGAACATCAGAAAAATCTATCCCAACGGCGCCGAGGCGCTGACCCCGTCCAGTTTCGACATCGGTGATGGCGAATTCGTGGTTCTGGTCGGTCCGTCGGGCTGCGGAAAGTCCACTCTGCTACGCATGGTGGCCGGCCTGGAAGAAATCACCGAAGGCGAATTGACGATCAATGGCCGCGTCATGAATGACGTTGACCCGGCCGATCGCGACATCGCCATGGTGTTCCAGAACTATGCGCTGTACCCGCATATGACCGTGCGCAAGAACATCGCCTATGGTCTGAAAAATCGAAAGACGCCCAAGGACGAAATCGACCGCAAGGTGGCCGAAGCCGCTTCGATGCTGAACCTGAACGAGTTTCTCGACCGCAAGCCCTCGCAACTGTCGGGCGGTCAGCGCCAGCGGGTTGCCATGGGGCGGGCCATCGTGCGTGATCCGGCGCTGTTCCTGTTCGACGAGCCGCTGTCGAACCTGGACGCCAAGCTGCGCAACCAGATGCGGATCGAGATCAAGGCGCTGCAGCGGCGTCTGGGCGTGACCTCGATCTATGTCACCCATGACCAGGTCGAGGCGATGACCATGGCCGACCGCATCATCGTGATGAACGCGGGCCGGATCGAACAGATCGGTACCCCGGCCGAGATCTATCACCGCCCGGCCTCGACCTTCGTGGCCAGCTTCATGGGCGCTCCGCCGATGAACCTGATCGGCGCACGTCTGGAGGGCGGCCGCGTGATGATCAACGGCGACACGGTGCTTGCCACGGCCGAAGGGTCTGGCGCGGTGACTGTAGGTGTGCGGCCCGAAGATGTACTGATCGGGGCTGAGGGCTCGATCGCTTTTCACGTCGACATTATCGAAGAGCTTGGCGCGCACCGCCTGTTGCACGGGCGTCTGGCGGATCAGGAGTTCACGATCCACGTGGGCAAGGATGTCGAAGCCGCGCCCGGAGAAACGCGGATCTCACTCAAGCCCGACGCGATCAGCCTGTTCCACCCGGAAACCGGAAAAGCCCTGTGATCACGAACATCGTGTCGTCTTTGCCACCGGTCTCGGATGATGTCCGAGACCGCATATTGGCAGCGCCGCGAACGGCCGAGGCGCACCGCGCCCTGATGGCGCAGACACCGGCGATGAACGCGGTGCAACTGGGCGGAAACGCAACCCGGGACGTTCTGGGTGCACGTTTCTCGGCTGCGGCTTGGAATGTGGAACGTTGCCTGTTCCCCGAAGAAAGCGCAGCCCACCTGGCGGCTGCGACCCCGGACATCGTTCTGCTGTCCGAGGTGGACCACGGTATGTCCCGTACCGGTCAACGTCACACGACGGCAGAAATGGCCGACAAGCTGGGTATGGCCTACGCCTTTGGGGTCGAGTTCCACGAACTGGATCTGGGCGGCCCGACCGAGCGCGCTTTTTGCAAGGATGATTTCAACACCCTCGGGTGGCATGGGAACGCGATTCTGTCCTCGGTTCCGTTCAAACGCGTGGCCATGATCCGTCTTGACGACCATGGCCACTGGTTTGCGGCCGAGTCCGGGGCGTCGGATCCGCAACAACCGCGGCTGGGTGGCCGAATGGCGATTGCAGCAGAAGTCGCGACCGAGAACGGGCCTGTATGCGTGGTTTCCACCCATCTGGAAAGCAATGCTGCGGCGGCGCATCGCCATACGCAGTTTCAGCTTCTGCTGGATGCGCTCGATGAGTTTGCGCCCGGGATGCCGGTGCTGATCGGTGGCGATCTGAATACCGGCAACCACCTGCCACCGGATTTCGACTGGCGCCGGGAAACCCTGTTTGCTCTGGCCGAGCAGCGCGGCTTTTCCTGGGAGTTCACGACCGAAGGCCACACTACCCGGCCCAGCCTGATCACGCCGCACCCGGACCGGGTGATGAAGCTGGACTGGTTCGCCGGCAAGGGGCTGATCTGCCGCGACCGGGGTCTGCTGTCGTCGCTGACCGCCGACGCCAAGCCGCTCTCGGATCATGACTGCGTCTGGTGCGCGGTTGAGGTGCCTGACGCCGGGTGACTCCGGCCTGTCCGCGATATTTGGTCACGTGGCCCAACGTCCCGTTGAATTTCGGGGCGTTTTTTCGCGGTTCGACTGTGGAAAACGGTTTGGAAACCCCATAAGAACGAGGCCACCTATTCAACAGGCGGAAAACCAGTCCAGTGTTTGACCTCCCCGCGCAGCGCGCGCATCTTGCCGAGAAATTCGATCTGACCCCGTCGCCCGAGCTGGCCGCCAGCATGAGCGACATCTACGCCCGCATGTCGCGAGTCGTCACGCCAGCGGATTGGGCGATCTACGCGCCCTATGTCAAGGCGATCAACGATCTGAAAGCCGAACGCAACGCGGTGATCCTGGGCCACAACTACATGACGCCCGAAATCTATCACGGCATTTCGGACTTCGTCGGCGACAGCCTGCAGCTGGCCATCAAGGCGACCGAGGTCGAGGCCGACGTGATCGTGCAATGCGGTGTGCATTTCATGGCCGAGACCTCGAAGATCCTCAGCCCCGAAAAGACGGTTCTGATGCCAGACATGGAGGCCGGCTGTTCGCTGGCCGAGTCGATCACCGCCGAAGGCATTGCCGAGATGCGCCGCCGCTATCCCGGCGCGCCGGTCGTGACCTATGTGAACACCACGGCCGAGGTGAAGGCGGCATCCGACATCTGCTGCACCTCGTCCAACGCGGCGCAGATCGTGGCGGCGATGGACAGCAACACGGTCATAATGACTCCCGACCAGTACCTGGCGCAGAACGTGGCCCGCGACGTGCCGCAGAAGAACGTGGTCTGGTGGGAAGGATCGTGCATCGTGCACGAACAGTATACGGCGCAGGACCTGCGCGAGTTCCGCGAATGGAACCCGGGCACCCGCCTGATCGCGCATCCTGAATGCCCGCCCGACGTGGTGGCCGAGGCCGACTTCTCGGGTTCGACCAGCGGCATCATCAAATACGTCACCGACGAACAGCCCGAAAAGGCGATGCTGATCACCGAGTGTTCGATGGCGTCGAACATCGCCGACGCGCTGCCGCAGGTCGATTTCGTCGGCCCCTGCAACATGTGCCCCTACATGAAGAAGATCACGCTGGAAAAGGTGCTGTATGCGCTGGACACCATGACCGGTCAGGTCGAGGTTGACCCCGACGTGGCGGAAAAAGCGCGCCTTTCGGTTCAGCGGATGATCGACCTGTCGCGCAAACTGGGAATTTGATCGGGGCGATGCAGACGGTCTCGACCCCTCGGGTGGTCATCATCGGCGGCGGGCTGGCCGCGGTCTATACCGCGCTCAAGCTCGACCCGCACCCGGTGGTGATGATCTCGCCCGAGCCGCTGGGCTCGGGTGCCAGTTCGGCCTGGGCGCAGGGCGGGGTGGCGGCGGCGATGGACCCGTCCGACAGCCCCGAAGCCCATGCCCGCGACACGATGCGCGCCGGCGCAGGATCGGTCCTGCAGGAGGTGGCCGAGTTCGTCACCCGCGCGGCGCGGGATCACATTCTGGACCTTTCCGATCTGGGCACCGGGTTCGACCGGGACGCCGATGGCGGATTCATCCAATCGCAGGAGGCTGCGCATTCGGTGGCCCGCGTGGTGCGTGTCAAAGGCGACCAGGCCGGCGCCGAGATCATGCGCGCCCTGATCGCCGAACTGCGACGGCGTGCTTCAGTCCAGGTGATCGAAGGGGCGTTGGCCGTGGGGCTGGAAAGCGACGGGGCCAAGGTCTCGGGCGTATATCTGGCGCCGACCGACGCGCCGGGGACCGAACCGGTGCTGCTGCGCGGGGCGGCGCATGTACTGGCCACGGGCGGGTCGGCGGGGCTCTATGCTCGGACCACCAACCCGGCGCGGATCCGCGGGCAGGGGATCGGCATGGCGGCACGGGCCGGGGCCCGGATCGCCGATGCCGAGTTTATCCAGTTTCACCCCACCGCGATCGACGTGGGCGAAGACCCGATGCCACTGGCCACCGAGGCTTTGCGTGGCGAGGGCGCCGTGCTTATCAACCGCCACGGCGAACGGTTCATGCAAAGCATCCACCCGGATGCCGAGCTGGCCCCGCGTGATGTCGTGGCGCGCGCCGTCTATCTGGAAACCAAGGCCGACAACCGGCCCGCGCTGGATACGCGCGCAGCGATCGGCGCGGCGATCCGCAGTCAGTTTCCGGCGGTGACCGAGGCCTGCCTGCGCAACGGTGTCGACCCCGTAACTCAACCGATTCCGGTGGCGGCGGCGGCGCATTACCACATGGGCGGCGTGGCCACCGACCTGAACGGCCGCAGTTCGCTGGCCGGGCTCTGGGCCTGTGGCGAAGCGGCCTCGACCGGGTTGCACGGGGCGAACCGGCTGGCCTCGAACGGTCTGCTTGAGGCGCTGGTCTTTGCCCGCGCCTGCGCCCGTGACATTGCGGGCACCCTGACGGTGGCCGACGCGCCCGAGGTGCGGCTGGGCCTGCCGTCCGGCGGCACCGAACCCGACCCCCAAGCCGTAGCCGAACTGCGCCAGGTCATGACTGATGGCGTGGGGGTGGTGCGCGACGCGGACGGGCTGCGCCGCGCCTTGGGCCGGATCGCCGTGTTGGAGTCGCTGCACGGCCAGTCGCACCTGTTCCGAAACATGACAGCAACCGCCACGCTGATCGCGGCAGCAGCGCTGATGCGCACCGAAAGCCGCGGCGCGCACTATCGGTCGGATTGTCCGGTTACGGCCGAAGGGCCGGGGCGGCGGTCTGATCTGACATTGGACGAGGCCGTGGCGCTGCGGTCGAAAATCTTCAAGGAAACCGCAAAATGCATCATGCCACTGTCCCCGACCTGATCCTCGAACCGATGGTTCGCGCCGCCCTGACCGAGGATCTGGGCACCTGCGGCGACATCACTACCCGCACCGTGATCCCGGCGGACGTGACCTATGCCGCACGGCTGAACGCGCGCGAGGATGCGGTTGTGTCGGGCATGCAGGTTGCGGCCCTGGCGTTCCGGCTGGTGGACCCGACGTTGAAGATCACGCCGCTTGTGGCGGACGGGGACCGTTGCACCAAGGGCCAGACCCTCATGGAGATCGCCGGCAGCGCGGCCTCGATCCTGTCCGGCGAACGCGTGGCGCTGAACTTTGCCGGTCGTCTGACCGGGGTGGCGACCCTGACCGCCGGGCTGGTGGCGCAGACCGCCGGGACCAGGGCGCGCGTCACCTGCACCCGCAAGACCACACCGGGCCTTCGGATCGTCGAGAAACTGGCCGTGTTGCATGGCGGCGGGTTCAACCACCGCCATTCGCTGTCCGACGCGATCCTGATCAAGGACAACCACATCGCCGCCGCCGGCGGCGTGAGCGCAGTGCTCGAGGCGGTCAAGGCGCGTGCGTCGCACATGATGAAGGTCGAGATCGAAGTGGACCGGCTGGACCAGCTGGCCGAGGTTCTGGAAACCGGCGGCGCCGATGTGGTGCTGCTGGACAACATGATTCCGGACATGCTGGCCGAGGCCGTGGCGATGGTGGATGGGCGTCTGGTGACCGAGGCGTCGGGCAATGTCACCGTGGACACGGTGGCCGAGATCGCGGCCACCGGGGTTGATTACATCTCGTCCGGGGCGCTGACCCATTCCTATCGGACAGTCGATCTGGGTCTGGATTTCTGATCACGGATCACGATGGTTTCGGCCATTCGATTGGATCCAGCCGGAAGTATCGGGACAGCTGTCCGTAGAATTCGGGCGCGGTTTCCCTGAGGGCCTCGGGGCGTTCGAAGAACAGCTCGACCGTGACGGCAAAGAACTCTTCGTGTCCCGTGGCGCCATAGGGGTCGATCACAGTGCGCCGGCCTGTCTCGACCGCGTGCAGATGCGCGTCATACGCGGCCAGAAAAACACGTTCCCACTCGGCATAGCTTTGACCCTTGGCCAGTACGGGCACGCCGTTGGTGCCGCCGGATAGATCATCCAACTGATGCGCGAATTCATGAAACACGACGTTGTGTCCGTCATGATCGTTTGCCGCGCCCTGCCGGCTGTGCGCCCAGGACAGGATCACCGGCCCCCGATCCCAGCTTTCGCCGGTTCGGATGACCTCTTGTTCGGTCACGACATAGCCGCTGTGCCGCTGTTGGCGGGACTTGAAGGCATTGGGATAGATCAGGACCGTCGTCAGATTGTCGTACCATTGGTCCGAGTTGACGACCAGAAGGCAGGCTTGTGCTGCGATCGACAGACGCATCTCGTCCGTGACCTCCAGCCCGTCGCAGCCGATGAAATCGACCTGATTCAGGAACAGGTTGATCTTGCCTTCCAAAGTGGCGCGCAGCTTGGCAGGCAGCCGCTCGAGGATCGGCACCGTCGCGTGGATGGTCCGCCGCTCCTCATCGCTCAGCGGTGTTTGCAACAGCTCGGCCCTGGCCCTGGACTTCGACCAGAAATACCAGGCCAACAGACCGGCGATTGTCGCAACAAGGCTCAGAAAAAGCACCATGTGGCGACGGTATCTCTATTGCCCCACCTCGGAAAGCCTATTCATTCGGTCGAGGGCTGCGTGAAGTCCACCAGCCAAGGCCGTTCGACATCCATGCCCTGATACAGCGCATGCAGCAGCAGATGTGCCGTCACCGGGTCGGGGGCAAGGGGGCGTCTGTCCAGTCGCCCCTCCTTGACCGCCGTATCGGCGTCGAAGATCACCGCATCCTCTTTGATGGTGGTCACCACACGAAGCTGGGCAAGCGTTTCGGGGTCGACCGCGGTCGGGTCATCCGAAAGGATCACGAAATCGGCCAGTTTGCCCACCTCGATCGATCCCTTCTGGTCTTCCTCGAAATGCTGCCATGCCGGCCAGATCGTCATCGCCTTGAGCGCCGTCATCACATCGACCCGTTGATGCGGGCCCAGGATGTCGCCAGATCGGGTGCGCCGGGTGACCGTCGCGGCCAGAACCCGCATGCTGTCGGGAAACGCCACGGGCGCGTCGTGATGCGTACCGAACATCATGCCGCGTTCCGTCACCCAGCCGGTGGGCGAGATGTTGTCGGCATTGACCGGACCGACCGTGTGGTCGCGGTGCCAATCGCCCCAGTAAAAGGTGTGCATCGGAAACAGCGACGGGAACACGCCCAATCGTTTGAGGCTGGCCACCTGATCCTCGCGCAGGAACTGACCATGCACCAGAACCGGCCGGTTGCCCGGATCGCCATAGGTCAGCCGCGCCTCGTCGATGGCGGCGATCAGCATGTCCGTGGCCCCCTCGCCATTGGAATGGGTCAGGATCTGGTGGCCGTTCTCGAAACACCAGTTCACCGCATCCTGCAACTGTTCGCGCGTGATGGCGGCGTATCCGGCATAGCCGGGCGGGTAATCCCCGACCGGATCGTAGTAGGGCCGATCCCGCAACGCGGTAAACCCTTGCGGCGAACCGTCGATTGTCAGCTTGCACCCGCCGACTCGCACCCCGTCGGCATAGGTGCGCGAGGCGTCCGACTCGATGAAGTCGCGCGATTCCAGAACGTCGGGAAAGGCCACGACGTCGATGGGAAGGTCGCCGTCCGCGGCCACCCGGCGCAGGGCTTGAACCGCCGCGCCCGAGGTGCGCCCCTCTTGCGCGGTGGTGTAGCCAAAGCGCGCCCACATCCGGCTGCCGGCGCGCGCGAAAGTCTGCAGCCCGTCTTCGCCGACACTGCCAAGCAGGGGCACCAAGGCGCCGAAAAATGCGTATTCCTCCAACACGCCGTTCGGCTCGCCGGCCTCGTCCTTTCGGATCACACCTCCGGGCGGGTTCTCGGTTTCTGCGGTGATCCCGGCCAGTTCAAGTGCCTTGGAATTGCCCACCCCCAGATGGCCCGATTGGTGGATGATCATGATCGGAACGTCGCGCGATACCGCGTCCAGTTCGGAACGGGTGGGGTGGCGCAGCTCGGCCAGTTGCGCGTTGTCATAGCCGAAGCCGATGATCATCCCCATCGCTTCGACCGTGTCGCTATTGGCCTCGGCCCACGCGGACAACGCCGCCTGCAGGCTGTCAATGTCGGTGACCGTGCCATCCGGTGGTGCCAGCAGGTTCGCCGACAAGGCTTGCAAACCGCCCATGACCACGTGACCGTGGCTGTCGACAAAGCCGGGCAACATTGCGCGCCCGTCCAGATCAAAGATCGTCGTGTCGTCGCCCTGATGGCTGCGCATCTCGGCCAGTTCACCTGCTGCGATGATCCGCCCATCCTTGACCGCGACCGCCTGTACCGTGGGCCGGGCGTCATCGATCGTCAGAATCGGACCACCGGTATAGATCGTGTCAGCGACCTGTTGGGCCAAAGCCATGTTGCTGAGGGTAAGGCCGGCAGCAACGCACACGGCAGACAGGGTTGAAAGACGCATTCCGAACCTCCAGCAGCATATGGCAGTTCGGTGGACTCTAGCACGAAGTTGGCGTCCGGTCCCTGCAATGTTCAATTTTTGAACCGGCGCCGGCGTTTACTTGAGCGCGCGCGCCAGAAATTGCCGTGTGGCGTCTTGCTGCGGGTGGTCGAACAGCTGCTCGGGCGGGCCTTCCTCGACGATGCGGCCGTTCTGCAGGAAACACACCTTGTCTGCGGCCTGCCGGGCAAAGCCCATCTCGTGCGTGGCCATCACCATCGTCATGCCCTGCTGTTTGAGCATCAGCAGCACGTCCAGAACCTCGCCCACCAATTGCGGGTCCAGAGCCGAGGTAATCTCATCGAACAACATCACCTCGGGCTGCATGGCCAGGGCGCGCACGATGGCGACGCGCTGCTGCTGTCCACCAGATAGTTGGTCGGGATAGTTGTGCATCCGGTCGGCAAGCCCGAAGCGTTCGAACATCTCTTCGATCTGGGGCAGCAGCTCGGCGCGCGTGCGGCCGCGCACGCGGCGCGGCGCCAGCATCACGTTGTCCAGCGCCGTCATGTGCGGGAACAGGTTGAAGCTCTGGAACACGATGCCGATGCGCGCGCGCACCGATTGCGGATCCAGCCCGGGCACCGAGATGTCGACCCCGTCCAGCAGGATCTCACCATCCTCGATCGGTTCGAGCAGGTTGATGCAGCGCAGAACGGTGGATTTGCCTGCCCCCGAAGCGCCGATCAGGCAGACCATCTGCCCCTCGTCCACGGTCAGGTCGATGCCGTCGCAGACGGTGCGGTCGCCAAAGCGTTTGACGACGTTTCGCAGGTTCAGTTTCGACATTAGCGCCGCTCCCTCATCTGCTTGGCCATGAGGTGGTCGGCATAGCGCGTCGCCGGGATGGTCACGATCAGGAAGATGATCGCCGCGCCCACGTAAGGCGTGAAATTGGCCAGCAGCGATTTGAACACGCCCGCCTGGCGGAAGATCTCGACCGGGCCGATGAAGCTGAGCAGCGACACGTCCTTTTGCAGCGCGATCAGCATGTTCATCTGCGAGGGCACGACGTTGCGGACGGCCTGCGGCAGCACCACGTCGCGCATCACCTGGCCTTCGGTCAGGCCCAGCGACAGGGCGGCGGCGCGCTGGCTGTGATGCACGCTGTCGATGCCCGAGCGGAAAATCTCGGCCACATAGGCCGAATAGGTCAGGATCAGCGCCAGCGACCCCCAGATATAGGGTGAGTTCCACGGTCGGGTCAGGCCCAGCCCGGGAATGCCGAAGCCGATCAGATAGACGGTCAGGATCACAGGCACGCCGCGGAAGATGTCGGTGAAAGCCGCGCCGAAGATGCGCAATGGGAACAGCGCGGGCGATTTGGTGTCGCGAGCCAGCGCGATCAGCAGCCCCAGCACCGCGATGGCCGGTGCCGACCAGGCAAAGATCATCACGTTGATCTTAAAGGCTTCGAGCAGCTTCGGGAAGGTCTTGACCAAAACCTCGCCGTTGAAAAAGCTCTGCTGGACCTTTGCCCAGCCCGGCGCCAGCGGCACCAGCACGATCAGCGCCACGACGACCAGAACGGTGCTGGTCGCGGCGATCCGGATCGACCGCCGCCGCTGCTGCGCCTCAAAAAGTTCGCGGCGGGTCGGGCCCGCCGTTCTGTTTCGTGTCATGTCACTTGATCAGCGGAACGCCCGTCGTGTCCTGCAGCCATTTGGCCTCGATCTCGGCCAGCTTGCCGCTTTCGGTCAGCGCAGCGATGGCCGCATCCACGCAGGATTTCAGCGGGTTGCCTTCCTCCATCAACATGCCGAACTGGTCGGGGTTGTCGCCTTGATCGGCAGGGAACTGGCCGATCACCTTGGACCCTTCGATCATCACCGCGCTCAGGAACAGGGCGGTAGGCAGGTCGAACAGCGCGGCGTCGATCTGGTTCGCGGTCATGGCCGCGTTCACATCGGCATTGTCGCCATAGAGCAGCGGGTCGGCATCCGGCTGGATCACGCTGGCCAGTTTCGGCACGGCGGTGGTCGACCCGACCGCGCCCCATTGCAGGCCCTTCAGCGCCTCGAGCGTGGGCGGGGTATCAACGGCGTTTGCGCTGACCAGAACCGCCATCGGTGCGGTGTAGTAGGGGGCCGAGAAATCAACGACCTGATCGCGTTCGGGCGTGATCGAGTATTGCTGGATGTTCACGTCGAAATTCTTGGCGCCGGGCTGGATTGCTTCGTCAAAGGACGACCGGACCCAGACCACGTCATCCGCGGCAAAGCCCATCTCCTCGGCCACGGCATAGGCGACGGCGGCTTCAAAGCCCTGGCCGGACTCGGGCGCGTCGTCCATCACCCACGGGTAATAGGCCGGGTTTCCGGTGGCCACGGTGAACTTGCCCTCGGTCAGGGTCTTGCCCGCGGCGCAATGCCCGTCCGCAAGGGCCGAAGTTGCGGTGAACGCAAGGGTTGCGGCCGCGATCGAAAGCATCTTGGACATGAGTCTGGGTCTCCTGTTGGGAATGTCGGGCCCACGGTAGTGTTGCCCGCCGACCCTGTCCAGTTGGTCGCGGTCTATGCCAGACACTGCAAGAAGTTCAAGCCGTCACGCGGGTGGAATGTTGTGGTTCACCCGGAACAGGTTGCCGGGATCGTACCGCCCCTTGATGCGCGACAGCTGCGTGGCATTGGCCCCGTAGGCGCCGGACAGGTGGTCGGCCTCGTCCGCTGGCATGAAATTGACATAGGCACTGCCGGTTGCATGCGGCGTCATGCGGTCATAGAGCGCGCGCGCCCAGGCAATGCAGGTGTCATCCTTGGCCGGATCTTCCCAACGGGTGTGCACGTTCATGATGAAATGGGCCGAGCGTTGGGGATAGGCTGTCGCCGCAGCCTCGACCCGGGCCATCGCACCGCCGACATGGGCAACGAACACCTCGCAGGACGGGTCCGGAAGGGTCGAGATACTGTCCAGAAGCCCTGCAATTGCATCCGCGGGCAAGGCATCAAAATCGTGGCTTTTCCAATAGTTTCGCGCGCCGGGGGTCAGCAGGGGGTCAAAAGCGGCCTGCCAGTCGACGAAGGCGTGCGGCGAGATTACGTCCACGATCGGGTCTCCGAGGGCGCGCAGCGGCTCCATCGCGGCTTCGCCGTTTTCGATGGGACCTGCATAGCAGGCGGCAAAGATTAGCACCTCGCGCCCGTGCCAGTCTTCGGGAAGGAAGGGCAGGGGAGGGGCCTTGCGCATCACCGTCCAGACCGTCAACTCGTCAGGCGCAGTGTCAGCGATCCGCGCGTATTCGGGCAGCAGAGCGGGGCCCTGCTCGATCGGATGCACCACAAGGCCGGACAGTACCTGCGGCCCCAGCGGGTGCAGGTGGAACTCGAACGAGGTAACCACGCCGAAATTGCCGCCACCGCCGCGAATGGCCCAGAACAGGTCCGGGTGGCTGCTTTCCGACGCGGTCACGATCGAGCCATCGGCCAGAACAACCTCGGCCGAGATCAGGTTGTCGATGGTCATGCCGAACTTGCGCGTTGTCCAGCCAAAGCCGCCGCCCAGTGTCAGCCCGGCGATCCCGGTGGTCGAGTTGATGCCCGTCGGAACCACCAACCCGTGCGCCTGCGTCTCTCTGTCAACGTCACCCAGAACCGCGCCCGGCGCCACACGCGCGGTGCGCGCCTTCGGGTCGACATGCACCGATTTCATCCGTGACAGGTCCAGCATCACCGCATCATCGGCTACCGCATGTCCGGCGATCTGGTGACCGCCCGAGCGGACGGACATGATCAGCCCTGCCTCGCGCACGAAATTCACGGCCTTTTGCACATCGCTGGCCCCGAGCGCCCGGATCACAAAGCCGGGTTTGCGGTCGACGATGCTGTTCCAGGTGGTGCGGGCACTATCGTATTCGGGGCTGCCGGGAAGAAAGACGGATCCACGCAGAGACGCGTCCAAAGCGTCCAGCGCTTCTTGGTCCACGGTTTTGGTGCTGCCGTTCAGCGTTATCAGGTCAAACATGATCAGTCCTCCAGATCAGGTGGACAGGTTTCCTGCGGTGCTGCCTCGGGCAATGGGTTGTGCGGCCCATTCGAGCGAAGGGCGCGCAATGCAAATTTGGTCGTGTCAGGCGAAGATGCCGGGATCGATCCGATCAACAGGCGTGATGACGTCAGCCGGAATGTTCAGACGCTTTGCCGCCTTGCGCAGGCTTTCCGCGTCCGGCGCCTCGTATAGACAATAGGTTTTTCGCTTGTCCGCGCTCAGGAACGAGAAAATCCACTCGATCCCTTCTTCGTCGTTGATTTCCTTGATCTTTACCTTGTCATCGTCGCCAAGCTCAAGCTGTTCGGCGAAGTTCCGTTCGATGATGTACCTTGGCATTATGCACCCCCCTGCGCATGTGCTCGGAGTCTAAGACGCGGATCCTTCAAGTTTTGACCTAAGGGAAACCATACCCAATTCCCGGGCAGTTGCCAACGCTTCGGCCTCAAGCGACAGGGCCGAGCGCAGATCCTGAGCGCGACCGCGACGGCGAAGAGCCCAGGCGCGCGCGGCTTGGCTGTGGGCGATCCACGGCGGCGCGGCCATCGCTGTGTCCACTTGGATCGCGGTTTCGAACAGCTCGTCGGCGGTGTCCCAATCACCCAACGCGGCGGCCAGCGCTCCCAGCCGCCGGGCCGCGGATCCGGTGCAGACGGTTGTCGCGCCGGCCGTGATCGTCAGGTCCCGGTAGGGCAGCAGCTTGTCGATCAGCGTTTGGGCATGGTGCGTGTTCTCGACCGCGACGCAGATATCCGCCAGATAGGACAGCGTGGTCGAGTACATCGCGTCCTGAGGCAGGTCAAAACCGGTGTCCGCGATCTCATTGAGAATACGCTCGGCGGGCCCGCGAAACCCCAGTTCGGCGGCTATCAGGCCGAATCCGGGTTTCCAGCTGGTTTCGCCGGGGCTGTCGGACATGAGCCGCTTGATCACAGGGGCCACTTCATGCAACCGGGCCTGCTCGCGCCGGATGGTGAACATCTGAACGCCGTAGACACCCTCGACATGGGCGCCGTGTGTCTGCCGCCCGATTTTGACGGCTTCGCTCGCATAGGTCTCGGCGCGTTCAAAATCGCCATCCAGGATGGCCACCATTGCACGGGCATGGATCTGGACCCAGTACAGCTGTCGGTGGTTGTCCTTGTCCGAGATCTCGGTCAGCAGTTCCAACGAGGTGTCGACCAACTGGCGGTCCGCCATTTCGGCACCGACAAACAGGCTCAGGGTACGGTCGCGACCCTGATCGATGTTTCCAAGCTTTTCCGCCACTTCGTGCATGGATTCGAGGTTCTTGCGCCAGTTCAGCCGATCTTCGCCCTGGCGCGCCACGAAGGGAGCGCCGAAGCGGGTCATCATGACGGCGAACCGGGATTTGTGATCGCCCAGCCGGGCGGCCAGTTCCATGCATTGCTGGCCATATTTAGTGCCCTCGGCAAAGTCGCCGATGAACATGTAGGCGCGGGCGATCTGGGCCATCAGACGACACCGCCGAACCTCATCTGTCGGTGGCAGGCTGTCCAATGCCTCGAAGCACAGGCTGATCGCCTGGCCGTGCCGTTGACCGGCCATCATGCATGAATCGGCGAAGTGATGCGCCGCGTCGGCAGCAAGGTCCGTCCGGCCTGAGTGCCGGGCGGCGTCCGAGGCTTCCTTCAGTTTGGCGATGCCTTCCGGCAACCTGCCTGCGCTGTCGTAGCTGCGCCCAAGCAGCAGGTTTCCAACGATCGTCTGAGGGCTTTTTTCGTCGCCGAGTTTTTGCGCGGCCTTCAGGGTTTCCGTCGCATTGGCCAGGGCTTCCTGGCTGGCCGACCGTGACAGAGCCATTTCCGTCGCCGCGCGCCACCGGTCATAGGCGGCAGCCCAGTCTTCGGCCTCGGTCAGGTGCCGGGCGGCCAACTCGGGGCGTCGTTCAATCTCGGCCGACCGCAACTCCATCAGCGCGCGGGCGACATTGGCGTGTTGGGCCTTGCGTGTGCTGCTGAGCATGGACTGATAGGCGGTGTCCCTGATCAACGCATGGCGGAATACATAATGCCCTTTGTGGTGCCCGCTTTCAAAGACCAGACCAGCGCGGCACAGCTCAGCCAGACAAGTGTCGAGCTCTGCCGGGGCTTCCGGCATCGACGCGGCAAGCAGAGCCGGTTCGAACTCGCGACCGATAACGGACGCGGCAAGAGCCGTTTGTTTGGCGTCGGGCGATACGGCGTCCAACCGGGCCATCAACGCTCCGCTCAGGGACGAGGGCACGTTCACACCGACCCCGCCGGTTTCGTGTATGGCGCGGGTCAGTTCCTCGACAAAAAGCGGCACGCCGTCGGTTTTGTCGACAATCAGGTCGACCAATTCCGGATCCGGATCGCGTCCCGAGACACGTTGCACCAGATGGGCGACCTGCTCGGCATCAAGTCGCCCTAGGTGCAGGGTTTGCACATGGCTGTCCCCTTCGGTCTTCTGCATTTCCCAGCCGGGGCGATGCGTGATCACGATCAGAAGGGGAAGGTCGACGCACAACGCTTTGAAACGATCCAGCAACGCGTGGGTCGAGGCGTCGATCCAATGGGCATCCTCGACAAACAGGATGACCGGACGTTGGACGGCCCGGGCCTTTACCGTGGTGATCAGCGCTTGGATCGTCAGGTCTCGCTGTTCCTGGGGCGACAGTTGCAGGACCTGCTGGGCCAAGGTGCTGCGCGGGGCGACCAAAGCGGCGAAGGCAGGTAGAACAAGGTCCAGATCCAGTCCTTGCCGCTGGGCCAGCATGGCGTGAACACTCTCCTGCACCCTGTCGTCGTCAAAATCCGGGTCGACGCCCGCATCCTGTGAAATCCGTTCGGCAACCGGGTGAAACGGGCTGCTGGTCAGATAGGGTGAGCAGTTCAGTCTGATGATGTCGGCCTTTTGGACCACACTTTCGTCCTGCAGAAACTCCTCGATCAGGCGCGACTTGCCGATTCCCGCTTCGCCTGACAGCAGGACCACTTCGCCTTTGCCGTCCTGCGCGTGTTTCCAGGATTGCAGAAGGATGCCCTTTTCAAAACTGCGGCCGATCAGGAACCCGTGGGCTCCATCCCCGCGAACCGCATGGAACCGGCTTTCGGCGCTGCGCTCACCCATGACCTGAACCAGGTCGTGGGCGACATCGAAGCCTTTCAGGGGCACGCTGCCCAAGGATGAAACCTCGAACACGCCATCCAGTGACCCTGTCAGGTCTGCACGGGGCATGACGACGGCGTTTGCCGGGGCTTTTTCCTGCAACCTGGCGGCCAAGTTCAACACCGGTCCGGTCATGGCGCCTTCTTCGAACGAGTTTTCACCGATCGCGTCACCGACAACCACGTCGCCGCTGGCGATGCCGATGCGCACGGCGAGTGGAGTTCCGTCGGGCGTCGTCATCTGCCGGACCCTTCGCACGGCTTCGAGGCCAGCTTTGACGGCCCGAATGGCGTGATCCTCATAGGCGCGGGGCCACCCGAAAAAGACCAACAGCCCGTCGCCAAGGTATTTTGCGACATATCCTCCATACCGGCTGACAGCACCTGCAACGGAATCCTGGTATCGCTGCAACAGGATCCGCATGTCTTCGGGGTCGATCCGGTTGGTCAATTCGGTCGAGCCGACGAGATCGGCAAAAAAGACCGTCAGATGGCGCCGTTCGGCCGGAGCGCGCGACGGTTGCCCATCCGTGTCGGGCCGTATTTCGGCTGCGGCTGCTGCGATGTCAGATGTTGGCTGCTCGGGCGTTTGTTCATCAGACAGGACGCGGGCGGCAGCCAGAATGACCTTGCGGTGTCCGAGGCTGACTCCAAGCTCTCGGAGATCGTCATTGGTCAGCAGAGGCAATACGCGTGCATCAACGTCATTTTCCGCAAAGGTCTCTGCGTATTGGCCCAGACCAAGATCGTTCAGCCATGTTTTGACCGTGAACCCCATTGACGGATCATGCGTGGTTGCAATTCGTCAATCAAGCGTGAGGAATAAACTTTACATAATCATGATTACGCGGCTCAGGGATCAGAACTCATTCCGCGGCCCACGTGATCCGGTCAGGCGCGGTCAGTCTTTGCCAAGCGTCATATTGCGACAGGAAGACCTGCCCGTTCAGGTCGTCGAGGAAATGTGACTGCTTCAGTCGGTCCATGACCGGGCCCTTGACCTCACTCAGGTGCAGCCCGACACCCATGTCGCGCAGGCGGTGGTTGATCGCCTCAAGGCTTTCGAGCGCTGAGAAGTCGACCTCGTTCACCGCCGAGAACATCAGTACCACGTTGCGGATCTCGCAACCCTCGGTCACGCGCGACTGGATCAGATCCTCGAGGAAGCGGGCATTCACGAAATACAGGCTTTCATCCACCCGCAACGTGACCAGCGTGGGGTCGGTCTGGACCTTGTGGCGCAGGATGTTGCGGAAGTGTTGAGTGCCCGGCACCAGCCCCAGTTCGGCCACATGTGGACGTGAAGTCTTGTAAAGATGCAGAAGGATCGAGATTGCCACGCCGCTGGCAACACCCGCTTCGACGCCGGCCATCAGGGTCAGGACGATTGTAGCGGCGACGGCGGTGAAATCGGCCCGTGAATAGCCCCAGGTCTTTTTGAGTATTGAAAAATCCACCAGGCTAAGCACCGCCACGATGATCGTCGCGGCCAGCGTCGCCTTGGGCAAGAAATAGACAAGCGGGGTCAGGAAGAGTGCGGCAACCGCCAGCCCAACGGCGGTGAAGGCACCGGCCGCCGGGGTCTCGGCGCCCGCGTCGAAGTTCACCACCGAGCGCGAGAATCCGCCGGTGACCGGAAAGCCCCCGGTGAAGGCGGCGCCCAGATTGGCCGCGCCCAGGCCGATCAGTTCCTGGTCGGGATCGACGCGCTGACGTTTCTTGGCCGCCAGCGTCTGCGCGACCGAGATGCTTTCGACGAAGCCGATGATCGAGATCAGGATGGCGGGCACCAGCAGCGCGCCGATCAGGTCCGAGGACAGCCCCGGCAGGGTCAGCGGAGGCAGGCTTTGGGGCACCTCGCCCACGATCTTGACGCCGCGCGCGTCCAGCCCGAAGGCCCAGACCGCCATCGTGGTTGCCACTACCGCCACCACAGGCCCGGCCTTGGTCAGCACATCGGCCAAAAGCGGCGGTACGCCCATGCGCCGCAGCGCGGGTTTGAGGTTCTTGCGCACCCAGAACAGGAAGGCCGTGGCCAGTGCGCCGATTACCACCGTAATCCCGCTGGTCTGGTCCAGATGCGCCAAGATAGAGCCCAGCATCTCGGGCAGGGTATGGCCATGCGCGCTGACCCCCAGGATGTGTTTCAACTGGCTGGTGGCGATCAGAATGCCCGAGGCGGTGATGAAACCCGCGATCACCGGATGAGACAGGAAGTTGGCCAGAAAGCCCAGCCGGAACACACCCAGCAACACCAGGAACCCGCCCGACAGAAAGGCCAGTGTCAGCGCCGCCACCGCATAGCCGGCGGTGCCCTGTTCAGCCACCTGCCCCACGGCGGATGCGGTCAGCAGCGACACCACCGCCACCGGACCCACCGCCAGCGCCCGGCTGATGCCGAAGATCGCATAGAGGATGATCGGCACGATCGAGGCATAGATACCCGCCTCGGGCGGCAGCCCCGCCAGCAGCGCATAGGCCAGCGATTGTGGGATCAGCATGATCGTCACGATCACCGCGGCGATCAGGTCATTGGACAGCGCCGCCCGGTCATACCGGCGGCCCCAATCCAGAATTGGCAAGTATCGCAACAGGTTGTGCATCGGTTCCACGTTCAAGAGGGCACAGGGCGGGTGTTGGATGGCGCAGGGCAAGAAGCCCTAGCGACCTATTCGGCCGCCACGTTCAGCGGCTCGGGCTTGGCCATCCATTCCTTGCCCTTCAGCATCGCCGACCAATAGACCGGCGGCAGCAGCTTTTCCTTGAGGACCCAGGCCGCGCGGCTGGGTTTGGTGCCGTCGATCAGGAACTTAGGGAAGCTGGGCTTCAGGACACCGCCATAGCCGAACTCGGCCAGCACGATCTTGCCGCGTTCCACCGTCAGCGGGCACGAGCCGTAACCGTCATAGGCCGCCACCGGGCCGCGGCCCTCGATATCGGCCACGATGTTGTCGGCCACCACCGGCGCCTGCTTGCGGGCAGCGGCCGCGGTTTTCGCGTTCGGCGCGTTCATCACGTCGCCCAGCGACCAGATGTTGTCAAAGCTCTTGTGGCGCAGCGTGGACTGATCCACATCGACCCAACCCGCCGCATCTGCCAGCGGCGATACCCGGATGAAGTCCGGCGCCACCTGCGGCGGGCAGACATGCATTATGTCGAACTCGACCGTCACCTGCTCGGGCTGCTCGTCGGGCTTGGCGACCTTGAACGTGGCGGTTTTCGCCGCCCCGTCCACCGCCACCAGATTGTGGAAGAAGTTCAGCGTGGCGTCGTATTTCCTGACATACTCCATCAGCGCCGGGACATAGTCCTTGACCCCGAACAGCACCCCGCCCGCATTCATGAACTGGATGTCGATATCCTTCAGAACCCCGCGTCGGACCCACGCATCGCCCGACAGGTACATCGCCTTTTGCGGCGCGCCCGCACATTTGATCGGCATCGGCGGCTGGGTGAACAGCGCCCGTCCCACCTTCAGCCCTTCGACCAACTGCCAGGTATAGGGCGCCAGGTCATAGCGATAGTTCGAGGTCACGCCGTTGCTGCCCAGCGTTTCCTCCAGCCCTTCGACCGCACCCCAGTCCAGCTTGAGCCCCGGAGTCACCACCAGACGGTCGTATTTGACCACTCGGCAACCATCCAGAATGACGGCGTTGTTCTGTGGCTCGAACGCGGCCACGGCGGCCTTGATCCATTTGACCCCGCGCGGGATCAGCGCGCCCATGGTCTTGGCCGTCTGTTCCGGCGTGAACACGCCGCCGCCCACCAGGGTCCAGCCGGGTTGATAATAGTGCACATCCGACGGGTCGATGATGGCAATCGACAGGTCGGATTTGCGCGCATGCAGGCTGGCGGCGGTGGCGATGCCCCCTGCCCCGCCGCCCACGATCACCACGTCAAAGGACGCGTCGCCGGTGTCGGTGGGCGTCTTGCCGCCATTGGCGATGCGGCGGGCCACGCCGCTCATGTCATATCCGGCAGCCTTGGTTGAGGTCAGGATGTCAGGCAAGGCTCGGCCCTGCGCGGCCTCGTGCAGCGACCAAAGCGTGGCCGAGCGCGTGCCCGTCCGGCAATAGGCCAGGATCGGACCTGGCAGTTCGGTCAGGGCTTGACCGAAGGCCTGCGCGTCCTCATCCCGAACCAGGCCAGTCTGGACGGGAACGTACCGGGCTTCGATGCCAAGCTTTTCTGCAGCGGCCTCGATTTCCTCGAATGTCGGTTGGTCGGACCCTTCACCGTCGGGGCGATTGCAGATGATGGCGCGGAAGCCCGCGGCCTTGATCGCTTGGATATCGGCAAGCGTTACCTGTGGCGACACCGAGAGTGCGCCCGAAATCTTCCGGATTTCCATTGTTGTCTCCTGCGGTCAGATCTTGTTGACCGGAACCTTGAGCATCTGGTTGCCGTCCTTGTCGGTCGGGATGTCACCCGCCCGGATATTGACCTGGATAGACGGGATGATCAGGGTCGGCATCGCCAGCGTCGCGTCACGCTCGGTGCGCATCTTGATGAACTCGTCCCGCGACTTGCCGCCGCCCACATGAATGTTGTGCGCCTTTTCCTCGGCCACCGTGGTTTCCCAGCGGATGTCGCGACCGTTGGGACCGTAATCGTGGCACATGAACAGGCGGGTTTTGTCCGGCAGGCTCAGCACCTTCTGGATCGAGTCGTAAAGCGTTCCCGCATCTCCGCCCGGAAAGTCGGCTCGGGCCGAACCACCATCGGGCATGAACAGCGTGTCACCCACAAACGCCGCATCGCCCATCACATGCACCATGCAGGCCGGTGTATGGCCCGGTGTGTGCATGGTGAAGGCGGTCATGTTGCCGATCTTGTAGGTCATGCCATCGGTGAACAGTGCATCGAACTGGCTGCCGTCACGCTGGAACTCGGTGCCTTCGTTGAAGATCTTGCCGAAGACCTCCTGCACGATCTTGATGTTCTCGCCAATGCCGATCTTGCCGCCCAGCTTCTGCTGGATGTAGGGCGCCGCCGACAGGTGATCGGCATGGGCGTGGGTCTCGATGATCCACTCCAGTTTCAGGCCCTGCTTTTCGATCTCGGCGATCAGCAGGTCGGCATGTTCGAATGTGATCCGGCCAGCGGCATAGTCGATGTCCATCACGCTGTCGATGATCGCGCAGGCGTTGGATGTCGGGTCCGAAACGATGTAGCTGATCGTCGCCGTGGCCTCGTCGTAGAAGCCCTGAACCTTGGGTTTGACGCTCAGATCAACCGGATATGCGGAAATTGGTGTCGCGATTGCGTCAGCCATTTTCTGGTTGTGGGTGTCGATTGCCTTTTGGTCGGTCATGATCGTGCCTCCTCTCTGACGCTCAGGCCTTGGCCGAACGTGTAATCAATGGTTGCCCTTGCAGAATGCGCGCCAGGGCCAGCCCGGCGGCGACCGCGCCCAGAAACAGCAGAACCTCCCACCGTCCGGTGCCCAGGGCCGGAATTGCCGCGCCCGGGCAGAATCCTGCGATGCCCCAGCCCACGCCAAACAAGGCTGAGCCGCCGACAAGCTTCATGTCGATGTGCTTTGCGCCCGGAATCTGGAACCGGTCCGCAAAAAGCGGCGCGGCGCGTCGCCATATCAGGCGATAGCCGATGAATGTCACCACCAGCGCACCGCCCATAACGAAGGCGAGGCTGGGGTCCCAGGTTCCGGCCAGATCGAAGAAGTTCAACACCTTGGCCGGGTTCATCATGCCCGAGATCGCGATGCCTGTGCCGAAGACAAGGCCGGTCAGGAACGTATGGAGCAGTTTCATTGCCTCACCCTCCGAATACGTGGCGGATCACGAAAACCGTGATGGCGGCAGTTACCATGAAGGTCGGAACGGCAACCAGGGACCGGGTCGACAACCGCGACAGGCCGCATACGCCGTGACCCGAGGTGCACCCCGAGCCGAGGCTGGCGCCCAGGCCGACGATGACTCCGCCGACCACGATCATCAGCGGGCTGATCGGTACCTCGATAGCCGGCATGGAGCCGGTCAGCACGTAGATCAGACCCGGCGCAACGATCATTCCGGCAACAAGCGCCAGACGCCAGGAAAACTCGGACCCGCTGTCAGGAAAGACCAGACCGGACATGATACCGGTGGCACCCATGATGCGGCCGAGGCCCAGCATCAACAACACGGCGCCCAAGCCTATCAGCAGGCCGCCGCCAAAGGATGCAAAAGGCGTGAATACGGTTTCCATATTATCTGGTCCTGCAGGTTTTGATGCCCAAAAGCGTGTACACTGGGCAGAATTTCATGGTCGCGGTCAACAGCATGATGATGCCGACGATCACAGCGCCATATTTGAAAAGGGGTGCGGCGAACAGGGCCAGCCCGCTGAAGATTGCCAGGTACAGCAGGACCAACCCAAGAGCTGCGCGCAGCGTGCGGTCGATCGTTCCGACGTTGTTGGTCATATCGCCCTCCATATTCAGGTTTCTGAATGGCATATATGACGCCAGGAGCGTCTCTTCAGTGACAATGTCACGAAAGCCGAAAAGATTCCCGAAAAATCAGGTGCTGTGGGCCAAAGCCTGCAAAGCCGTTGTGTCGGTGAGCGTAATCTTGCCCCGGGATTGCGAAACCAACTCGCGTTTCTGGAAGTCGTGCAGCACCCGCGAGACAACTTCACGCGCGGTTCCCAGTTCGCTGGCCAGTTGTTGATGTGTGGCCTGCACCTCGTTCGCGGGATCGGCCAATGCAAGCAGACGTTCCGCCAGCCGGACATCGATCCGGCCGAAGGCGACGTCATCGACCACACGCAGAAGGTCGATCAATCGGCGGGAATAGGCTTGGAACACGAAATCGCGGAACGCGTCCTCTTCCGCAGCTAGGCGGTCGAAGGCAAGCTTGGGCAGGACGATCGCGGTGACATCTGTTTCAGCAATGCCTTCGGCGTTATAGGCCTCTTCGGCCAGCATACATGCCGTGGTCAGCACGCAGCTTTCGCCGGCTTCAACCCGATACAAGACGATTTCGCGCCCCGTATCCGAGCTTTGTGAAACGCGGATCCGGCCTTCGTACAGAAACATGAGGCTGTCCGGCACATTGTCGGGCCCGAACACCTGGGCCCCGTTCGGGAACTTCACGATCCGCGCGGCCGCGCGCAACCGGGCGCGTACCGCATCGGGCAGGTGGCTGGTTCCGTGGAACCGCTGGGTCCAGTCAGTGATTGTCATGTGGCTGCTTGCATGGGTGGCCCAAAGCCCTCGTAGATCATTACGGTTCTGCCGTCTTTCGCCCGGCCTAGACGATACGTTCGTAACAACGCGTCCTGTGCACCTGCCGCATGGCCTAGGACAGAACCGTGGTCGCGATCAAGGGAAAGCGCCCGAAGGTGCCTCGAGTCTATCCTTTCAGTCGCGACCCAGATCCTTGAGGATCGGACAATCCGGGCGGTCATCTCCGGCGCATTCCTGGATCAGGTGCGACAGTGTTTCGCGCATGGCTTTCAAACCTTCGATCTTGGCATCGATCTCTTCGAGGTTCTGTTTGGCGATCCGCTTGACGTCCGCGCTGGCGCGGTGCTTGTCCTCGTACAGCGCCAGAAGCGAGCGGCAGTCTTCGATGGTGAACCCCAGCGACCGCGCGCGCCCGATGAACGCCAGCTTGTGCAGTTCTTTCTCGTCGAAATGGCGGTATCCATTGGTCGAGCGTCTGGGTTTGATGAAACCGATATCCTCATAATACCGGATGGTCTTGGCCGGCAAACCCGAGCGTTCGGCGACGTCCCCGATGTTCATGGCGGCTCCTTTCCTATTCGGCGGGTGTGGGTGCGTGTGCAATGGTCTGCGGTTTGCGGTCGGATCCGCTCGGCGGCCGGGCCGCCTTGACCCAACGCAGCCGCAATGCGTTTGACAAGACGAACACGCTGGACAGCGCCATGGCGCCAGCCGCCAAAACCGGGGACAGCAAGGGTCCGCCAAAGGGATAGAGAACTCCCGCGGCCACCGGGATCAGCAGCGTGTTGTAGCCAAAGGCCCAGAACAGGTTCTGCCGGATATTGCGCATGGTGCGCTGGCTGATATCGAAGGCGTTGACCACGCCGATCAGATCGCCCGACATCAGCACCACGTCTGCGGCCTCGATCGCAACGTCGGTCCCGGTGCCGATGGCAATGCCGACATCCGCGGCCGCCAGCGCCGGAGCGTCGTTGATCCCATCACCGACAAAAGCCAACTTGCCGCCGTTCACGCGCAGGTTTTCCAGTGCAGCGACTTTGCCTTCGGGCAGGACTTCGGCGACGACTGTGTCGATCCCAAGCTGTGCTGCGATGGCATCGGCCGTCGCCCTGTTGTCGCCCGTGATCATCGCCACTTTGAGCCCCAGCGCGTGCAAGGCTTCGATGGCCTCCGGTGTGCTGGGCTTGATCGGGTCGGCCACCGCGATTGCGGCGGCAGCGGTTCCGTCGATTGCGGCGTAGAGCGGTGTTCTTCCTTTGGCGGCCAGCGACGCGCCGTGATCTGACAGCGCACTGATGTCGATGCCT